>SYEM01000052.1 GCA_005801385.1 Verrucomicrobiales bacterium | reverse complement strand
CGCCTCCCAGGATCCGGGCCCCGATCGGGGTGAAGGTGAGGGGCTGAGTCCCCCGGGACACGGTGAACGCAGTTGTCACGCTCACCGCAGCCAACCAATTGGTGTTTCCCGCCTGATCCGCCGCCACTCGGATCTCGCCCAAACCGGAAATCTGCAGCTCTCCCGCTCCATCGAGCTTCGCCAGGCCCGACACCACACGGTAGGCGACCGGCAGCAGGCTCGAACTGGTCGCAGACAACGCAACCGGGTTGGTGGTGAATCCGATGTCTGCCAGGGATGGAAACGTGATCGCCTGTTTCCCACGCGTCACGGGAATGGTCTGGACGGCCAGAGCCGAGAGGTACACCTCGGTGCCGGGTTGGAACGCCTCGACTACTAACTCCCCTGCTCCAAGGAGCGTGAGTGTGGGACCGACCAGCGAGGCGGGTCCCGAGACCCATCGGAACTCCACCGGAAGCCCCGCGCTGCTGGAGGCCTCAAGTTTGAGCGGAGGGATCCCGAATTCCCTCGGGCCCACGGCACGGAAATCGAGCGTCTGGGCCGCTCGGGTCACCTCAAAGCTGCGCTCGACGGGAACCGCCGCAAGAAACAGATCGGTGCCCGACTGGACCGCCCGGACTGTGACCGTTCCGACCCCCTTGAGGGTCAGCAGATTGCCCACAAGGATGGCAGGGCCCGAAAGCAGCTCGAAGCGGACCTGCAGCCCTGAACTGGAAGTGGCTGAAAGCGGAATGGCATTGGTTGAAAAGGCGCGGTTGACCAGGGACTGAAACTCGAGGGTCTGCGATCCTTTGGTGACCGAGAAACGACGCGACACGGAGGGGGCGGGCTGCCAGCTGGCGTTACCTGACTGCGACGCCTCCACCTCCACGACGCCAACCCCGGTCAGGCGGATGCGCCCCGATTCGAGCACCGCGGGTCCCGAGACAACCCGGAATGCGACCGCCAATCCGGAACTGCTGGTCGCCTGGGGCAGAAACGGGGAATCGCCGTAGGTCCGATCCGGCAGTCCAGCGAACTCGATCGACTGGATTCCCTTGGCGGACCGGAACGTCCGATCCTCCTGGACGGGAAGCCAGAGGGCCGTCCCCGCATTCGAGGCCCGGACCGTAACCTGACCTTCGCCAGTCAGACGCAGTTCGGTCCCCACCAAAGAGGCGGGCCCAGACACCAGCAAAAAGGTGACCGGGAGTCCGGCACTGCTGGTGGCGGACAGGGTAATTGGGGTGGTCCCAAACAACTGGTCGGGAATGGGAGCGAACGAAAGCGTCTGGATCCCGCGTCCCACCGTGAATCCGTTGGTGATGCTCGGGGCCACGAGCCAATCGGCATTGCCCGCCTGATCCGCAACGACCACCACGCGTCCCACGCCGGTTAATCGGAGCTCCGATCCGGCCACTGTCGCAGGTCCGCTCAACAGACGGAATCCGACCGTCAATCCACTGGAGGCCGTGGCGACCAGGGGGATTCCTTCGGTCGCAAAGGGTCGATCCGCCAGGGTTGCGAATTCGAGAGTTTGAGCTGCCTTGGCAACCATCACGGTCTGAGTGGTCTTCGCAGCGAGGTACAGCTCATTGCCCTTCTGGGAGGCTTCGAGCACCACGGAGCCGGCCCCGGTGAGGGTGAGTTGGTTTCCATCCAGGGTCGCCGGACCCGAAACCAGCCGGAAGGTGATCGGTAGTCCCGCACTGCTGGTGGCCGAAAGGGTCACCGGCGCATTCCCGAAGGTCTTTGCACCGATCGATGGGAAAGTCAGGGTCTGCACCGCCTGAAGCACCGTGAAGGACTGGTCCTTCGAAGGTGCCGTCTCGTAGTTGTCGTTGCCCTCCTGGCTGGCCCGGACCACCACCGCCCCAACACCCGTCAGGAACAGCTTGCCCCCAGAGACCGTCGCCGGCCCACCGACCACCTCGAACTGCACCGGAAGCCCGGAACTCGCCGTTGCCACCAGAGCAACCCCATTGGTCGTGTAGGAACGGTTGGCAAGCCCCGGAAATAGGATGGTCTGTGCCGATTTCGAAACCCCAAACGAAACGTTCGCCGACACCGCGCGATAATCGGCGGTGCCAACCTGGGTCGGCCGCACCACCACAGTGCCAGCGCCGGTCAGCGTCAACTGCCGGCTGGAGACCGTGGCGGGACCGCTCACCACGCTGTAGGCGATCGGAAGCCCGCTTGAGGCTGTCGCTTCCAGACCGAAGGACGGGGATCCGAAGGCCCGATCGGAAATCGGTGTCCAGGCCAACGTTTGGGACGCCGGGGCCACGATTCGTTCCACGTCGAGCGTGGTGGGTGCCCAGATGTCGTCACCCAGCTGACGTACACGGATCTTCACGACCCCGCCTCCCGTGGGGATGAGTTGACCCGCCTCAAGACGTGCTGGGCCCGAAAGGACTTCCAGCGAGACCGCCAAGCCACTCGAGGACCCCGCCTGGATTGGGACCGCGGGGCCGAGGTGGACAAGACCCTCCCCACCTGAGACCTCAAAAATCTGGGGTTTCAGGATGTTGATCCGCACGGGTGCTCCCAGTGATGTCCGGGCAAAATCCGGACTGAAGGCGACAGGCCACAACGTGAGGGACTCGGACACCTCAAACGGTCCAACATACTGCAGGGCGCTGCCCAAGGTCTCCAGCGATGGGGCTGTCCCGTCCGTCGTGTAGTAGATGTACCAGTCGGGTTTCCCAAATGGGAAGGCCACCTGGACGGTGCTGATCGAATTCCGCTTGTCGGACACCCGCGTGCCATCGACCTCCGTCTTGAGTCCGGAGGAGAACAGGATTTCCGCCTCGTCGCTGAGCACCGATCCCGCCGTGTTGACGAGCTCCACGCGGTAGCGTCCAGCGTCCGAAGCCACCAGCGGCCCCACGAACAGCGTGGGGTCGTTGGCGCCCATCAGGGCACGACCGTCCTTGTACCACTGGATCCGGGGTGCGGGATTGCCGACGAAGGTGACGGACAAGACCCCCGACTCCCCTTCGATGCCATCGATCGAACGAGGCTGAGATGTGATGGCGGGAGGAACCATGACCGAGACGAATGCGGACGCCGTCGACGTCGTCCCGTTGGGATTGCTCGCCGTCAATCGATAGGCCCCGGCATCCTCCGGAGTCACCCCCACCACGGTCAGGGTGCCCGTCGCAACCCCGAAGACCCGATCGGTTTCCACCAGGTCGACGCCATCCTTCTGCCACCGGAGGGACGATCCGGAACCCTGGACCGATCCCGTCAGGGTGAGGGTCTGACCCGACAGAACGGCCTGGCTCGTCGGATCGGCGGACACCACGGGAAGAGACTCGTCCGTCCGCGGCGCCAACTGGGTGCCAATCCGCATGCGCTGGACGGAGTAGTTCGAGAGGTTCTGCTGCTTCTCGAATTCGGTTCCCGCCATCCCATTGCCCGCATAGGCATTCCCGGGAGGAGCTCCGGAGCCTGTGTCATTCATCGTTGCGAACCCGAAGGTAAGTGTGCTGGACAGCATGACTTGCCTCGAAATTTCGGAAAGCAAACCCACATGATCCCAACCTGCTCCATCGTACGAGACGAACATGTTGAACTCGTTCCCTTGGCGCTTGATCTTGAGCCATCGCCCTGCAGTAGCCGAGCTCATGGGATCTAGGGCACCCGAAGCATCGATGGCCCCAAGTCCAGGATAGTAGCCCCGCACACCATGAATCGCATCAGGCCACTCATTGATGGCCCATGAGCTGACCTCGCCTCCAGGAACTCTGCGAGCCAACGCAATTGTGCTTCGACGCTCTCGCCCACCCTCGGCATAGGACGCCAAAGAGACCATCGGGACACGAGTTCCCGCCTGGGTATAATCCTGCCCGGGCAGATACAGGGACTCGCGGAGCATCAGGCCGGAATAGGCCCATCCTGTGGTGTTGGCAGCCCGGTCATTACGGCTCACCTCGGTGACGACTTCAAAATCCGGTGCATCCCGAAGTTGTTGGTGAATGAGCTGGACTACCAGGGTGGAGGTTGGGAGAAAGGGGGATGGACGCAACGG
>SYEM01000051.1 GCA_005801385.1 Verrucomicrobiales bacterium | reverse complement strand
TCGATCAGGGTGAAGCCGCGGCGCGCGCGGACGGTAACGGGGGAAGTGGGGGCGGGATTCATGGCGCGGTCAGGGAAGCAATGAGGGGAACGTGTCGGAACGATGCGAAGCCCGTCCGGCTTCTGCCAGTGGAAAAACGGGACAGCAGAAACCCCCGGTCCGGCGTCATGGACGCCGGCCGGGGGTGTCGTCACCGCTTGTGGTAAGGGCTCAGGCTTTCCAGCCCTTGCGATACTGGCGGCGGAGCAGGTGTTCCGCTTCCTTGCTGCGGCCGAGAAGGCGGAAGTTCGGTCCGTCCCAGTCGAGCGGGATGCCGGACCGGATCGCCACGTTGCCGAGCAGCATCGCCTCGGTGAGCGGGGCGGCGTACTCGAAGTTGGAGAATGGCTTGGGGCCGCCCTTGATGGCCGCCACCCACTCGTTCTTCATGCCCTGGTCGCCCTTGCCGTTGCGGGCGAGGGTCGGCGCCGGGGCCACCCAGCCCTTGAATCGGTCCTCCGGCAGGAGCTTCCACGAGGCGCCGTAGTCGGAGGGCGAGTACATCACGCCCTTGTCGCCGATCATCAGGCTGCCGCTGTCGGTCGGCTTCTCGCCGTAGAAGTACTGGAGACCGGGCAGGTTCTTGATGCCGCCGGGCAGCTGGCCCTCGTACCAGACGAACTTCACCGGACCCCGGTTGCCGCGGGCCGGGAAGCGATAGGTTACGGTTGCCCAGCCCGGATAGGTCTCCGGATTCGGCGTCTCGCAGTCGGCCTCCACCCGCGTCGGGGCGTCGAGGTCGAGCGCCATGAACGGCAGGTTGGCCGTGTGGCAGGCCATGTCGCCCAGCGCCCCGGTGCCGTAGTCCCACCATCCGCGCCAGTTGAAGGGGTGGTAGGCCGGATTGTACGGACGCTCCGGAGCGGTGCCCAGGAACTCGTCCCAATGCAGGGTCGCCGGCACCGGAGGGGTGTCCTTCGGACGGCTTGTGACCTTGGGCGCCTGCGGCCAGACGGGGCGGTTGGTCCAGACATGCACCTCCCGGACATTCCCGATGGCGCCAGCTCGGATGGCCTCGACGCCGGCCCGGAGACCGTCCTCGGCCGTGCCCTGGTTGCCCATCTGGGTGACGACCTTGTGCTTGCGGGCGAGGTCGCGGAGCCAGCGGGCCTCCCAGACGTCGTGCGTCATCGGCTTCTGGATGTACACATGCATGCCACGCTGCATCGCAAGCGCCGCGGCGAGGGCGTGGTTGTGGTCGGGAGTGCTGATCGTGACCGCGTCGATCTTGCCGGCCATCTCGTCGAACATCCGGCGGAAGTCATGGTAGGCCTTGGCGCCGCCCCATTTCGCGGTCTTGGGCTTCAGCATCGTGTCGTCGCAGTCGCACAGCGCGACGACGTCACCGAGGTTGCCGGCCTGGTCGATGTCGCTCGACCCCTTGCCGCCGACGCCGACCCCCGCGATGCGGAGTCGGTCGTTGGCGCCCCAGACCCGCGAGGGCAGGAGGGTGAACGCGAGGGATGTGGCCGTGACACCGCCCAGGAAATGGCGGCGGGTGTAGCTCTTGGAGAAGGTAGGACTCATGACGTGATGGTTTACGGGGGACTTCCGGGAGCCTATCGACGGCGTTGTCCGGGACAAGCCCCGGTTGCAACGGTCTTCGATTTGAGGGACCCGCCGATGCCCCGGACGACGGTGGTGCGACTCCCCGCATCCGAACTTTATTTGAAGCGAGGCCTTGTCTCGGGCGTCAAGCCTTCAGTAATTATTCCCCATGCTTTCCCTGACCGGCACCTCCCGACGTTTCTGTGATGGGGTGTCGCGTCGCCAATTCCTGCGGATCGGTTCGCTGGGAATGGGAGGGCTTGCCCTGCCGCAGTTGCTTCAGGCGGAGGCCGCGGGGGGGCGGTCCTCGACCCAGAAGTCGGTCATCATGATCTACCTGCCGGGTGGACCGCCGCATCAGGACACCTTTGATCTGAAGCCCGACGCGCCTTCGGAAATTCGGGGTGAGTTCAAGCCGATCCCGACGAACGTTCCAGGGATCCAGATCTGCGAGCTCCTGCCGCGGCTGGCCCGCCTGGCCGACAAGTACACGATCGTCCGCTCGCTGGCGGACGGCATCGACGACCACTCGGACTACATGTGTCAGACCGGGCGTCGGAAGGGCAACCAGCCCCCCGGGGGATGGCCCACGATGGGCGCCTGTGTGTCGCGGATCCTCGGGTCCTCGGATCCCGGGGTGCCGGCCTTCGTAGGGCTCGAGCCCCGGATGCAGCATCGGCCCTACAATGCGGCCAATGCCGGGTTCGCCGGGGTGTCCCACGACGCCTTCCGTCCCGCCGCCGACGCCAAGGCCGACATGGTGCTCAACGGCATCACGGCCGACCGCCTCGGTGATCGCCGTGCGCTCCTGACGGCGTTCGACCGGTTCCGACGCGAGGTCGACTCCACGGGATTGATGTCGGGTCTCGACAGCTTCAACCAGCAGGCTTTTGGGATGCTGACCTCGAGCCGGCTGCTCCAGGCGCTCGACGTCTCCAAGGAAGATCCGCGACTCCTCGAGCGTTACGGAAAGGGGGATTCCAAGGTCCACGGCGATGCCGCCCCGATGCTAAACGAGCAATTCCTAGTGGCGCGTCGTCTGGTCGAGGCGGGCGCCCGCTTTGTCACGGTTGCCTACGGTTTTTGGGACTACCACGGCAACAACTTCGGCAATGCCCGAAACGATCTGCCGATGCTGGACCAGGCCCTGAGTGCCCTCATCACCGATCTCCACGACCGTGGACTCGACAAGGATGTGAGCGTCCTGGTCTGGGGTGAGTTCGGTCGGTCCCCGACGATCAACAAGGATGCCGGACGCGACCACTGGCCCCGTGCCAACTGCGCGATCCTTGCCGGCGGCGGGATGCGGACCGGTCAGGTCATCGGCGCCACCGATCGTCTCGGGGGCGAGCCTTCCGAGCGGCCGGTGCTTTTCGGCGACATCTTCGCAACCCTCTACCAACGCCTGGGCATCGATGTGAACCAGGTCACGCTTCCGGATCTCACCGGTCGTCCGACCTTCCTTGTCCCCGAAGGCTGCCAGCCGCTTCCCGAACTTGTGGGCTGACATGATGACTCCCTTCTCCTCCGCCAGTGTCGGCCGCACCCTCCGCAGGGGGTTGGTCTTGGGTCTCCTGCTGGCCAGCGGTGGGGTCGAGGCCTCGCTCCAGATCGAGTACCGGAAGAGTCCCTCTCCGCTCGTGCTCGGTTCCCAGGATGCCCGTCAGCAGCTGTTGGTCACGGCTGATGGCAGCCGGGATGTCACCCGGTCGGTCACGTGGTCCGCAGAACCATCCGGCGTCGTCGAGGTCGATTCCCGTGGCCGGGTGCGTCCGCTGGCTGATGGTTCCACCCAGCTGACCGCGAAGGATGCCCGAGGGCAGACCGCCACCGTGTCCCTGTCGGTCACGAACGCCACGAGCCGGGCCCCGATCCACTTCGAGAACCAGATCGTACCGATCTTCACTAAGAACGGCTGCAACGGTGGGGGCTGCCATGGCAAGGCTGCCGGACAGAATGGATTCCGGTTGTCGCTCCTCGGATTCGAACCCGCAGAGGATTATGACCATCTCGTGAAGGAGGCCCGGGGCCGACGCCTCTTCCCGGCCGCCCCCGAGCGGAGCCTGCTTCTGACCAAGGGTGCGGCCCAGCTGCCCCACGGTGGTGGCAAGCGACTCGATCCGGATTCCGACGACTATCGGATGCTGGTGCGCTGGATTGCCCAGGGCATGCCTCCGGGGCGTCCCGATGCGGCGACTGTCACCCGGGTCGAGGTGTTCCCCACCGAGAGGATCCTCGCGCTCAACGGCGAGCAGCAGCTGGTGGTGACCGCCCATTACTCCGATGGATCCTCCGAGGATGTCACGCGTGGCGCCCTCTATGAGGCCAACGACAAGGACATGGCGTCCACGGACGCCACCGGCATGGTGAAGACCTACAACCAGCCGGGGGAGGTGGCGGTGATGGTCCGATACCAGGGCAAGGTGGCGGTCTTCCGTGCCACGGTGCCACTGGGGCTGGCGGTCGACCGTCTTCCGCCGTCCCGGACCTTCGTGGACGAGCTTGTGTTCCGTCAGCTCAGGAAGGTCGGACTTCCGCCCAGCGAGATCGCCGACGACACCACCTTCCTGCGACGGGTCACGCTTGACCTTACGGGTCGGGTGCCCACCGTGGCCGAGGTCTCGGCCTTCGAGGCGGCTGTGGCTGTGGAGCGACGGGAGACCACGCCTGATTCCGGAGACTCGCTCGCCGGGTCGGTCCCGGGTCCCGCATGGAAGGCGCGCGATGCCGCCATCGACCGGCTGCTGTCGGGTCCCGACTACGCCGAGAATTTCGCCAACAAGTGGAGTGCGCTCCTCCGGAACAAGCGTGGCGACGCGAAGCAGGCCCGTGGCAGCTATGCGTTCCACGGGTGGATCAAGGACCAGATCGACCGCAACGTCCCGTACGACCAGTTTGTCCGCTCGATCGTCTCGGCCTCCGGGGATCTCAACGAAAACCCTCCCGTCGCGTGGTTCCGCCAGGTTCGGTCGCCCCAGGCCCAACTCGAGGACACCGCCCAGCTTTTTCTCGGTCAGCGGCTCCAGTGTGCCCAGTGCCACCATCATCCCTATGAGAAGTGGAGCCAGGCCGACTACTGGAGCTTCGGGGCCTTCTTCTCGCAGGTCGCCTACAAGTCGGGCAGCCAGCCGGGCGAGGACGCGGTCGTCCACAAGCGCGGGATGCCCCAGATCACCAACAAGAAGACCGGCAAGCCTGTCCAGCCGGTGGGGCTTGGGGATGCAATCCCGGGTCTGTCACCCGACGAAGATCCCCGTGAGGCCCTCGCGGCGTGGATGACCCGTCCCGACAACCGCTTCCTCGCCCGTTCCCTGGTCAACCGCTACTGGAAACATTTCTTCAACCGGGGTCTTGTCGATCCCGAGGATGATCTTCGCGACACCAACCCGGCCACGAATCCGGAGCTTCTCGACGCCCTGGCAAAGCACTTCGTGGAGAAGGGGTATGATCTCAAGGACCTCGTTCGGACCCTGACCCGGTCGTCGGTCTACCAGTTGAGCGCGCTGCCCAACGAGCACAACGCCCGGGATCGCCATCACTTCTCCCGATACTATCCCCGGCGGCTGGGTGCCGAGACGCTGTACGACTCGGTCAACCTGATGGTGGGGGCGGAGTCGAAGTTCGACGGTCTGCCGGCCGGAACCCGCGCGGTGGGGCTGCCCGACAACAGCTTCAACGCGGGCAACTACTTCCTCACCGTCTTTGGGCGGCCCGAGGGCAACAGCGCCTGCGAGTGCGAGCGCAGCGCGGATGCCTCTCTGAGCCAGAGCCTGCATCTCCTCAATGCCAGGGACATCCAGGAGCGGCTTGCGGCCGATCTGGGCCGGGCGGCGGCCCTGGCGTCGGATGCCTCACGGGCCGACGACGAGAAGGTCCGGGAACTGTACCGGATCGCCTACGCCCGCGAGCCGCAGGCCTCGGAGATGAAAGTCGCGCTCGACTACCTTTCCCGGAAGACGTCGTCGGCTCCCGCGGGCAAGGACGCCGCCGAGACCGAGACCCTGCGCAGGAAGGCACGTCGCGAGGCCTACGAGGACACGCTCTGGGCGTTGATCAACACCAAGGAGTTCCTCTTCAACCATTGAGAGGAATCCGAGGGCGGAGCTGCGGCTGGTGGGGTCGGGTTGGACCGGCCCCCGGCTAAAGTCTGCGGTCGCCCTGGAGTTTTCGGATCACGGCCAGGACCACCCGTCGGACCAGGTCGAGGCCAACCCGGAGCCCGAATCCGAAAGACCGTTTCCGGAGCGATGCCGCGGTGGCGGACAACTCCGGGGTCATGTCACAGCCCAGCCATCGGCCCAGCAGGACCATGTACAGGGCCAGGCTGTGGTAGCGGACCCAGTTGTAGCGCGGGGTGTAGCCGGAGCGGCGCAGGAAACGCCGAAAGTCATATAGGACGATGTTGACCGGCATCCAGTGGGTCTGGATCGGCACGTCACGGACCAGGTCCTCGATGGAGACCGGCAGTTGGTCGAACCAGCGTTGGGCATTCGCATCCTTCCGCATGCAGGAGAGCCCATTCGAAAAGCTGCCCTTCTTTCCCAGGCTGAGCGGGATGTAGATCACGCTTCCCGGCAGGTGCAGGACCCCATCCACCCGACTGAGCACTTGGTAGGCCTGGCTGTGGTCGGGCGTCAGGTGGGAGAACACCCGGCCGGTAGGACTGGTCCGCTGGAGTTCCCGCAGCAGGGCCGATGGGGCCACGGAGTTCAATCCGCGCGGCAGATACTGCCAGCTCTCCTCGTCGAAATCGCAGTAGCGGTCGAGCAGTCCGGTGGTGGACATCAGGACCGGGGTCAGATCCCGGGGCAGCGGTGGAGGAACATCCTCACGCGTCAGGACGACCGGATAGGTGATGACGGCGCCGGGGTGGGAGGCCAGGACGCGGTCGAGGGTCTCAAGGGCGTTCCGGTTGAGCCGCTGCTTGTCCTCGAGCACGAGGACGTGGGAGCCGGTGGAATTCTGGAACGCCGACTCCCAGTTCTCGTGCATGGCCAGCGTGCCGGAGGCGCGGAAATAACGGATGCGCGGGTCCCGGAACCCGGCGACGACCTCCCGCGTGGCGGAGTTGGAATCGTCATTGTCGGACACCACGAGTTCCCAGTCGTGGAGGGTCTGCTCCAGCACGCTGCGGATGGCATCCCCCACGATGATGCTCCGGTTCTTGGTGGGCAGCAGGATGCTGAAGCGGGGCGCGGGCATGAGGGATGGGTCTGGCTAGAGAGTCCCGACGGTGCCGGTGAACTGCGTCTGTCGGAGGGTTTTCTGGATCTCCCCCAGGTAGTTCGGATTGGCGACGAGAAGGAACGACAGCCGCGCCAGCCGCGGGTCCTCCGGTGCAACGATCGGGATCCGGCTCCCCGGGATGACCCCGCCCTGCTTGGCTGGGTTCGAGTCCACAACGAGGGCGGGTCGGGTCTTCGGGAGCTGGTTGACCATGGCCACACCCTTGGCACCGGCTCCCCACAGGCCCCAGGGCCTCCTGGCCGCACGCGTCCGGATGGAGCGTTCGAGGGCGGATCGATGCCGGGAGACGTCGCGAGCGAAGGCTCCGAGGGAGGTGTTCGAGGGGATGCCGAGGGTCCGGGTGGGCGGCACGCGACGGGGGTTCGGCTCCAGCTCGAGGGTCTGATACTGGCCACCGAAGACGGCACGCTGGCGGATCACCCTGAACCCCGCCAGCCGGCAGAGGTGGGCCAGGGTGCGTTCGGGGAAGTAGTTGCAGTGCTCGTGGAAAACATCCCAGAACGCCCGATGCTCGACGATCCACTCCCAGCGGGGTGTTTCGAGGAACACCACACGGGCATTCGCCGCCAGGCCGATCGCGCGGAGTTCCCGCAGGAAGGCACCGATGCCGGGTACATGTTCCACAACGTGCCTACAGATCACCGCGGCGAACGTCCCGGGCACGGAGTCGGCCCCGAGGTATTCGCGATGGAAGGCAAGACCTCTGGGTTCCTTAGAGGACCCCGGTTCGAAGGAGGTATCATAGCCGACCCCTGTCGATCGGGCCCTACGACAGACCAGACGCAGGAAATCCCCCTTGCCACACCCCACCTCGAGGATGGCCTTCCCCCGGAGCCGGTGGTCCCGGACGAGGGAATCCGCAAGGCGTTCGAGATGCGCGTTGAAGGCCTTGGAGAAGCACTGGCGGTTCTCGTAGTTGGCGTCATAGGGGATGACGTTCGGATCGAAGGTGGCGTTGAACACCAGGCCGCAGGTCGCGCACTGGCGTAGGAGCATGTCCCGTCGTGGAACCCGGGTGGCGGCCTCCGGGGTCGCACACCGGTAGTTGAGGACGACGGGCTGACGCCGCAGTGGCAGGCTGCCCAGCAATCGTCGTCCCCTGCAGCCTGGGCACTCTTTGTAGGGCGTCTTCAATCCATCGTGCGTATCAGGCCCCGCAGCCCCTCTTCAAGTTCGACCTGCGGGGACCAGCCCATCGACCGCAGCCGCGAGGCGTCCGCCACCACATGGTGGAGCGGGTCGGGAGCGGGAGGGTCGTCCCAGCCGACGAGGTCGGGTCGTCCCACGAGTCCGGCGATCCGCTGCGCGAGTTCCAGCACCGTGGTGCCGACGCCGGTTCCGATGTTGACCGTCTGGGACGCCCCTTGGGAGGCGAGGGTCAGGAGGGCCCGGCCGACATCATCGACGTGAATGTAGTCCTTTGTGCTGTGAGGGGTCTTGAGTGTGATCCGTTCGCCGGATCGGAGACGTCGGACCAGAGAGCTGCAGAGGCGGGAGGGATGTTCCCCGGGGCCGTAGGGGTAGAAGAGTCGGGCCCAGACCAGGGCGGTGTCGGTGCCGACCAGTCGACGGGTGAGGCGCCGGTGGAGCTCATCCTTGGACCTGGCGTAGAGGGAGACGGGGGTGGGAGCGAGGGTCTCCGGTAGGGGCTGCCCGATGATGGGATATTCAATACAGGTTCCGAGGAGGACAAACCGTCGGACACCCCGCTGAAGTGATCCCTCGATGAGGGCCTCGCTCCAGTTCACCCAGTTGCGGTTCTCCAGCGATTCCAGATAGACGCCGGGGGTGGCTTCCCAGGCCGTATGAATGAGGACCTCGGGCTGGAACCCAGAAATCCGGTCCCAGGGAGGAGCATCGATCGACGCCGCCACGGCGTGGAGCCCTCGTGTCGGGGTGGCAGGACGCCGTGAAAGCGACATCACCTCATGCCCGGCGGCGAGGGCCTGTCGCAGGAGATTGGATCCCACGAATCCAGTGCCACCGGTGACGAGCAGTCGCATTGCGCGCATCGTCCGTGGGACTTGCAGGAATGGCAACCGCGCCCCTGCGTTTGGATCCTGGAGCGACCCGATTTCCCGGTTGATCGGCCGTCCAAACCCCCGATCCTTGGCCGCCGATGAAACTTTCGGTTCGGGGCAAGTACGCCTTGCGGGCGTTGACGGTGCTCGGGGAGCACTATGGCCCTGGTGTGGTCCGCATCCAGGCGATCTCGGACGACCAGAACATCCCGAAGCGGTTTCTCGAACAGATCCTCTTCGATCTGAAGTCCGCCGGGGTCGTCGAGAGCCGCCGCGGGGTTGCCGGCGGGTACCGTCTGGCGATGGCTCCCGACAAGATCCCGCTGGCGAAGGTCATCCGGCATCTGGAGGGCGCCCTTGCACCGATCGGATGCATCAGCCAGCAGTTCTACGAGAAGTGCTCCTGCCCGGACGAGCTAAAGTGTCCGCTGCGCTCGATCATGAAGGAGGTCCGTGACGCGATCGCCGGCATCCTGGAGTCCATGACCGTGGCCGATCTTGTCGCGCGGGCGGTCCGGCTCCGTCAGAGCCCCGACACGCCGATCGATTTTGTGATCTGAACCCGGTCAGTCCCGGGATTCCGCGGACGCGTCGGTCCCTGCGTGCAGGTCGACCGGTGTGGGTGCTGGCCCCGATGCGAGATGCTGCTGGAGCCGGTCGAGGAACGGCTGCTGGGCCAGCTTCATGTGGCTCCGAGCCTCCTTGAGGCCGAAGAAGGCGACCTCGTCGATCTCCGGCCAGGTCGACCAGCGCCCGGTTCCGGCAGGCCATTCGACCTCGACCATGGAGGTCTGAAGCGGTGTCCCGGGATCCCAATCACCTTCAAAAGCCCACGCATGGACCGTCTTGCCGCCGCGCTGGCGGATCGACCCGAGGGAGGTGAAGGGACCGTGGGAATCGATGCCCACCTCCTCATGGAATTCGCGGACCGCGGCGCCCAGGAGTTCCTCGCCGGATTCCACCTCGCCCTTGGGAATGGTCCAGATGTCCTGCTGCCGATGCGGGAACCAGGGCCCCCCGGGTCGCGCCAGGAACACTTCGAGGTGGCCCTCGGAGACCCGGTACATCAGCAACCCGGCGCTGACCTTGCCCTTGCGCACGGGGCGGTCGTTGGTCGGGTAGCGGGTCATCTGGGGTCGGGGAACGGCAGTCGTCGTCGACAACGACCTGCTGCGTCGGCATTTAGGAGTAGGCCAATCGGGAAACACTGGCAACCGCAGGTTTGGTGTGTCGGATGTCCCATTCGATACAGGGGGTGCCTTCTCGGCGATGTTTCCAGGCCGCTTCCGGGCTGGCCTCGATGCGTCGGGAAGTCCAATCTCCTCTCATGATCCGATCGCTGCTGGTTCTCGCCCTGTTGCTCTCCCTGGATGTCCTCGGCGCGGATTGGAAGCCCCTATGGGACGGAAAGACGATGAAGGGATGGATCAAGGCCCCATTCGGTGGTTCGGGAGATGTGGAGATCGAGGACGGTGTCCTGACGCTCCATCAGGGGCTCCTCACGGGCGTCAACTGCACCAATCCGGTCCCGAAGGTGGATTATGAGGTGGAGGTGGAAGCCCGCCGGGTCTCTGGCAACGATTTCTTCTGTGGGCTCACGTTCCCGGTGAAGGACTCGTTCGCCACCCTCATCGTGGGTGGCTGGGGTGGCAGCGTGGTCGGGATCTCCTCGCTCGACGACAACGATGCCGCACACAATGAGACGACACTCCACAAGAGGTTCGACGCCGGGAAATGGTATCGGATCCGGCTCCAGGTCACCGCCGAGACGCTGTCCGTGTGGATCGACGACACCCGGGTCATCCAGGCGTCCATCCAGGGGCGCAAGGTGGCGTTGCGTCCGGGCGACATCGAGGTCTCCAAGCCGTTTGGCATCGCCGCCTACAGCACCATGGCCGAGATCCGCTCCGTGCGGTTCCGCGACCTCCCCAGGCCCTCCGGTGCTGGATCACCCCCGAAATCGTCGGAGACATCCAAGCCCTGATCGGATGCGTTCCTCAACCGTTCTTAACGCCGCTTGAAGCGGACCTGATGGAGGGACGGGTGCTCTTGAACAACGAAAGCGTCATTGTTGAACCCGGTTGCTTGACGCTTTGGGGTCTCTCGTTAGGGTTCAAGCGACTTTGACGCCGTCGGGCACCTCGGGCGCTTCCGTGGTGAGCCATGACGGCTGTTTTTCATCCGAAAGATCATTCATGAGCGCAGTTGCTGAGGGGCCGTCATCGGCCGATGGGCAGTCCAGACTGACGAAAATCAACGAGGCCGTCATCCGCATCGCGGGCAACTCGCAGGACGGCATCCAGGCCATCGGCGGGTTCCTCGCCCGGCTTGCGGGCCGCAGTGAGCAGGAGGTCATGACCTTCATGACGATCCCGTCCACGATTTCCGGCGGGCCGTCCATCTTCCAGGTCCGCATCGGGTCCGGCGATGTCCTGTCGGCGGGCGACGAGGCGGACATGCTCCTCGCGTTCTACCAGCACAGCTACGAGGGCCACATCAACTCGGTGAAGCTGGGTGGCATCGTGCTGTATGATTCGGACCATGTGACGCCGAAGCCCGAATGGCTCGAACGCTATCGCCATGTGGGCGTCGCCATCTCCAGCAAGACGGTGGAGGCCATCGGCGGAACGGGGCGCGACAAGGGCAAGAACATCTTCTCCCTCGGTTTGCTGGCTCGGATCTACGATCTCGACGTCGAGAAGATCACGAAGCTCCTTGGCGAGCGGTTCGGTGGCAAGGATGCCACAATTCTCCAGAATGCCGTGACCTGCTTCAACGCGGGGCACTCCCACCAGCTCCAGGATCTCCTCAAGACCTATCAGTTCCGGCACGCCGAGGTTCGGGGGGGACAGCAGGTGGTGATGAATGGCAACGAGGCCCTGGCCTTCGGCCTGATCGCCGCCGGTGTCCGGTTCGGCGCCGGGTATCCGATCACCCCGTGGTCCGACATCATGGAGCTGCTCCGGCGGGAGCTTCCCAAGTATGGCGGGACCTTCGTCCAATGCGAAGATGAGATCGCATCCATCTCCATGGCGATCGGCGCCAGCTGGGGCGGTCGGGTGGCGGTGACCGGTTCGTCCGGCCCGGGCATCTCCCTCAAGACCGAGGCCCTCGGATGGGCCTCGATGGCGGAGATGCCCCTCATCATCGTTGATGTCCAGCGAGGCGGGCCGTCCACGGGCATGCCGACCAATGTCGAGCAGTCGGATCTCAACATCGCGTGCTTCGGCGGCCACGGGGACAGCCCGCGTGTCGTGCTCGCCCCGAGTGGCGTCGAGGACTGCTTCTACACCGCGATCGAGGCCGTCAACATCGCCCGGAAATATTCGACACCGGTGCTGATCCTGACCGATCAGGGCATCGCCAGTCGCATCGAGGCGTTCATCGAGCCGGATCTCAGGAAGGTCTGCCAGGACATCACGCCGGACCTCAGCCCGGTTCCGGACCACAAGCCCTACGACCTGACGGCTCCGGATGGCGTCACGCGTCATCTGGCCCCGGGCACCCGGATCGCCAGTGGGAAGTATCCGGTCGTGACGGGTCTCGAGCATGATGAGCTGGGGCACCCGACGGGTTCGCCGAAGCTGCATGTCGCGATGACCGCGAAGCGCCGGAACAAGCTGCGCAAGCTCGCCTCCGACCTCCCCGTGCCGGCGGTCTACGGCCCGTCCGAGGGACAGATCCTCCTGGTGGGATGGGGCAGCACCTACGGCCCCATGCGCGAGGCGGTCGACACATTCCGCTCGCTCGGCGATGCGGTGTCGTGCATCAACCTCAAGTACGTGAACCCGCTGCCGGGAGGTCTCGACGAGATCTTCAAGGGGTTCCGTCACGTCTTCGTGGTTGAGCTGAACGACGAGGGGGTCTACGGCTACGGCCAGCTTGGTGCGGTCCTCCGCGCGCGTCATTGCGATCCCAAGATACGTGGCATCACGAAGGTGGACGGCCTGACCTGGAAGGTGAAGGAGATCGTCGACCGAGTCCGCGCCGCCGTCGGTGGCGCTCCCGTCAAGGCCTGAACCCGCAACACCCAATTTCCAAACCGAACATGAGCGAGCTGAAATTCCCGTTCACCCCGCTGCCTCGAACCGGCGGCACCGTCACCTCCGATCCAGTCCCGCCCCTGGCCGACTCGGACCGGAAACCCCTCACCAAGAAGGAGATCTCAGCCGATCACCCGACCTGGTGTCCCGGGTGCGGTGACTTCTCGGTCCTGGCACTGTATTTCAAGCTGATCGAGCGCCGGAAGATGTGGCACGAGAAGGTCACCACCGTGGCCGGTATCGGCTGTTCCTCCCGGTTTCCCTACTTCGTCCAGGCCCACGGCGCCCACTTCATCCACGGCCGCGCTCTGCCCTTCGCCAGTGGCGTGTCGCTGAGCCGTCCGGATCTCCACGTGTTCGTGTTCGGTGGCGACGGCGACGCCTTCTCGATCGGTGGCAACCACTTCAGCCACACCGCCCGCAAGAACATCAAGATGACCTATGTGGTCATGGACAACTTCGTCTATGGCCTGACCAAGAAGCAGACCTCGCCGACCTCCCCAATTGGCTTCAAGTCGAAGACCGACATCTGGGGCTCCTTGGACCGGCCCATCAACCCCCTCAAGCAGGCGATTGCCGCGGGTGCAACCTTTGTCGCGCGCACCACCCACACCAACCCGAACCATGTGTTGGAGATGATGGAAGCGGCGATGGACCATGACGGCTTCAGCTATATCGAGTGCCTCAGCGAGTGCGTCGAGTTCTATCCGGGTGCGTTTGATGCCTCGAACCCGCGCAAGGGCGGCAAGTTCGACCTGGTTCCGAAGGAGCACGATGTGACCGACGAGTATGCCGCCTATCGGCTGGCCGACACGGCGTGGCCGGGTTGCTTCGGGATCTTCTACCGCAATCCACGCCCCACCAAGAACGCCAATGAGGCCAAGATCATCGAAGAACACCGTTCTAAGGTGTCGGGTCTCGCCGACTGGGAGATTCTCCAGAAGAGCTTCGCCCGGATGAAGTGATCCGAGTCCGGCTGAACCGACAAACCCCGGGGACCCTTCCCCGGGGTTTTTTGTTACCGTGGGACTGAGCCTGGGACCCTCGATCCTACCTCGGCTGGGTGTAGAAGCTCTGCATCTGGAGTCCAGTGCCATCCCAGAAGGCAGTGGAGACCGCGATGCCGAAGTACTTGGACACTTGGTCGAACGGGGGGAGCAGCTTGAAGTCGACCCAATTGTCTGCAGTGCTGACGGCCTCCTTGCCCATGGTGGGCACCAGATCATTGATACCGCTGCCGCTCCGGAGGGTCTCCCAAGTGGTCTGGGCGGACTCGCGCTGGTTGTCGTAGCCAAACACCCCCTTCGTAAAACCGCCCACCTGCTGGGCGGCTTCGGCGAGGCCCGGCTGGTCCTTGAGGGGTCTTGCAGAGGTGTCGGCGCTCCGCAGGTACTCCTCGAGGATGGCTCTGTCGTTCGCGAACGCCACATAGCCTGGGGTCGATGCAATCTCGAGCATCCGCTGTCCTCCTTCGGCATTGGGGAGCGTCATCGACCAGATTTTCTTGCCGTTGAACTCCCGCTCCTTCAGGTCGTCACCACCGCCAGGCAGAAGACTCGAAAGCGCCTTGATGGCGGTGACCATGTCGTCGGGTCGGACGGCCCCGACCAGGGTGATAGAAGGTGGATTAGCGAGATCCGTCGCGCTCCGGCTCCGTGGCACCTTCTCGAACGACACGTAGTCATCCCCCAGATTCCCGAAGAACATCTGACGGAAGTCGAACTTTGGATCCTTGTCCTTACCCAGGGCCCCGATCGACATGCTCAGCAGTCCGCCCAGCTGTGGGGACATCTTCTGGACCATCGACTCCAGTCCGGACCAGAGCTGCTGTCCATCGAGGCGCATGCGCTGGAAGGACACCGCATCGGCGGGAACAAACGCGGGTGGAGCGGATTCCTTGGGTTCGAACCGCAGAAGCTTGGCGAGGCCGACACGCTTCGACTCGGGAATGGTGAAGAGGGTTCGGCTGGTCATGCCGCTGGAGGTATGCCGGTACATCCAGGCGGCCGACCGGATGCCATCGATGCCCATTCCGGTGATCGCCTGCTCCGGGTTGAGACCGAAGAGTCCCTCGCCGGAATCCTTGGAGTCCCCCGACTTCATGATGTCCAGGAGTCCTGTCGTCTGGAGGAACACGTAGGCCGAGGCGTCACGGAAACCGCCCCAGGACTCCGTGGCCGTGAAGTCTGCGTTGTCGGCCAGGACAGGCACCGTCCCGCCGGTGAGCCTCGCGACCACCGGTTCCAGCCCGGCGGTCGACGTCGACACCACCAGCGCCGAGTCGACCTGTCCGAAGGTCAGTTCAAAACGGTCAGCCTTGGCCTCCGCCTTCTCGTCGTCGTCCTTCTTGCCATTCCCGGTGGGCTCGGAGGGGGTCTCAATCACCAGGGTCGTGAAGTCGATGTCGCGGATCCGGGTCGCCTTGGTGGTCCTCTTCAGCTCAACCATCTTCTGACGGACGGTCTGGAGAAGCGTCTTGAGCTGATCCGATTTGTCCTTGGCGTCGATGAGCAGAACAAACGTGGGGTTCGAGGCGGGTTCGCTCGGCTTCCAGTCCCCACGGATCGCCGCGAACGAGACCTGGCCCCGGAGCAGCGAGAGGAACTCCTCGGTCTTGATTCCGAGGTCCTTCTCCATGCTGCCGAACAGCTGTTCGCGGATCTGCTTCTCGGCCTTGTCGCGAAAAGGGCGCATCACCGGATCAGCCCACATCTGCCCGATCGGGGCCGACCGCATCCCCGCCTCCGCCGAGGTCCAGTCGGGCACCGAGGCAACCATCAGGGCATCCTGTGGAAAGATCCGGGGGGCAGGTGGGACGGCGGCCTCAAGCGCGGTGACAAGCAGGCTGAGCGATAGGATTCGTGCGACGTGCATTAGGTCTAACGTTGCGAGCACCGGGGTCTTGGCAAGCCGATTTCCGCCAGAACCGTTTTGCGAGTCATGCGCCGCAGGTCGCTGTCGCGGCCGCCGCGCCCCGCGGTTGCCTCGGTGGTCCGAGACGCCGACGCATCGAGGAACCGTGTCCTCTTCGGATCGCTCGTCCAGTCCGCATGGAACCTAGGACCGGGAAACCGGCACCGTGGGTTCGGCGAAACGAGTCTTATCCTCGCAGGGCTCCAACGACGCGATGGCCGCCATTATCCGACGTCCGATCTCGTCGTAGAGAAATCTCTGTCGGGCCTTGTCGGCTGTTGCCGCCTCCTCGACGAGGGCCTGCAGGTCGACCGGATGCCCGAACTTGATGGCCGAGGGATGGGGTCTCGGGAATCGCTGGCCCCGGCTCCAGGCCTGGTCGAGTCCGAACACCCGGACCGGAATCACCGGCACCGACGCCTTGGTCGCCAGCAGTCCGATCCCCCCACGGGCCTCCTGGAGCCGGCCATCCGCCGATCGGGTACCCTCCGGAAACAACAGCACCGCATCACCCTTGGCCAGGCGTCCCAGCACGACCTTGAGACCCGACGGCCCCCCGCCATCCCGGTCGATGGGGATGCCGTTGAGATGCTGCAACAGCGCTCCAAACCATGGGGGTGAGAATAGCGTGTCGCGCGCCAGGAAGCTGATCGACCGCGGCAGGCAGCATCCGATCAGAGGTGGATCCGCGAACGAGACGTGGTTTGCGGCCAACAGAGCCGGTCCGCTGATCGGGACGCGTTCCGGATGGAGGATGCGTCCCTGGAAATAGGCGAAGAACAGGTTCCGCAGCACCACCCGGGCGATCCGGTAGGCCAGGTTGTTCTGGCTGCAATCACGCTTCGGCTGGGGTGTCGTGCGGGATCTCATGCGACCTCAACCCTGAGTCCGTCGTAGGCCAGCCAAACACCGCCGGGGAGCTCTGCCTGGTCGATGTCGTGATCGTAGTCGTGGGTGAGGTGGGTCAGAAACGTCCGCTCCGCCCGGATTCGCCGGGCCGCTGTCAGCGCTTCGTCGAGGCACATGTGGGTCGGATGCGGTTCCTTTCGCAGGGCGTCCAGGACCACGACCTCCACGCCGCGAACAGCCTGCACCACCGGGTCGGGCACCTCCTTGCAGTCGCTGAGGTAGGCCAGCCGCGCGCGGCCCTCCTGTCGGAAGAGATACCCTAGGGACTCGATCCGGCCGTGGGGCAGGGGAAGGGGGGTGACCTCGAGGTCACCGACCCGGAATGGGCCCGTCACCTCCCGTGGATCCGGGTTGAAGTACCCCTTCGGGATGGTTCGCCCATCGAAGGCGTAGAGGAAGATTCGCCGGAGATCGGAAAGGGTCGTCGCGCTGGCGTGGATGGGCAGCGCTCCCCCGCGCAGGTCACAAACCCGACGGCAGTCGTCGAGACCCATGATGTGATCGGCATGGGCATGGGTGATCAGGACGGCGTCGAGGTAGCCCAGGTTCTCCCGCAGCATCTGGGTCCGGAAATCGGGGGTGGTGTCGATGACAATCCGCGCACCCGAGGACTCGATGTACAGGGAGGGGCGGAGGCGATGGTTCCGCGGATTGGCGAGGTATTCCTGGGGATAGTCCCGTCCGATCACCGGAACCCCCTGGGAGGTTCCGGTGCCGAGGAATCGAAACGCGAACGCCATGACTCCGGTTAGGCTGGAACCGGATGTCGGTTCCTCAAAGGAGAAACTCGACAGGCACTTTTGCTTCCGCCTCTTCCTCCCACCTTTTTTCGGTGCGTCTCCCATGTCCCCGTGTGGGTCTCCCCCGAAATCCCCACAGCGTTACATTTCGAGGTTGGTGGGCTGGAAAACTGACCCCAGTCTCACCGGGTGCAGATCACCAACCTGAACCCCGACAGTGACATCGGGGCGAGCGCGTGGCTTGTGGACTACGACGGCTACCGGCTCCTCCTTGATTCCGGCGTTCATCCGGAGCGCGAGGGCCGCGAGGGGCTCCCGCTTTTCGAAAAAGCCGGTTCGGAGCCCATCGATGCCATCGCGCTCTCGCACTGCCATCACGACCACGTCGGCTCGCTCCCGGTCGCCATCCGGAACTTCCCGTCGGCCCAGGTGTTCATGACCGACCAGAGTTACTTCCTGGTCGAGCGCATCCTGCACAACTCGGTGAACGTGATGATGCGGCAGCGGACCGAGCTCGGGATCCGGGACTATCCGCTGTACAGCCACGAGGAGGTGGACGAGCAGGCCTCGGTCTTCCAGGCGGTGGGCTATCGGAAGCCGATCGACTGGGTCTCCTTCCCGAGGGGCCAGCGTAAGACCTCACCGAAGCTCGAGTTTTTCGACGCGGGTCACACGCTGGGATCTGCGGGGATCCGGGTCACGGGTGGGAAACAGACCCTGTTCTATTCGGGCGACGTCTGCTTCCACGACCAGACCCTGCTCAAGGCTGCCCGGTTCGACGACGTCCAGGCCGACGTGATGATCCTCGAGACCACCCGCGGCGGGCGGGCGGTGCCGCCGGGGTTCAGTCGCGAGGCGGAGATGGAAAGCCTGGCCACGGCGATGGAGGAGACGCTGGATGGCAAGGGTTCGGTCCTGATCCCGGCCTTCGCGCTAGGAAGGACCCAGGAGATGCTGGCGGCGTTGTCGATGTGGATGAAGGCCGGGCGCTTCAAGCGTCGACCGATCTACATCGGCGGACTCGGACGGGTGTTCACCGAGATCTACGATCTCCAGGCCCACCGGACGCATCGGTCGCACCCCCGGCTCCGTCTCACGGAGGCGGTCGACCTGAAGGTGGTCTCGCCCCAGGAGCTGTCGCGTGTGGGACTGAAGGATGGGAAGATCTTCCTGATGACGGCGGGGATGATGACCGAGAACACCGGGGCGCATGACCTGGCCCTCCGCATGATCGGGGACCCGCGGCAGTCGATCTTCTTCGTGGGCTACTCCGCCCCGGAATCCCCGGCCGGACGACTCCGGGCGGCGGACGACGGCTCGACCTTCGTGTTCAGTGGTGCGGGAGGCGAACTGACGCGGAAGTGTCGGGTGGAGGGCTTCGACCTCACGGCCCATGCGAACCGTGAGGATCTGGTCGACTTCGTCGCCCAGGTGCAGCCGAAGGTCGTGGTCCTTGGCCATGGCGACACCGTGGCGCGGTCATGGTTTGCCCAGACCCTGCGCCAGCGTTGGCCGCAGATGCAGGTCCTCGAGCCGGGTCCGGGCGAGCGGGTGGCCTGCTGAGCCGGTAATCCGGACTCCCGGGACCTCCGTCACCGGGGATTCGACCAGTCCAGCACCTTCAGACCCCGGACTCTTTTGAACTCCCTGATGTTGGCCGTCACGAGAGTGGCCCCAAGGCTCCGAGCCTGTGCGGCAATCAGGAGGTCAAGAGGTCCGATCGGTTTTCCTCCGGCCTCTGCATCGGTTCGGATCTCGGCGTAGTGAAGCGCGGCGTTGAGCGTGAACTCCACCACGGTAAACAGGCCCAGGAAGGCTTCAAGCCGTGCAGCAGATCGCGGATGGCTCGCACCCGCTTTTCGGACCCCTGTCCACAGTTCCGCTGCGACGATGACCGGGATTCCGGTGAGGCCGGGTTCAGGAAGCCGGTCCAGACCCATCCTCTGACGCAGCACTGAAATGCAGGCGTCGGAATCGAGAAGATACCGTGGAGTCACCGTCTTCAGTCCTGAAGTTCCAGGATTTTCCGTTCATGCCGGCTGGGCCGGGGAGGTGGAGTCGGAAATTCTTCGGTGTCCGGGAAGGCTGTGGCGAGGTAGCGGGCGATCTCAGGAAATGTCCGGAACCGTGCGGCGGTCATCGGCTTCAGTACCACGGTGTCCCCGTGACGCTCGATCACCACCTCGCTTCCCTCGATGCGGAAAGCCTTTGGGAGCCGTACCGCAAGGCTTCCTCCATGACGGAACAGTTTCGCCGTAGTCATAGATATACGCTGTATCTACACTCGCAACGCGTCAAGCGTGGGCCTCGGGTTTCCGTGAGTCATGGGGCGAGCGGGTGGCCTGTCCCACTTCTGCGGGCTGTTTTTGATTCCTCCCTCGTCCTGGGCATCCCATGCTGCCCGTCTGCATGAACGCTCCCGTTCCTCTCGCGCTCCAGAAGTCGTTCGGCTTCGGCGACCGGCTCGGCCTTGCGACCCCGGGTCACATGGCGGCCGTCCGCCGGTTCCCCGACTTCGCCCCCATCTTCGCCCAGCAATCCATCCGGGAGATGACCCGGACCCAGCGGACGCCCCAGGAGGTGATGTCGGCCGCCTGCCAGTCGGTGGACGCCCTCGGGTTCACGGGGAAGTGGGGTGCGGATGGCGACCACCTCAAGACCCCGGAGGATGTCCAGAATGTCGCGGCGGCCGGGTTCTGCTTCTTCACGATCGACCCCAGCGCCTGTGTCAATAACGGCGCCGACGCCATGGATGAGGCCTCGCTGCGGTCGGAGGTCGAAATCCTCGAGAAGGAGGGACTCTTCAGTGGGTTTGACTGGAAGGACTACTACATCAACCGGGTGTTCTCCCTGGGCAGCCGGATCCCGCCCGTGCGGTTCGACGAGGAATCCCTCTTCCGCGCCGCCGTAAAATACTCGAGGGCCACGGCGCATGCCGAACGGATGGGGCAGGCGATTGCCAAGGCCTCCGGTGGGCGTGGCGAGGTGGAGGTGTCCGTCGATGAGACCGATTCCCCGACGTCCCCTCTCGAACATCTGTTCTTCGCGCTGGAGCTGCAGCGTCGGGGTGTCCCCGGACTTGTTAGCCTTGCCCCCCGCTTCATCGGGGACTTCGAGAAGGGGATCGACTACCGGGGCGACCTCGCCCGGTTTGAGCAGGAGCTCAAGGTCCACGTGGCGATCTCGAAGTTCGCCGGTCCGTACAAGATCAGCATCCACAGCGGGTCCGACAAATTCAGCGTCTACCCGGTCATCGGACGGGTCTGCGGCACCCTGCTGCACGTCAAGACGGCGGGCACGAGCTACCTCGAGGCGTTGCGGACCGTGGCCCGGACGGCGCCTGGGCTCTTCGCGGAAATCGCCGCCTATTGTCGGGGCCGCTTCGACACCGATCGCGCCAGCTACCACATCTCAACCACCCAGGCGCAGGTCGGGTCGCTGCCGATGTTCCAGGGGGCGGGGCAGGAGGCCGTTTATCTCGATGAGGTGGCGGGTCGACAGCTCCTGCATGTGACGTTCGGTTCGGTCCTCACCCAGGGGCGGGAAGCCTCGGGTCGGACCTTCAAGGAAGGCATCCTGGAGGTCCTGCATCGGCATGCGGACCTGCACGCTGAACTCCTCGAGACGCATTTCGTCCGTCACCTGTCCCAGCTCAACGCCGGCTGATCCGCATGTTCACCCTTTCCGAGGTCTCCAAGAGCTACGGGGGCCGCACCCTCTTCGAGGACGTCACGCTCACCATCAACCGTACGGACCGGCTCGGTCTGGTTGGACCCAACGGCGC
>SYEM01000050.1 GCA_005801385.1 Verrucomicrobiales bacterium | reverse complement strand
GGTCGCCCGTGGTCACCATCGTCGGCGGATAACACACCCCCGTATGCAGGTTGTGGTAGGGGGAATAGGCGTACAGCGCCTTGAACTCCTCGGCATTGTCGCTGCTGCCGTAGTCGCTCACCCACGCCCAGCCGATCGTGAACCGGTGGAACCGGAGCATGTCGAGGACCCCGACCGCCGGTAGGCAGGCCCCGAAGAGGTCGGGCCGCTGGGTCATGCAGGCCCCGACGAGCAGTCCACCATTGCTCCCACCCGCGATGGCGAGGCGACGTGGCTCCGTGATCTTCTCGGCCACCAGGTGCTCGGCGGCACCGATGAAGTCGTCGAACACGTTCTGCTTCCGCAGCTTCGTCCCGGCCTGGTGCCAGTCCTCCCCATACTCCCCGCCGCCGCGCAGGTTCGGCACCGCGTAGATGCCGCCATTCTCCATCCAGAGCAGGTTCGCCGGGGAGAACGAGGGTGTGAGTGAGATGTTGAACCCGCCGTAGCCGTAGAGCAGCACGGGGTTCTTTTTCCGGAGATCGAGATCCTTCCGATGGCTCAGGAACATCGGCACCCGGGTGCCGTCCTTGCTCGTGTAGAAGACCTGTCGGGTCGTGTAGTCCGCCGGATTGAACTTCACCGAGGGCGACTTCCAGACCGTGGTGTCGCCCTTGGCGAAGTCATAGCGGAGCACCTGGGTCGGCGCGGTGAACGACGAGAAGCTGAAGAACGTCTCCTGGGCGTCCTGGCGTCCAGAGAACCCGGCGGCGGTGCCGATGCCGGGCAGGGGCAGCTCCTTCTCGAAGGAGCCGTCGAGCCGATGGAGCTTCACGACGCTCCTGGCGTCCGAGAGGTACAGGGCCACGAACCGGCCGCCCACCATCCGGACCGTCTCCAGCGTGGCCGCACCCTGCGGAAGGATCTCCTTCCAGGCCGAGCGCTCGGGATGGTGGGCGTTGACCGCGATCAGCCGGCCCCGCGGGGCGTTGAGGTCGGTCAGGAAGTACAGGACCGGTCCCTGGTTGCCCACGAAGTTGTAGCTCGCGTCGAAGTCGTCGAGCAGCGGCACGACCTTGGCGTCCGGGGCCTTCAGATCCTTCAGGTGGACCCGGTTGCGGGTGTCGGTGCCCTGGGTCACCGGGATGATGAGATAGCGTCCGTCCTCCGTGGTGGCCCCTGTGAGGCCCCAGTTCGGATGGTCCTTCCGCTCGTAGACCAGGGTGTCGTCGGCCTGCGGGGTGCCAAGGCGGTGGAAGTAGAGTTTCTGGAACTCGTTGACCTTGCTGAGGGACTTGCCCTCGGGAGGGGCGTCGTAGCGGGAGTAGAAGAAGCCGGAACCGTCGGCGGTCCAGCCGCAGCCGGAGAACTTGACCCACTTCAGGACGTCACCGGTGTCCTGGCCGGTCTGGACATTCCGGACGTGCCATTCCTCCCAGTCGGATCCGGCGACGGAAAGCGCATAGGCGAGCCGGGTGCCGTCGTCGCTCGGGAAGTAGCCCTTGAGCGCGACGGTACCGTCGTTGGCGAGGGTGTTGGGATCAAGCAGCACCCGGGGCTCGGCCTGGAGGGCGGGGGCGACGTAGAGGACGCTCTGGTTCTGGAGGCCTAGGTTCCGGGTGAAGAAGTAGTTGCCGCCCTCCTTGTAGGGCACGCCGTAGCGGTCGAACTCGAACAGCTCGGTCAGGCGGCGCTTGAGCGACTCGCGCTGCGGGAGCTGTTCGAGGTGGCGGAAGGTGACGGCATTCTCGGCCTCGACCCAGGACCGGGTGGCCTCCCCGTTCTCATCCTCGAGCCAGCGGTAGGGGTCGGCGACGGTCTGGCCGTGGTAGGTGTCGACCGTGTTGGTGAGGGCACTGATGGGATAGGTGGGAGCGGGGATGGGAGGAGTCACTCGGTGGGCGAGGGGAGCGCATCCTGCCGCGAGGAGGGTGGCGGCGAGGGGGAGCAGTGGGGACGACCGGCGGCCTTGCATGGTCCGCCCAGTAGTCCACACCGCCCTCCACCCCGGCAAGCGTCGGGCGCGGGGTGAGTGGCGTCGCTTCCGCTACCCGATCGTGACCACGGGCGCGCCCAGGACCTCGGGGCGGGGCTGGATGCCCAGGCCGGGGGCGGTGGAGGCGGCCATGCGGCCGTCCACCCGCTCCGGAGCCCCCTCGGCGGTGCTCACCGTCACGTAGCTGTTGAAGTCCGTCGTGCTGAACAGGAACTCCGGCGGTGTGCTCTGCGCCAGATGCGCGATCGCGGCCGTCGCAATGTCCCCACCCCATGAATCCTCCAGCGTCATCCCGATCCCCAGGCTCACGCAGAGATCCCGGGCCTGACGGATCTTCGTCAGGCCGCCCAGCTTGCTGATCTTCAGGTTCACCACGTCCATCGCCAGGTCGGATCGCGCCCGGAGCAGCATCCCAAGGTCGTCGATCGTCTCGTCCAGGACGAACGGCTGTGGGATCTGTCGCCGTACGGCAAGACACTCCTCGTAGGTCAGACAGGGCTGCTCGATGTAGACGTCGATGTCACGCACCGCGTTCGCCACCCGGATGGCCTCGTGCTGGATCCAGCCGGTGTTGGCGTCGGCCACGAGACGGTCCCCCGGCCGGAGCCGCGCCGCGACGGCCCGAATCCGCGCGATGTCGACATCCGGGTCGCCGCCGACCTTCAGCTGGAAGCGTCGGTAGCCCTCGGCGCGATGGCCCGCGACGCTGTCGGCCATGGCCTCCGGGGAATCCTGGGAGATGGCCCGGTACAGATGGACGTCCTCGCCGTACCGACCTCCCAGCAGCTCGCACACGGGGAGCCCGCACGCCTGGCCCAGGAGATCCCAGCAGGCGATGTCGATGCCGCTCTTCACGTAGGGGTGTCCCTTGAGGACCGCATCCATCCGACGGTTGAGGCGAGTCAGTTGACGCGGGTCCTCGCCGATCAGATGCGGTCCCAGCTCACGGAGTCCCGCCCGGACGCCGTCGGCGTAGGCGGGGAGGTAGAAGGGGCCCAGGGGGCAGACCTCGCCGTAGCCGATGTGGCCCGTGTCGGTCTCGACCCCGATGATGGTGCTGTCGAACACGGTGACCGACTTGCCACCGGACCAGTTGTAGGTGGTTTCGTGGAGCGGAAGCTCCACCCGGTGGGCGAGGATGCGGCGGATCTTCATGGCGGGTAGGCGAGGATTCGGTTTCGGGTGCGAAAGACCCGGTAAGAGTTCGCCGGCGCCTTCGGAACACCAGCCTTTATCCACCGAAGACGAGCGCACCCAGGTTGAGGACCGCTGCGAAGAGCAGGGCGCCGAGGAAGATGCAGACGGGCAGGGTGAGGATCCAGGCAAGGAGGATGTTGCGGACCGTGTCGGACTGCAGGCCCGAGGCATTGGCGGCCATGGTTCCGGCGATGCCCGACGACAGCACGTGGGTGGTGCTGATCGGCAGCGCCAGATGGTCGCCAGTCAGGATGGCCCCCATCGCCACCGCCTCGGCCGTGGCCCCCTGGGCATAGGTGAGATGGTCCTTGCCGATCTTTTCGCCCACGGTGCGCACGATCCGCCGGTACCCGATCATGGTTCCGAGCCCGAGGGAGAGGGCCACCGAGACCTGCACCCACCGGGGGATGAACTGGGTGAGGGCGTCGGCATGGGACGCGAAGCGAAGCTCGGTCTCATGGATGGGCGAAGTCCCCTTCCGATGGCCCTCGGCGTCCAGCTTCCGGAGAGCCTTCGATGCCAGGTACAGGTCGGTGCGGAGACCGGCGCGTTCCGAGTACTCGAGTCCGGATAGGCTCTGCAGCGGGAGGAGGCGGTTGCCGATCGCATCGCAGGTCGTCGCGAGCGCGGCGAATGTCCCCGGGTCGGGTTTCACCATGGGCTTGAGGAACTCCGACAGCGTCCGGGCCGCCTCGGGATGGGGCATCGGGTCGCCCGGCGCCTCGATTCGGAACGCGGTGGCCAGCTGCTGGGATTCCTGGGCGAGGCCGGCGATGGCGGATCGGTCCGCCGAGAGGTTGAGGGCGTAGGTGCCGGGAAGGAGTCCCACGAGGATCAGGACGATGAGTCCCATCCCCTTCTGTCCGTCGTTGG
>SYEM01000049.1 GCA_005801385.1 Verrucomicrobiales bacterium | reverse complement strand
GTATTCGGCGCTTGGATAAGGCGCTGAAGTTCCGCCCGCTGCTCAGTGGAAAGTTCGAATGGAAACTTTGGACGGGCCATGTCCGAACGATGGCACGAGTAATGGTTGTTAGGAAAGACTTAATTGAGACACTACACTAGGATTACAGCTTGCTAGGACCCTTCAGGGAACCTTTTCCGTCGCGCACAAGGGCTGCGCCTCACAGCTCCTGCATCGACTGCGCGAGTTCCCGACGCTGGCGCTCCCGGTTCTGGGCATCGTAGAAGTCCACCGGATTGAAGTCATCCGTCAGGACGATCCCGTGCGTCGGATCCGTCTGGCGGGTCTCGTTCATCGCCGTCCGGAACTGGTCCAGCACCGAGGGGTGCACCGAGTTGTACTCGTAGGGCCTGCGGACCCGGAGCGGCGACGCCGAGGCGACGAAGAAGGCGTTGCCATTCGCCGCCTGGTGCAGGTCCACCGATGCAAAAACCACACGGAGCGTCTTCTCCAGCGAGGCCAGCATGAAGTCGCGACCGGGCCGCGGATCGCCAAAGCAGTTGATCGATAGCACGCCCTCCGGCTTCATCACGTTCCGCATCGCCTGGAACGCCTCCCGGGTCATCAGATGCGCCGGCGACGAATCCCCAAGGAAAGCGTCTAAAATCACCGCATCGTATTCGTTGGTTCTACCTCGGAGAAATTGGCGCCCATCCCCGATCGTCAGCTGCGCGAACCGTGTCGGGTCGAGATCGAAGAACCGCTGCGCCAGCGGCACGACCGACGGGTTGATCTCAACCACGTCCACCTTCGCCCCCTGCTGGGCAAAGAGGGACGGAACGATTCCCACCCCCATCCCGATGCAGAGCACGCGGTCGACCCGCTCGGAGTGGCTCCGGGCCAGCTGATGGATCGCATAGGTGAACAGCGAACCGCTCTGGCGCGTGGCCGGCAGATAGGAATTCTGGATCAGGTAGTCATTGGCGTAGAAGCGCCGGCGTCCGTCCACTGTCTCGAGAACCTGCAGCTGACCAAAGTTCGAGTTGCCCCGGTACACCTCGCGGATTTTCGAGAATCTCGGACGGGCGTCCCATCGGACCGCCCAGACCCCCAGTCCGGCGACCAGTACGGCCCCGACGACCGCCGGCATGGTCCTGCCTCCCCAGACTACCAGATGCACCACGGCCACCCCGGTGACCAGTCCCGCCGTGACCACCATTGTCACCGAATTCGGGGCCAGGGGAATCAACACATAGCCGATCAACGCCGTGCCCACGAAGCTGCCGACGGTGCTGATCGCGGACAGACGCCCCACCTGCCCCCCCACCTCCCGGACATGGCTCGCAAGAAACCGGATCAGGAAGGGGCAGGTCAGCGCGAGCAGCGACAATGGAACGAAGAAGAGGAACGCTGAGGCCAACAGCGACGCCACCGGCAGAGGCAGCGACAACGAATGGACCGCCACCGACTGGACACCCCAGACCGCCAGGCAAAGGTAGGCCGCTGCCACCAGCATCGAGCCGTACAGCCGGTTCAGATGACCCTTCGAATCCGCCCAGAGTCCGCCCAGGTAGTACCCGAAGGCCAGGGAAGCCATCGCGATGCCGATCTGAGCCGTCCAGACGAAGTGCGATGTCCCCAGGTAGGGTGCCAGCATCTTCGCCCCGAGGATTTCCACCACCATGATGGCGGCGCCGTTCACGCCGGCGGTCAGAAGAAGGAATCGGCGCTGGGCCATGGAAATGGGCGTCTCGGGGGTCTGGGACATCGGAAGGAAAGTCTCTCCCTTCTGTAAACCCCGGAACCACCCCTGTCGATCGCCCCGTTCCAGACCCCCCGGATCCAGGGGTGGCTCCCGTTCGCAGGCCACAGTCCTGCTACCGGCCTCGACAACCCCGTCGACCCCGAGAAACCAGTTGCCCAACCGCTCCCCGATTTGAAAGGGTTCCCAACCCGACCGGCAACGGGCGGGAAACCGGCCATAACGTCCTGACGCGAGTGCGTCGGGAGGCCACAACAACATCTGATCCAATCCGGTCCTTCCGCCGGATGGCGTCGGGCGAATCGTCCCGGTCAACGCCGCAACCATCGGAAGCTGTCGACATCATGAGTCAAGTAGGCGTCAAAGAGCTCCTCGAGGCAGGAGTCCACTTCGGTCACCAAACCCGTCGCTGGAACCCCAAGATGAAACCGTTCATCTTCGAGGCCCGTAACGGCATCCACGTCATCGACCTGTCCAAGACGGTCGTTCAGCTCGAGGCCGCTTGCGCGTTCCTCGCGCAGATCGCCGGCAAGGGTGGACAGATCCTGTTCGTGGGCACCAAGAAGCAGGCCCAGGAAGCCGTCAAGGAGTCCGCCAAGGCCTGCGGCCAGCCCTACGTCACCGGACGCTGGCTCGGTGGCACCCTCACCAATCTTCGCACCCTGAAGCGCTCCCTGAAGCGCATGAAGGAGATCGAGCGCATGGAGCAGGACGGCTCCATCAACGAGTACGTCAAGCAGGAGCAGTCCATGATCCGCCGCGAGCACGGCCGGTTCGTGAAGAACCTCGATGGTCTCCGGACCACCGAGGCCCTCCCTGACGCGATGTTCGTCGTCGACATCAAGCGCGAGCACAACGCGGTCGCCGAGGCCCGCCGTCTCAAGATCCCCCTCGTTGCCATCGTCGACACCAACTGCGATCCCGACCTCGTCGACCACCCCATCGCCGGCAATGACGACGCCATCCGTTCCGTGAAGCTCATCCTCGGTGCCGTCGTCGAGACGATCGCCAAGGCCAAGGCGGAACACGATGCGAAGCGGGCCCGTAAGTCCGACCGTCCCGAGACCGAGGCCGCTGCCCCGGCTGCACCGGCCCCCGAGGCCCCGGCTCCTGCCCCAGCCGCCTGAGTCCCATCCCGTGGCGGTGGTCCGGTCGAACCCGGACACCGCCGCACCTCAACACCCCAATCCTCTTCCAGTCATGGCAGACATCACCCCAGCCCTCGTGGGCAAACTCCGTGAGATGACCAGCGCCGGTCTCATGGACTGCAAGAACGCGCTTGTGGAAGCCGGCGGCAACCTGGACGGCGCCGTCGACATCCTCCGAAAGAAGGGCCAGGCCAGCGCCGCCAAGAAGGCCGGCCGCGAGGCCAAGGACGGCCTCATCTCCCAGGCCGTCGTCAACGGCGGCAAGGTCGGCGTCCTCGTGGAGATCAACTGCGAGACCGACTTCGTCGCCCGCAACGACTCCTTCAAGGAATTCTGCAACGAGCTCGCCAACAAGGTCGCCTCCAACCCGTCGGTCGACCTCGAGGCGGACCGCGTGGCCGCCGTCGCCAAGATCGGCGAGAACATCCAGATCCGGCGTCATGACCGGCTCGAGGTGTCCGGCAACGGACTCGTCGCCGCCTACATCCACACCGGCGGCAAGGTCGGCGTGCTCGTCGAGGTCGGTTGCGACAAGGCTGAATCGACTGCCTCGTCCGACTTCAAGCAGCTGGTCAAGGACATCACCCTCCAGATCGCCGCCGCCAGCCCGGTCGCCATCAGCCGCACCGAGGTGCCGCAGGCCGTGATCGACAAGGAGCGTGAGATCGCCGGCCAGAGCGAGGCCGTGAAGAACAAGCCCCCGCAGGCCGTGGCCAAGATCATCGAGGGCAAGATCAATAAGTTCCTCGAGACCGCCTGCCTCCTCGAACAGGGCTTCGTCAAGAATCCCGACATCAAGGTCGACGCCCACGTCGGCTCCGTAGCCAAGGCCCTCGGCGATACCATCACGGTGCGCCGGTTCCTGCGCTATCAGGTCGGCGAGGCCGTCTAGGCCAACCCAAACACCCGGGCGTCAGACCGCCCCGGCATCACGCGGTGGAGGTGACTCCACCGCGTTTTTTTGCCCGGAGCGACCGACCCACACGTCCCGTTCAGGGCCTCGCCTCTCCCACGCAATACAACGAGGCGCGTCCCCGGAGGTACAACCGATTGCCCACCACGGCCGGAGAGGCGTCGAAGCCATCATCGAGTCGGTTGGTGGCCAGGACCTCGACCTTGGGGCCCTCCTTCAGGACCACCACCCCGCCATCGCGGCCCGCCAGATAGACCCGACCCGCCGCACCCACCGGCGAGGCATACACGCCGGTGAGGCCATTCAGACGCTCCATCTCGACCTCGGGCTTCCCGGTCCGGGCATCAAAGATCGACAGCATCGCAGTGTTGCCCGAGAAGAAGTACAATCGGCTCCCATACAGCAGGGGTGATGGCACATAGGGCGTGCCCTTGTTGTGGCTCCAGACGATCGCGTCCGTGCCCGTCAGATCCCCAGAGCCCCCCAGCCGGATCACCTGCAGGGCACTCCCCCGAAACCCACTCATCACGATGACCCGACCCTCATCCGCCACGGGAGTGGGGATGGCGTTGGCCGTCTGACCCGAGCACTCCCACAGCAAGGAACCCGTCGCAAGATCGTAGGCCCGGACCTTGTTCGTCCCGTTCACCACCACCTGCGGCTTGCCCCCCTGCTCGACGATCAACGGGGTGCTCCACCCCGTCGGTTCATCGCGCCGTTGGCGCCAGAGCTCCCGCCCATCCCGGGTGTCGAGGGCCACGATGAAATCTTCCCCCTCATGATCCCACAGCACCACCACCGTCGTACCATGCAAGGCTGGGGAACTTCCCTCACCGAAGCTGTTCCGGGTCCGCATGTCCCCTAGATCCTTTTCCCAGAGGAGCTTTCCCTTGAGGTCGTAGGCAAAGAGACCGAAGGACCCGAACGAGGTGATCAGAACCCGTCCGTCCGTCACGGGGGAGGCCGAGGCAAAGCCGTGGTCCTTGTGGTGCCCCTCATGCGGGACCTGCACCCGGGCGGTCTGCTGCCATCGGACCTTTCCATCGTCACGACCCAGCGCAAGAACCGTGAACCGCTGCAGCTGGGAGGGGGCCTCTCCACGACCGCCTCGCCCCCCACGGCCCGGACCGTCCTGGCCCCCCGCCGGTACCGACGGTTCCACCCCCTCCGGGATTGCCGTCAGCAGGAACACCTGGTCACCCCAGAGGATCGGGGTGGAACTGCCTCGACCCGGCACCGGGACCTTCCACACCACGTTGCGGGTCTCGCTCCACTCGACCGGAGGATTGGCACCGGGCGCCACCCCGTTCCTCAGCGGACCCCGCCACGCAGGCCAGTTCTGGTCCGCGGCAACCGCAACAGAAGGCCCGAGCTCCACCATCAGTGCGAACATCGGGAAAGCCAACGCGAGGGACGGAATCGGGAATCGCATACGGTGATGGACAGCCCCGACGCATCCTTGGTTACAACCGCACGTCCGGGGAGGACTTTCCCGTTGCACGGTCGACTGACGGTGCGTTGACTCGGAACAGCACCCGACACGGCACCGCCGTGGTTCGGGATCCTCCATCTGCTTCCATCATGAGCCGCAAACTGAACATCGCGATCGTCGGACTCGGCTTCGGTGCCGAATTTATCCCCATCTACCAGAGGCATCCCCAGGCGAACATGTACGCCATCTGCCAGCGCTCGAAGGAGAAGCTGGACGCCGTGGGCCAGGCGTTCGGGGTGGAGAAGCGCTACCAGAGCTTCGAGGATCTGATCCGGGATCCCAAGGTCGACGCGGTCCACATCAATTCGCCGATCCATCTCCACGCCTCGCAGTCGATCGCCGCCCTCCGCGCCGGCAAGCACGTTGCCTGCACCGTGCCCGCCTGCACCACCCTGGAGGAAGCCCGCGAGATCGTGAAGGCCAGCAAGGAGAGCGGGAAGAAGTACATGATGATGGAGACCGTCGTCTGGAGCCGCGAGTACCTCTATGTCCGCGAGCTCCGTGACACCGGCCGGCTCGGCCGGATCCAGTTCGTCCGTGGCAGCCATCTCCAGAACATGGACGGCTGGCCCGGCTACTGGGAGGGCCTGCCCCCGATGCACTACGCCACCCACTGCGTCAGCCCGTGCCTCGGCATTGTCAACGGTGAGGCCGAGCACGTCTCCTGCCTCGGTTCCGGCCGTATCTCCGAGGCCCGCATCGCGAAGTACGGCTCGCCCTTCTCCTTCGAGACCGCCCACTTCAAGGTCCGTAACCAGGACGTCGCCGGCGAGGTGACCCGCTACCTGTTCGAGGCTGCCCGACAATACCAGGAGAGCTTCGACTGCTACGGCTCGCAGACCTCGTTCGAGTGGCAGCTCACCGAGCACGACGATCCCGTGCTGCACGTCGGTGGCGAGAAGGTCGAGAAGGTGAAGATCCCCGACTACGCCCACCTCCTCCCCGAGGGCATCCGGGAGTTCACCACGAAGTGCGTGTACGACATGGCCGAGAACGCGCACCTCAGCTTCATCCAGGGCAGCGGCCACGGCGGCAGCCATCCGCATCTGGCCCATGAGTTCGTCACCGCGGTCCTTGAGAACCGCCCCAGCTTCCCAGACGTCCACCAGTCGGTGAACTGGACCATGGTCGGCATCCTCGCCCATGAATCCGCCCTCCGCGGCGGCGAGAAGATGCACCTGCCGAACTTCCGAGGGATCTGACGCCCCGGCCAGTCAGGTCGGTCCGATCACAGGCCCCGGAGGTTCTCCTCCGGGGCTTTCTGTTGCTGGCCGAGAAGTCGGACCGGCACCAGCTGCTCCCATCGGACTTGCCCCGGCCGGTGTTCCTCCTCGGTCTCCAACGGGAGGGCGTCGGTGAACCCCGCGACCAGCAGACCGGCCCATAGGCACGGCCCGATCCATGCCGTGCATCCACCCCTGCGCAGGCGGGCCAGTGCCCGGAGCCGACGGCGCAGGCTTCCCGCACCGGGATCCCACACCCCAAGCAGGGACAGCACACCAGCCGTCTCCCGCTCCAGGCCCGGCACCCGGCGCAATGCCATCTGGACAATCAGCTGACCATAGGGACGACAGGCCTCCGCGCGGCCCTCCACCGCCACCCGGTCGCAAACCTCCTCCCGGTCCCATCGGATCTGCCGGGCCACCCACCATACGAGCGGATTGAACCAGTGAAACGCTTCCACGGCCGCCAGAAGCCAGTTCAGAGGGAGGTCCCACCGACGAAGGTGGGCCAGTTCGTGGCGGAAGATGAAACGCAGCTGTTCATCGGTGAGGTCGTCCACCAGCCCGGCTGGCATCACGACCGCCGGCTCCAGGAGGCCGACCAGACAGGGACCTGTCACCCGCCCCGACTCGAGGAGCCGGACCGGTCCTCCGACCCGGGCCGCCATTCGACACTCCTCCAACAATCCCAGCACTTGCGGCGACTCCATCTCCACGGAATCCCTCCGGAGCCGTCGCGCGTTCCACACCGATCCCACCCACCGGAGGAGGAGGATTCCCGCCACCGCCAGCCAGACCCATTGGATGGGCCCCTGCTCCAGCACGAACGGCAGTGGATGGGAGGGGTCCTCCACTCCGGCTTCGCCAGCGGTGTCGACACTGATGACGGCCTCGGACCAGTTGAAGAGGCTGACCGGGCTGGGAAGGAAGAACGGCCACGCCAGCCTCAGCAGCACCAGCAACCAGAGGCGACACCGCCATCGGGCATCAACCCGATCCCCCAGCGCGCGCAAGAGGATCCAGACGACGGCCGCCAGGACCGCCTCCTGCCACGAGGAGCGGACAATCCCGGCTAGGAACTCGGCGAAGATCGGGGCATCCATGCCGATCCCTGACCAAGCAGTGCCTGCGCCAGACGGCGTGGAACCCCTCAGATTTCCTCAACAGCTTTCCGTAACTCTCACGCCTGTTTCGGGGTCACTCCCTTATGGTCCACGAAATGGGTCACCATCAGCCCGAGCGAACCACCGAAGACCCGATCCAGAAACGAACGCGTCACCGCTGTGATGCAGGCCTGCTCGTCCACCAGCGGCCGATACAGATAGGCCCGCCCCTGCTGCTCGAACCCCAGCGCCCCTTTCCGGACCAGACGGTTTAACAGGGTCTTGGCCGTCACCGGATGCCAGGTCGGATCCTGAGCCATGAGCTCGGTGATGATGTCAGCCGCCGTGATGGGGGAACGCCCCCAGACCACGCGCATGATCTCCCATTCCGTCTCGGAAATCCTTGGGACAGTTCTCGAAGGGGAGGGCGTGGAGGGGGCCATGCAGTCGTCTGGAATGACAAAGCCGATACTTCCAGCCCAATACCGGTGTCAATCGTCGAGACCGACTCCTTCAGCCCACACCCTGCCCCCTTTCCGGAATCCCACCCAACCCGAGACGATTACGCCTCTGAAGCCAGGCCATCGGCACCAGGATCGCAAACGAGAAGGCCAACAGGACCAACGCCAACCGGTGGGCCGTGCCATAGTCCAGCCGCTGGACCTCGTCGTAGAGCGCAATGGAGGCCACCCGGGTCCGACCCGGAATGCTGCCCCCCAACATCACCACCACACCGAACTCTCCGACCGTGTGGGCGAAGCTCAGCATCGCCGCCACCAGGAGCCCGCGTCGGGACAGCGGGAGGGTCACCCGCCAGAACACGCTCCATGGGCGGGCCCCTACCGACCGTGCCGCCTCCAGATATTCGGGAGGAATCGATCGGAACGCAGCCGCCAGAGGCTGGACCGCATAGGGCAGGCTGTAGATGAGGGATCCCAGCACCAAGCCCTCGAAACTGAAGGCGAGGGTGTCCCCTGTGACATGGAACCAGAACCTCCCCAGCGGCGTGTCCGGCGCGAAGAGGGACAACAGGTAGAACCCCAGGACCGTCGGCGGTAGGACCACCGGAAGACCCACAATCGCCTCCACCACGGGAATCCACCGACGCCTCGACACCGTCAGCCACCTCGCCAAGGGTACCGCCAACACCAGCAACAGCACGGTCACCAACCCGGCCAGCCGGAAGGTCAGTCCCAATGCCTGCCAGATCTCCGGCGACAAGCCTTCGGAAGGAATCGGGAGGGCATTCACGGGGCAGGAGGAGCCATCGGACCGACGTTCACCGGGGAACACGCGTGTCGGGACCACCCCGGGGGACATCGAATCCAAACCGTTCCAGAAGTCCGATGGCCGCCTGCGATCGGAGGAGGTTCCGATACAGCTCCGCACCCGGATGGGACTCGCCACGCCGGGTCACGACCGCGACCTGTTCCAGCGGGTCATGCAGGCCAGCCGGCACCTCCCACCAGCGCCCGGGCTGACCCGCCCGCGGCGCCATGACCCATGACCGCGACACCAGACCGAGGTCCACGGAGCCCGATTCCACCCACTGCGCCGTCTGGGCCACCGTCTCCCCCAGGACCACCCGGTTGCTCCAGCCCCCCCAAAGGTCGGCTCGGCGTAGGATCTCCTGCGCCGCCCTACCATACGGGGCATGGAGCGGATTCGCGATGGCCAGGCGCCGGACTGCTGAAGCCTGGAGGATCGACAGCCCCACCCGGGGATCCAACCCAGCGCGGGTGCTCCAGAGGACCACCCGACCGTTGGCGTAATGGGTGAGCGAATTCGACACCGCCAGTCCGTCAGCGACCAATGCTTCCGGATAACGCCGATCGGCAGAGAGGAACACGTCGAACGGCGCCCCCTTGCGGATCTGGGCCACGAGGGTTCCTGAGGCGCCCAGGATCGTCTCGGCCGTCTGACCGGGATGCACCGTCGCAAAAAGGCGGTTCAGCTCCGGCATGACAAAGGTGAGATCCGACGCCGCAGCCACCCGAAGCGGTCGGCTTGATTCGAGCGACGGCTCCGCCGCCCGGAGGCATCCCATCGCCCAGGCGACGAGCCATGCGATGCCAAGACGCCAGATGGATGCCCTCACGAGCCCTCCTTCTGCCACCCCCACCTCCACCTCGGCCAGCCGATTCCCTCTGTGCAAGGGCACCGGTTCGGGTGAGCCTCCCAGTCCATGGACCTTGAACTGACCAACCGGGTCGCCCTCGTCTCGGGCGGCGCCCGGGGCATCGGCGCCGCCACCGTGGACCGATTCGCAGCCGAGGGAGCACAGGTGCTGATCGTCGACCGCGACGCCGAGGCCGCCGAACAGTTGGCCGCAGGACGCTCCACAGTCCGGATCGTCGCGGGCGACCTCACCGACCCCGAGGTCTGCAGACGGGCGGTCGAGGAGGCGGTCCGCCATTTCAGACACCTCGATATCCTGGTCAACAACGCCGGGGTGAACGACAGCGTCGGCCTCGATGCCCCGCCCGATGCCTTCGTGTCCTCCCTCCAACGGAACCTCCTCCCAGCCTACACGCTCACCCACCTCGCCCGCACGCACCTTGCCGCACGCCGGGGCGCGATCGTGAATGTCAGCTCCAAGGTCGCCACCACCGGCCAAGGCCGCACATCAGGCTACGCCGCCGCAAAGGGTGCCCTCGATGCCTTGACCCGCGAATGGGCTCTCGCCCTCGGACCCCATGGCGTCCGGGTCAACACCGTCGTCCCAGCGGAGTGCGACACTGACCAGTACCAACGCTGGTTTGCCAGCCAGCCCGATCCCGAGAGGGCTCGGCGCCAGGTTGCCGACCTCGTCCCGTTCGAGCGACGCCTGTCGAAACCGTCTGAACTCGCCGACGCCATCGTCTGGCTCGCCTCCGCCCGGGCCAGCCACATCACCGGACAATTCCTCTACGTTGACGGTGGCTACACCCACCTCGACCGCGCCGCGACGTCGTCGCATCAGTGGTGAGGGTGGCGGGGTGGTTCGGGTCGCGGAAACCCGCCCGGGTCGAACGCTTCATCCGATAACACTTGGACTCCACCGCCAGCTCCACCGCCAGCTTGTCGCCATCCTCCTCAGAGACTAGCTTCACGATGTGAAGGTCGTCGGAAAGCGAACACAGCACCTGAAACCAGGGCTCTCGACTCCGAAGGAATCCTTGGAGCGCGCCACCGTGCTCCAAGCCCAGGTGGACCTGTTGAATCCCTATCCCCGTCCCCGGGGATTCGTTTTTCGGGCGCGGACCTGGAAGGACTACGAACTCTGGCGCCAGTCCCAGTCCAATCCGCGTCTTTGGTGAGGCCCGAGAATGACCGACACATCCTCCCCGCTGCTGAAGGTCTGCCGGCTCTTGAACGAGAGAGGAGCCCGGTATTTGGTCATCGGAGGCCAGGCCTGCATTCTTCACGGTCTGGTGCGCACGACAGAGGATGTCGATATCCTGATTCCTTTGGACCTTGAAAACGGCCGTCGGGTCATCGATGGGCTTTCCGCACTGGCAGATGGTGCCGCCAAGGAATTGGAGCCCCGCGACTTCATCGAAAACGTCGTAGTGAAGATCGCCGATGAGGTGGAGGTCGATGTCAGCACCCAGGCGTGGAAGGTCAGCTTCGACGAGGCAAACCCCTCGGCGTGCCACGTTGAAATTGATGGCGTGTCCATTCCGTTTCTGGGTTTGGACTCCCTGATCGCAAGCAAGGAGACCTATCGGGAGCAGGATGCTGCGGACCGGCTGCGGCTGATGGAACTCAGGCGCCGGAGGTGATTCCTGGCCCCGGATCGTTCAGTCATCGGGCCAAGCCGATCGGAAAGTTCCGACGGTCTGGGGTGCCTTCATCCCATGCCAGCCACAGATCATCGGGACAACGAGCCCTGGCGCATGGCGTTTCAGGCTCTTTAGGTCGAGATCCAGGTCCCAGAGACCGCGGATCCCAGCCCACCATGTATTTCCCGTATTGCATGCGGGTTTTTCATGGTCCGGCAACTGCCCCCCTGGTTCGAAAACCTGGGCAAACGACAGGTCAAGGCCCCCAAGGTCTACATCCGGGACACGGGCCTCCTCCTCTCCCTGCTCGGCATCACGAATGAACGGGACCTCGAGTGCCATCCAAAGGTGGGTGCCTCCTGGGAGGGCTACGCCATCGAAGAGGTTCTGAAGGCCCTCCAGCCGGATGACGCCCACTTCTGGGCCACCCACCAGGGTGCCGAGATCGATCTGGTTCTCTTCAAGGGAAGCCGCCGGATCGGCATCGAGTGCAAGCGTGTCGACGCCCCCTCGATCACTCCATCCCTGCGCATTGCCATGGCCGACCTGAAACTCGACGAGGTGCGCGTCGTGTACCCGGGCACCAAGAGCTACCGGTTGGCAGATGGCATCGAGGCGACGCCCCTCGCCGACCTCGTGGATGCCTCCTGAAGCCCGGGGCGCCCGCCAGATCCTCCCCTCCTCGCGTCCTTGCCGGCCGCTGGACGGACCGGCTGCGGATTGGTAGGGAAGAACCATGACACGTCATTGTCACCGGTGTGGATGGGTCTGGACGTTCCGGGAACTCCCCGGTCGGAGTGAGACGTGTCCGCAGTGCCGTGCCGACCTCCGGGTCTGCGTCAACTGCACCTTCCATGACCTCCGTGCCGCCCACCAATGCCGGGACGGTCGGGCTGAGCCGGTCGACAACAAGGAGCAGGCCAACTTCTGCGAGTACTTCGACTTCAAACCCCGCATCTGGTCCAAGGGCGGCGGGGATTCCCGGGCCGATGCCGCCCGCGAGGCCCTCCGGAACCTGTTCGGGGAGTGATCGGTTTTGACCCACGACCGGGATTTCCGCAGCGTCCCTCAATGCACGCTGCAGTTCTCGCCTTCCTCTGGGCCCTCTCCGGAGCCACCCTGCTCGCCGGAACCCTCGAGGACTTCATCAGCGAAGCTCGGACCCGACACGGCGAAGCGGGTGAGCAGGCCGCCCGGTTCCTCGTCGAGCACATGCCCGAGGCCGACCGCGAATCCCTCTCCAGCGCGTTCCTGATCGAGAACCTCGACCTCGCCTTCCAGGCCCGGAAGGAGTTCCCGTGGGCGGCCGCCGTCCCCGAGGACCTGTTCCTGAACGATGTCCTACCCTACGCCGTGTTCGATGAGACCCGCGATCCATGGCGGGCCGAACTGATCGGCATCTCCCGCGAGATCGTGAAGGGCGCCACCACCGCAACCCAGGCCGCCCAGGCCCTGAACCAGAAGCTCTTCAACCAGATCCAAGTCCACTACAACACCGGCCGAAAACGTCCCAACCAGAGCCTCAAGGAGTCCCGGGAGCTCGGGAAGGCCACGTGCACCGGACTCTCGATCATCCTCGTCGAGGCCTGCCGTTCCGTCGGGATCCCCGCCCGCGCCGTCGGCACCCCGATGTGGACCAACGAACGCGGCAACCACACCTGGGTCGAGATCTGGGACGGCGGGTGGCACTTCACCGGCGCCGATGAGTTCGACGCCAACGGACTCAATCGCGGCTGGTTCGTGGGCGATGCCTCCCAGGCCAAGGCCGACAATCCCCGCTACGCCATCTACGCCACCTCCTGGAAGCGCGACGGAACCCCCTTCCCGATGGTCTGGTCCCGGCAACGTGAGACCGTCGCCGCCGTCAACGTGACCCCACGCTACGCCAAGGCGACCGAAGCCGCCGAGTTCGCCCGGCTCGGGGTTCGACTCTGGGATCGCAAGGGGGGCACCCGCCTCGTCGGCAAGGTCTGCGTCCTCGATGGCGTCCGGAAGGAATGCGCCCTCGCTGAGACCAAATCAGGCACGGCCGACCTCAACGACATGCCGCGCTTCAACCTCAAGCCCGGCACCCGCGGCTGGCTCCGGTTCACCCGCGGCAACGAAGTCCGCGAGATGCCCTTCGGCCCAATCGACAAGGGAGATCCCACCGTCGACGCCCTCTGGCCCGACCTCACCCCGGCCTCCGCCACCGTCGATGCCCTCCAGGCCTGGGTCGCCAAGCCCAAGGCCGATCGCCCCGCCGACGAACCCGCCCTCAAGACCTCCCTTTCCCGGACCGAGGCCGACCGCTTGGTCGAACTGCTCGGGGCCGACCGGCTCTCGGAAATCGCCCGCGACCGAAACGCCGAAATGGAGGCGCGGTCGATCCAGATCGGGGATCGAACCCTGCGCTGGCTCGACAAGACCTTCGGTGACGCCGCCCCAGGTCAGCGAAGCCTGTGGATCTCCATGCATGGCGGCGGCGGTGCCCCGCCCGAGGTGAACGACCAGCAGTGGCAGAACCAGATCCGCCTCTATGAGCCGAAGGAAGGCATCTACGTCGCCCCACGCGCGCCAACCGACACCTGGAACCTCTGGCACGAAGCCCACATCGACAACCTGTTCCAACGCCTGATCGAGAACCACGTCGCGCTCAGGGGGGTCGATCCCAACCGGGTCTACGTCATGGGCTACTCGGCCGGCGGCGACGGGGTCTGGCAGCTGGCGCCGCGCATGGCCGACCGCTGGGCCGCCGCCGCGATGATGGCGGGACACCCCAACGAGGCCTCCCTGCTCGGGCTGAGGAATCTCCCGTTCGCCCTGTTCATGGGAGCCGATGATGGCGCGTACAACCGCAACCGTCTCGCGACGGAACGTGCCGCTGAACTTGACCGTCTCGCCTCGGCCGACCCCGGCGGCTACCCGCACTTCGTCCGGATCTACGAGGGCCTGGGACATTGGATGAAGCGTCGCGATGCCGAAGGGGTTCCCTGGATGGCGGAGTTCCGACGCAACCCCTGGCCGAGGAAGGTCGTCTGGCAGCAGGACGACGTTGTGCACCGCCGGTTCTATTGGCTCCAGGTCCCGGACGGGGTGCCCATTCCCGAGCGTCAGAGGATCACGGCCTCGGTCGAGGGTCAGACGATCCAGATCGACGCCGAAGGTTCTCCAAAGCTGGCCCTGCGGTTGTCGGATGCGCTCGTGGATCTCGACCAGCCCATCGTGGTCAAGGTAGGCAGCGAGGAACGGTTCCGGGGCAAGGTCCCGCGCCAGGCCCAGTCGATTCTCACGTCCCTGTCCCAGCGTGCCGATCCGGCCGCTGCTGCGACGGCTATCCTGGAGGTACCGTAGGCGACCGCGATAAAGGCGTGGCGGACTCGACCATGACTCCTACGTTCAGGACATGCCGACGGTCTTGAGAATCGGGTCATTCCGGTTTCACTTCTACTCCAACGAGGGCAATGAACCGGCTCATATCCATATCCGGACCAGCGAGGGAGAATGCAAATTCTGGCTCGTTCCAATGGTTCTTCTGGCCCAGAACCGTGGAGTCCGCTCACAGGATCTGAGGCGGATTGAGCAACTCATCTTCGAAAATCTGGACCTCCTGAAGAACGCCTACCATGAGCACCATCAGCGATGAGATTCCGAGGGCATCTGAACCCGCAGCCGTACGGGCTTGGGTCGAAGGCCGCACGGTCTTTGTCGAACTCCACGACGGCCGCATCCTCGGCTTCCCAGCCGATCGGTTCCGTATCCTCAAACAGGCCACCAATGAACAATTGGCGGAAGTGAGGGTTGAATTGAATGGCTATGCCCTGAGGTGGGACACCCTCGACGAGGACCTCACGGTGCCAGGAATCGCAGCCGGGAGGTTTCAACTGCCCCTCTCCTAGTAGGAGCCGTTGACCAACCGCATAAATCCACCTCTATCCCAAACGCCCTGCTGGAGGTGCCCTAAATGCAACCCCAACCCCCTGTTCCGGTCCACGAGGATCCGAGGTTCCGGTTCCTCGTCATGGCCTCCTCGGCACTCGGCCTCGGGGGAATGCTGGCGTCGCTCACGTTCCTCGACCGCGGACCCCACGGCTTCGAGTTCCACTGGAGCCCACTCGCCCTGCCCGCGTTCGCACTCGGGATCCTCCTCTCGTCGGCCTACTGGTGGATCGTCTTCCGCATGACCGCACGGTCGGGCCGGCTTAGCCCCGGATTCCTCACCGCCGCCTCCGGAGCGGTGATGCTCCTGGCCATCCTCGCCTTCCTCTACCCCATCCGGTTCATCCCCGCGGCCAAACGCACCGACGTCGTCATCGGCCTCTCGCTCGCTGTCCTCGTCCTCGGAACCATCGGCTACATCATCCACACCATGGTCCGGTGGCTGGAACAGGAGTCGGCCGACGGCCCCCCGGACGGCTCCGCCGGCGACGAGTGATCGTCACGAGGTTTCCGGTTTATGGGAGCGGGCCGACGCCCTAGCCTTCGCCCATGCACCGGTCCCGGCTTCTCATCGCACTCTTCCTCTCTCTCGCCGCCGTCCTCGGAACCGTGTTTCCGGCATTCGGCGAGACCGCCCGAGGTGTCGTCTACGAGGACCGCGATCGCGATGGCGTGCGCGATGCCGATGAACGGGGTCTGAAGGGCGTGCGGGTCTCAAACGGCCGCGACATCGTCGTGACCGACCGCTCCGGCCGCTGGGAACTACCCGTCCTCGAGGGATCCGAGACCACCTTCTTCGTCATCAAACCCCGGGGCTACATGCCCCCGGTGAATGCCGACCGTCTTCCCCGGTTCTTCTACAACCACAAGCCCGCCGGATCGCCCCGGATGAAGTTCGAGGGCCTGGCCCCCACCGGCCCCCTGCCCGCCTCCATCGACTTCCCGCTCCACCCGCAGACGGAGCCCGACACCTTCCAGGCCCTGTTCTTCGGCGACACCCAGCCCAGGGACGTCCGGGAGGTCGACTACTTCAAGCACGACATCGTGGACGACCTGATCGGGAAATCCGGTGCCCAATTCGGCGTCACCCTCGGGGACATTGTCTTCGATGACCTGTCCGTGATGACGCCCCACAACGCAGCCGTTGCGCTCATTGGAATCCCCTGGTGGAACGTCATCGGGAACCACGACGTCAACACCGATGCCTCGACCGAAACCGACTTCGAGGACACCTACAACCGCGTCTACGGCCCCAGTACCTTCTCGTTCGACCACGGTCCGGTCCACTTCATCGCCCTCAACGACATCCACTTCGTCCCCAAAAAAGCACGCGGCACCAACAGCGCCTCCTGGCGTTCCGGGGTGTCCCAGTCCCAACTGGACTGGCTGGAGAAGGACCTCGCCCTGGTCCCCAAGAAACAGCTCGTGCTCCTGATGATGCACGTGCCGCTCTACGACCTAGACAACCGCGAGGAAGTCTACCGCCTCATCGAAGACCGGCCCTACTGCCTGAGCATCTCGGGCCACACACACTGGACCGCCCATCGATTCCTACGTCGTGAGGACGGCTGGCAGGGCGTGGAACCACACCACCATATCGTGAACGTCACGGCCTGCGGCAGCTGGTGGCGTGGGCGGCCCGACGAGTTCGGGATTCCGAATGCGACGATGTCCTGCGGCGCCCCCAACGGATATTCGATCCTCACCTTCCGCGAGCGCGGGGTGTCCGTGGAGTTCCGAGCTGCCCGTCGTCCCGCCTCCTACCAGATGAACATCTCGGCACCCGACCACGTGTCCGCCTCGGCCTCAACCAACACCGTCGTCCACGTGAATGTCTTCAACGGCGCCGAGAACTCGGAGGTCCGGATGCGTCTCAACAACCGCGGTCCGTGGATGACCCTGCAGCGAGTGATCGAGTTCGACCCCGAATTCGTCGCGACCCGTGCCCGGGAGGGCGCCAACTTCGTGGCCCCGTTCGGACCCCTCCCTTCGCCCACGAAAAGCCAGCACCTGTGGCGGGGCGCCCTCCCGAACCCATTGCCGAAGGGCACCCACTACATCTGCGTCGAGGCCCGTGACGTGAACGCCACCCTCCACCCCGCCATGCGCGCAATCACGGTGGAGTGACACGACCCACGGCTGGACCCTGTGGGAGGTGCAGGGTTCCGGAAGCCAGGGTCGCCGGGCCGCGGACATCCCGGAGTTCGCGAACATCCACGTCGAGATCATCCTTCAGCCCGAAGCAGCGGAATCGCTGCTGACCCGGCTCTCCTCGGAGCTCTTCCCGAATTTCGCGATGGTCGCCTACGAGACCGAAATCAGGGTCCTCAGGCTTGGCAAGTTCTGACCGACCCTCCGCAGCCGACCTTGCCGCGGGTGTCCCCGGGCGGTCATGGTTCTCCCATGCCCAGCCGTCTGATTCCTTCACTAGTCGCCACCCTGCTGCTCGCCGCGGGATCCATGCCTGCCGCCGAGCCCAACAATCGCCCGCACGCCCCCACCGAACTGCCACCCAAGGCCTCCCAGGTCCGATCCCAGGACATCGGTGCCCCGGCCGCCGGCGAACGCATCGTCTTCATCGGCAACGGACTCGCCGAACGCGACGTCTACTTCAGCCGACTCGAGACCGAGCTCCATCTCCGATTTCCCGATCAGAAACTGATCGTCCGCAACATGGGTCGTCCCGGCGATACCCCGGGGTTCCGACCTCACCCGGCGCGAGTCTCCCAGTGGGCGTTCCCCGGAGCCGACAAGTTCCACCCCGAACTCAATTCCCATTTCGGTCGCGGATTCTTCCCCACGCCTGACCAGTGGCTCACCCACCTCAAGGCCGACACCCTCCTCGCCTTCTTCGGCTACAACGAATCCTTCGACGGACCCGCCGGCGTCGCGAACTTCGAGGCGGAACTCGAGGCCTTCGTCAAACACACCCTCTCCCACGCCTACAACGGCACCGCCGCCCCCCGACTCGTCCTCGTGTCCCCGATCGCCTTCGAGGACCACTCCACGCCGCCGTCCACCGGTTCCGGCCCCCGCTGGGAATTGCCCGACGGGAAGAAGGAAAACACCAACCTCGCCCTCTACGCCGCCGCCATCCAACGGGTCGCCGCCCGCAACGGCGTGGGCTACGTCGACCTCTTCAGTCCGTCTCTCGCGCGCTACGCCCGGAAACGCCAGCCCCAGCTGACCCTCAATGGCTTCCTCCCCACCGACGCCGGCTATGGTGAACTGGCCGTCTGGCTCGCCGATGGGGCCTTCGGAAAGACCCCGCGCACCTCCAAGGCCAAACCCGAGCTCCTGCTCTCCGCCGTCCGCGACAAGGACTACTTCTGGAACAACGACTACAACCTGGTCAACGGCGTCCACACCCACGGCCAACGCTACGACCCCTTCGGCCCCCAGAACTATCCCGATGAGCTCCGCAAGACCCGCCAGATGATGTCCCTGCGCGATGAGCGCATCCACGAGATCGCCCAGGGACGCACCCGCGAGCTGGCGGTCGATGACTCCAAGACCCATCCCCTTCCGGCCGTCCCCAGCAACTTCAAGCGACAGGTCGACTACCTCGATGGCGTCCAGGCGATCGAGAAGATGAAGATCATGCCCGGCTACAAGGTGGAGCTGTTCGCCTCCGAGAAGGAGTTCCCCGAGCTGCGGAAGCCCGTCCAGATGTCCTTCGACAATCGTGGACGCCTCTGGGTCGCCATCACCCCCACCTATCCGCACTACACCCCGGGTGAGTCGCGGCCGGACGACAAGATCCTGATCTTCGAGGACACCAACGGCGACGGCCGGGCCGACAAGCAGACCGTGTTTGCCGACAAGCTCCACCTGCCCATCGGATTCGAGCTGACCCCCGAAGGCGTCTACGTCTCCCAGGAACCCAACCTCTGCCTGCTCATCGACGACAACCACGATGACCGGGCCGATCGGATGGAGATCCTGATGCACGGGTTCGACACCCACGACACCCACCACGCCATCTCCGCCTACAGCGCTGACGCGTCGGGTGCGTTCTACCTGCTCGAGGGCCGGTTCCTCCACAGCCAGGTCGAGACCCCCTACGGCCCCCAGCGCGTCAACGACGGCGGCGCCTGGCGGTTCGATCCGAAGAACTTCCGCCTCGAGCGCTACATCCAGACCGACGTCAACAATCCCTGGGGCATCGCATTCGACGACTGGGAGCAATGCGTCCTCTCCGACGCCTCGAGCGGCGAGAACTACTGGGCGCTGCCCGTCTCGGCCAAAATGCCCTACGGGGTCGAGATCGAGCGCGCCGGGGAGTACGTGCCCAAGCGGTCCCGCCCGACCTCCGGCTCGGAATTCGTCTTCTCACGCCACTTCCCTGACGAGGTCCAGGGGCAGTTCATGACCTGCAACAGCATCGGATTCCTCGGCATCAACTTCAGCTCGGTCCGCGACGATGGCTCGGGGTTCACCGGAGACCTCGCCGGAGACCTCATCAGCTCGAGCGATCCGAACTTCCGCCCCGTCGACCTCGAGTTCGCCCCCGACGGCTCGCTGTACTTCATCGACTGGCACAACGCGCTGATCGGTCACATGCAGCACAACGCCCGCGATCCCAATCGCGACCATGAGCGCGGCCGCATCTACCGGGTCACCTACCCGTCCCGACCGCTCGTGAAGCCCGCCCGGATCGCCGGTGCCTCCATCCCGGAGCTGCTCGAGAACCTGAAGCTGCCCGAGTACCGGAGCCGCTACCGGACCCGACGCGAGCTCCGTGCACATCCCGCCCGCAAGGTGGTCCCGGCCGTGAAGGCATGGGTCGCGAAGCTCGATCCGAAGGACCCTCGCTATGAGCACCACCTGTGCGAGGCGATGTGGGCGACGTGGTCCCAGAACGCCCCCGACTCCGGCCTGATCCTGGCCTGCCTCAACGCCCGGTCTCCGCAGGCCCGCGCCGCGGCCGCCCACGTGTTGCGCTACACCACCGACAAGGTCCCCAACGCCGTCGCCCTGCTCCGTCAGGCGGCAAACGACCCCAACGGTCGCGTCCGCCTCGAGGCCATCGTCGCCGCGTCGTGGCTCGACAACCTCGACGGCGCCCGGATCATGCTCGATGCGCTCCGTCATCCGTTCGACAAGTGGATGAGCCCGGTGACGCGTCAGATCCTCGAGACAACCCTGAAAGACGACGTGGCGGCCCTTGTGAAGGCGGAACCGCAGCTTCTCGCCTCGAACCCGAACGCCCGCGATTACCTCGCCGGGACCTTCAAGCTGGGCTCCGCCCCGCCGGCGGCCGACAAGCGGGAGTACGGTCCGACCCGCAAGCTCGGCGCGGAGGAAGCCCGACGGTACGCCCTCGGCAAGGAGGTGTTCCACCGGGACGCCCATTGCGCGACCTGCCATCAGCCTTCGGGTTCCGGCACCCCGGGCATCTACCCGCCGCTCAACCTTGCCGAGAACCCCTGGTTAGCCGACGACGAACGGCTCGTGAAGCTGGTGCTGAAGGGGCTCTGGGGTCCGCTCGAACTCGGCGGCCAACGACTCTCCCCGGCCAACGGCGTGCCGCCGATGATCGGGTTCGCGGGGATGTTGAACGACGACGAGGTGGCGGGGGTGCTGACCTACGTCCGCCAGTCCTTCGGCAACGACCTGCCTCCGATCAACCCGGACCTCGTCAAAAAGGTCCGGTCGAAGACCCAGAACCGCGTGGACTTCTACATGGTGGAGGAGCTGATGAAGGAGCACCCAATCCCGGGCTGGGAGAAATGGGGCAAGATGGAGCGTCCCGCCGGGAACGTCTTCGAGTAATCGGATGGGGACGCACCCGGGTGCGTCCCCATCTCGACGTCCCCCACCGCCCATGACCTGGCCGTCTATCCATCACAGAGCCATGGGCCACGGCCCCAACGGGGCACCCCCATACCAGCCCAATCCCGGAGGGATCCAAGCTCGTAGCCGGTGGTTGAGGGCAGCGACACCACCGGAATCCCACGACCCAAGAGTCTCCCGCACCCTGAAGGGGTGCCAGCCCCGTTGATCCAACACTCGTCGAGGAGCCGCAACGCGGGCCGGTCGACCTCGGGCACAGCTGGCATCCCTGCCGGGATGCACGGCATTTCGACTCGGGGACCGGTGGTGTCGCTGCGCTCAACCACCGGCTACCCGCTGAGATGCCTCCGGCATCGCGACGTCCCCACGGCCCAGGATTCGGCCCCAAGGAACCCCCACCCTCACTCGCCGCGCTCCGCGGCCCCTCCGCCTCCGTCTTCCGCTCGTTCCACTCGCTCACGACTCCGGCTCCGCAGCCGCTCCGCTCCTGCCGCCTCCGGCGACCTAGAGCTCACCACACTGAACTGAGGGCCGGGCGGAAGCCTAGGTTGTGGATCCGGAGACCCGGGTCGTCCCCGGGCCGGTTGGCCGAGCGCGCGAACCTGGCAACGCCGTACCAACCGCCCCCGCGGAGCACGCGGTTGGAGCCCGATCCCGCACCCGTCGGATCCGTCACCTCGCCCGTGGGATACTCCCCGTACCAATCCGAACACCACTCCCACACATTCCCCATCATATCATGCAACCCCCACGCGTTGGCCTGCTTCCCCTTCACCGCATGCGTCTCACTCCCAGAGTTGCCACTCCACCACGCAATCGCGTCCAACTCCCCGGGCCGCGCTCCCGTCGTCCCAGCACGCGCCGCATACTCCCACTCCGCCTCCGTCGGCAACCGCCACGCCCACCCCTCCGGCAAGATCCCTCCAGCCCGTTGCTGGGCCGTCAGCTTCCGGCAGTACTCCACAGCCTCCTCCCAACTCACCTGCTCCACAGGTCGGTCCCCTCCCTTGAATCGCGACGGATTGCTCCCCATCACCGCCTCCCACTGCCCCTGCGTACACTCCGTCTCCCCCATGAAAAACCCTCGGCTCAACACCACCTCATGCGCCACCTCATCCGAGTCCCGGCCCTCTTCACCCGATGGACTCCCCATCCGGAACCGCCCCGCAGGAATCCACCGGACCGCCACGTCACCCGCTTGTCCCCGGAGACCCGCTGCAAAGGGCCTGCTTAACCCAAGCTTCGTCGCCAATGCTATCTCAGCCGCCTCTGCCTTGGCACGAGCCTCAGCGGCCAATCGCTGCCGCTCCTTCTCCTCCGCTTCAGCCTTGGTACGAGCCTCAGCCAAGGCCCGCTCCTCC
>SYEM01000048.1 GCA_005801385.1 Verrucomicrobiales bacterium | reverse complement strand
GGCCAGACCTTCAGCAGCGCCCATGCAGCGCTGCGCCGCTGAATCGTCGCCCCAACTGGACAATAAACAGGAATCTCGGGAAATCCACGCCCTGCGAGGCGGGTCTGACGCCGGTTTGGATCCTCAATGGCACCCTCCGGCCCGCCGCCGTCCCGCACGGGCTTTTCAACCCCGAACCCCTCGGGCTTACTTCCCCTCCCCAAAACCAGATGAATCCGCCCTGGAGACCTGGCCTCGGTGGACCCACCGGGTATTGTCTCCTGCCCCCTTCCCCGTCACCGTTCATCGATGCGCGTGCGCTGCCTCCTCGTCCTTTCCGCGATTCTTGGGACCTTCACTGCCGGATGCGACGGGCCGAAGGAGTCCGGGATCCCGGCCGCCAGGGGCGCACCCTCGGCTCCTGCAGCGGCGGCAACTCCGGGCAACGCGAAGGCGGCAACCAACGCGATCCAGTTCCACCTGAACCGTGCACTCCCAAAGCTGCCGACCCTACGATTGTGGGTTGGCCCCAAGGAGATCGACGCCGAGATGTGCCTGACCGTGCAGCAGATCGCCACCGGGTTGATGTTCCGCCCAGGAATCGCCGACGGTGAATCGATGCTGTTCGTGCTGCCCCAGCCCCAGCAGGCCCACTTCTACATGCGGAACGTCACATTCGACATCGATGCGGCCTACATCGATTCCGAGGGGGTCATCCAGGAGGTCGTCCGCCTCAAGAAACTCGATGAGACCCCCGTTCTCTCGAAATCCGAGAACATCCAGTTCGTGCTCGAAACGGCACCGGGATGGTTTGAGCGCAACGGGATCAGGCCCGGAACCCTGATCCGCAGCACCAAGCGGTCACTCCGCGAGGAATTCGGATTCAACTGAACCGCATGCGCGTCGCCCTTGCCCAGATCAACACCACGGTTGGGGACCTTCCCGGCAACGAATCCCAGATCCTCGAGGCCTATCGCTCCGGGTCGGAATCCGGGGCCGACCTCGTCGTGTTTCCGGAACTCACCCTCACGGGCTACCCTCCGCGGGATCTGCTCCTGAGGGACGCCTTCGTCGAGGCCAACCTCGCTGCCCTCGACCGGTTGGCGAGGGCCACCGGAAAGGCTGGGTTGGTGGTCGGCTTCGTCGGTCGGAGCGGTCGCAACCCGGGACGGGGCCTCACCAACTCGGTCGCCCTGCTCGCGGAGGGCGCCGTCGTGGCCATCCGACACAAGACCCTTCTGCCGACATATGACGTGTTCGACGAGGACCGGTACTTCGACCCCTCCGAGGCGAACGAGCCGGTGGCATTCCGCGGGCACCGACTGGGTCTGACCGTCTGCGAGGATCTCTGGAACGACGAGGACTTCTGGAGGGATCGGCGGCACCGTTTGAATCCCGCCGCCCGACTGGTCGAGGCCGGGGCCACCGTGCTGATCAACCTGTCGGCCTCCCCTTGGCACCTGGGGAAGGAGAGGACCCGACACGCCATGCTGTCGCAGCTCGCCGCAAAGAGCCGGGTCCCCGTGGTCTATGTGAACCTCGTGGGAGGCAACGACGAACTGATCTTCGACGGCCAGAGCTGTGTCCTAGACTCGAATGGACACCGGATCGCGCAGGCCCGCGCCTTCGCCTGCGACCGGGTGCTCGTGGATCTGACGGAACCACAACCGTCCAAACCCGAGTCGGCCTGCGACGAGGAGCGGCTCCACGACGCGCTGGTGCTGGGCACCCGGGACTATCTACAGAAGTGCGGCTTTCGTTCCGCAGTCCTGGGGTTGAGCGGAGGCATCGACTCCGCCGTCGTCGCCTGTCTGGCCGTGGCCGCCCTTGGACCGGACAACGTACGCGGACTCTCCCTGCCGTCCGAGTTCAGCTCCCGGGGTAGCCTTGATGACGCCCGGGACCTCGCCCGCAACCTGGGGATCGCCTACGACGTCGTGCCGATCCAGCCCCCCTTCGAGGCCATGAAGACTCGGCTGGCACCGCTGTTCGTGGGACGTCCAGAGGATACGACCGAAGAGAATCTCCAGGCCCGGCTCCGTGGCGTGACGCTGATGGCGATGTCGAACAAGTTCGGCTCGCTGCTGCTCACGACCGGCAACAAGTCCGAGCTCGCGGTCGGCTACTGCACGCTCTACGGCGACATGTGCGGCGGGCTTGCGGTGATCAGCGACGTCCCGAAGACCCTCGTCTATCGGCTCGCGCGCTGGATCAATGAAGATGCCCTTCGTCGGACCGGAGGACTCCTGATCCCCGAGTCCAGCATCACAAAGCCTCCGTCGGCAGAACTACGCCCGAACCAGACCGACCAGGACAGCCTGCCGCCGTACGATATTCTGGACGCGATACTCGAAGGCTACGTGGTCGAGGACCGATCGGCGGAGGATCTCATCCGTTCGGGTCTTGACGCCGCAGCGGTCCGCCGGGTGGTGCGTCTCATAGACGGCTCGGAATACAAGCGACGCCAGGCCGCCCCCGGCCTGAAGGTGACCTCCCGCGCCTTCGGGTTGGGCCGGCGCATGCCGATCGCCCAGCGATGGAAGGGTTGAGGACGGGTGTTGAAGCAGCGGATCCTCGGTCGTCAATCCGCGCCCGGTGATGTGGGTCGGGGCATCTTCGGATCACCACCGTCTCCCGAAGGGGCCAATCGCTCCCCCCGATCGTCCGCACGCAACCCGTCCGCCCCCCTTCCTGCTTGGCCTGACGGTGGGATTCCCTATTCTTCGGCCGATGGCCAAGATCATTTTGGTGGATGATGAGCTGACCATGGTCCAGATGGTCGCGGAGGTTCTGAGGGCGGATGGACACCAGGTCCTGCCGTTCACCAGCAACGCCGGTGTGATCGAGGCGATCGCCACACAACAGCCGGACCTCGTCATCACCGACCTGTACTTGGACAAGACTCGCCCCACCGGACATGCCGTGCTCGAGAAGGCACGCGCGCTCCAACCGCCACCGACGGTCATCATCATCAGCGGTCTCGGCACCGTCGAGGACGCGGTCAAGGCGATGAAGGTCGGGGCCTTCGATTTCCTCCGGAAACCATTCAGCCTCGACGATCTGAAGCTCTGTGTCGGACGAGCCCTCAACTATAGGGAGGCCGTCACCGAAAACACCCAGCTGCGCAAGGAGCTCAAGCGCCAGTATAGTTTCAACCAGATCGTGGGCGCGAATTCGGCGATGCAGGGGGTCTTCCGCATCGTGGAACGCGTGGCCGATACCGACACGACGGTGCTGATCCTCGGCGAGAGCGGCACGGGCAAGGAGCTCGTGGCACGGGCCCTGCACTACAATTCGAGCCGATCGCGCAGCCCCTTCGTGCCGCTCAACTGCTCCGCGCTGCCTGAGAACCTGTTGGAGTCCGAGCTGTTCGGCCATCGCAAGGGAGCATTCACCGGAGCCATTGCCGACAAGGAGGGTCTTTTCCACGAAGCGAACGGAGGAACGATCTTCCTCGACGAGATCGGCACCATGCCTGCGACGCTCCAGAGCCGACTTCTCCGGGTGCTCCAGGAGAAGGAGGTGCGCCGCGTGGGAGACAACGTCTCGACCCAGGTCGATGTCCGGGTCCTAGCTGCCACCAATGAGAATCTCGAGGAGCTGATCAAGTCGGGCCGTTTCCGCGAGGATCTCTTCTACCGCCTCAACGTTGTTAGCGTGCAGCTGCCTCCGCTCCGCCGGAGGATCGATGACATCCCGATGCTCGCGGTGCACTTCGTCCGGGACAAGGTCCACATGGAGTCCGGCCAGCGGTTCCGGATCTCCCTGCGCGCGATGGAGACGCTCATGTCCTACCCATGGCCCGGCAACGTGCGGGAGCTGGCAAACGTGATCGAACGGGCCACTGTCCTGGCCGAGGCCCCGCTGATCCGGTGTCGCGACCTGCCCCCGGCCTTCCAGAAGCATGCGCCCAAGGACCAAGGCCAGGAGGAGAAGGAGGCTGCAGAGGTCGTTGAGCCCGTCGGAACCGAGATTCGCGCCAAGGTGAAGGGCATCCCGATACAGCCCACTCCCGTCGATGTCGCCCCAAAGGCCGTCCGTCCGCTGGGCGCCATCGTCTCCCTCAAGAAGTTCTCGAGGGACCAGGAGGTGAACTACCTGCGCCAGGTCCTTCACAAGACGAACGACAACAAGGAGGAGGCGGCACGTCTGCTCGACATCAGCCTGGCCACCCTCTATCGGAAGCTTGCCGACGACGGCGAGTGAACAGGCGGGCCCGGCCGCGCCCCTGCGTGTCCGCGCCGTTCCCATCATGAGCTCGGCTCCATCCTCGAGAACCCTACCGTCCGCCGAGGGACACACCGCGTCCCGTCGGCAGTTCGCATCGGACAACTACGCCGGCATCGCCCCGGAGGCGTGGACGGCCCTGTCGGAGGCCAATTCGGGCCATGCACCGGCCTATGGCAACGATCCCTGGACCCAGCGGGCAGCAGACGCCATCCGGGACCTGTTCGAGACCCCCTGCGACGTGTTCTTCGTCTTCAACGGGACCGCCGCGAATTCCCTCTCCCTCGCCCACTGCTGCCAGAGCTACCACAGCATCCTCTGCCACGATGTCGCACACATCGAGAAGGACGAGTGTGGTGCGCCGGAGTTCTTCGCCAATGGGTCCAAGCTGCTGTTGCTGCCGGGAGAGAACGGCAAGCTGAATCCCGCGGGTATCGAGGAGGCCGTGCTGCGACGGAATGACATCCACTACCCGAAACCCCGCGTCGTCAGCATCACCCAGGTCACCGAGGTCGGCACCCTCTACAGCCCCGCGGAGGTCCGGGCCATCGGGGCGATGGCCAAGAAGCATGGACTGCGCCTGCACATGGATGGTGCACGGTTCGCGAATGCCGTCGCCTCGCTGGGAGTGGCACCCCGGGAGATCACCTGGCAGGCAGGGGTCGACGTCCTCTGCCTCGGCGGTACCAAGAATGGCATCCACGTCGGCGAGGCCGTCGTGTTCTTCAACCGCGACCTCGCCCGGGAGTTCGACCTGCGGGCCAAGCAGGGGGGACAGCTCTGCTCCAAGATGCGTTTCGTCGCCGCACCCTGGGTTGGAATGCTTCAGAACGGCGCCTGGCTCCGCCATGCATCGCAGGCCAATCGGATGGCGCGACTTCTGCACAGCCTGATCCACGACCTGCCCCGGGTGAGGATCCTCTTTCCCCAGGAAGCCAATTCGGTGTTCGTCGAGCTTCCCAAGACGTCGATCCAGGCCCTCTACGGCAGCGGTTGGCTGTTCTACAACTTCATCGGCGAGGGCGGATGCCGCCTCATGTGCTCGTGGGACACGACCGAGGAGGATGTGCGGGCCTTCGCGGCGGATCTCCGGGCGACGGTCGCCTGAACCTCGAAACCCCGGAGTGGGGTCAGGGATCGGACCAGCATTGCGTCCGATTGGCCCTCTCCAACCGGGCCCGCCGTGCGGGAAGATCGGGGCCCTGATGGAACCGCTCCAGGTCCCAGACATCCGCAAAGACTCTTCCCGTGGGCTTCGCCAACGCCCTTTCCATCACGGATTCAAGCAGATCCAGCTTCGGTTCCTCGAAGAGTCCACGGGCCCGAAGTGTGTCCAGGGCCCCATTCCCGGCACGGGTCGGGATCAAGGACACGACCGATGCCCCTGCGTCGAAGGCCACCTGTGTCGTGCGCAGGGCCCAGTCCAAGGCCTCCTGATCGGACTGGAACGGTGGTTTCACCAGGACGAAGGCCCGTACCGGGATCCCTGCGTCCACCAGGAATCCGGCGGCACGACGGAAGTCCTCCACGGTCATGCCCTTGTTGAGACGCTGCAGAACCTCGGGATGCGCGCTCTCGAGCCCGAGAGCGACCTCAAGATGGGTCGCCCCGAGCCGGGCTCGGAATTCGACGATGCGTGGCCCGACAAGGGTTGGATGGCATTCGACGATGAGCCGCCGGAACGGCTGGACCCTCAGGGCGATTCCAGGCAGGTCCGTCGTGGGGATGGCTCCTGCGTCGAAGAACGAACCCGCGTTGTACAGCTTGATCCACTCGGCAGGCGGTGTCTGCCGAAGCGCCCCCTCGATCTGGTCGAGGACCGCTCCCGGAGGGATCTTCCCCGAGGTTGTCTCACGCCACAGATCACACATCAGACACCGCCAGGGACACTCGCGGTTCGTCAGGAACAGGGTGAGACCGGTGGCCAGGCGTCCGTCGGCCTGCAGTTCCTCCTCCACCATCCACCGGGCGGCACGATGGGGGTCGAGGGACCGGCGGTGCTCCGAGAGGTCGGGCCGCCGGGAAAGGATCCAACGGTCCCACGCACGAGGATCGATCGGGAGCGGATCCATCCCGGTGATTGCACCCGAAGCAGGTACGGGATCCCAAGTCCCAAATGGAAACGGCGCGCGGAAAACCGCGCGCCGTGGATAAGATCGGGGGTTCGCTGGACCTCAGATCAGCTCGATCTTGTCGCCCTGCTTGAGGGTGACGATCGCCTTCTTCCAGTCGCTGTCCTTGCCGGCGGCCTTGGTCATCTGACGGCGGGCCTTGCCGCGGACGTTGAGGGTGTTGACCCGGACCACCGAGACCTTGAAGAGCTGCTCCACGGCCCGCTTGATCTGCGGGGCGGTGGCGCGGCGGTCGGCGACCAGGGTGTACTGGTTGAACTTGGAGGACTGGATCGTCCCCTTCTCGGTCACTCGGACCGTCTTGATCACGTCGTAGGCGTTCATGGATTGGCCTTTCCAGCCCGGGCGGGCTTCACGAGGCGGGCTTCGACCTGCTCGAAGGCACCCTTGGTGAAGACGAGCTTGTCGTACTTGAGGACGTCGTAGGTGTTAAGGCGGGACCCCGTGGTGAGGTCGATGCCGACCACGTTGCGGGAGGCGCGCTCAACGTTGGCGTCGACGCCACCGATCACGAACAAGGCGGTGCCGTCACAGCCGAGGCTCCGGACGACGGCGACGAACTCCTTGGTCTTGGCGGACGTCAGATTGAGGTCATTGACGACAATCACGTCACCCGCCTTGAGTCGCTCGCCCAAGGCCTTGCGGAGGGCCAGCTGACGGACCTTCTTGTTGACCTTCTTGTCGTAGTCACGGGGTTTCGGACCAAAGGTCACGCCACCGCCGGGCCACAGTGGGGAGGCGTAGGAACCGGCGCGTGCGCGTCCGGTGCCCTTCTGGCGCCACGGCTTCTTTCCGCTGCCGGCGACCTCGCCCATGGTCTTGGTGCAGGCATTGCCCTGACGCTGGGCGGCCTGGTAGGCGACCACGGCGTCGTGGACGGCCTGCGTGCCGCGGCCGTTGGGGATGACCTCGAATTTCACCTCGAGCTCACCTGCCGCTCTTCCCTGGATGTCTTTGACTGGGAGTTTCATGGCTCAGGATCCTTTACTTCTTGCCCTTGGCAGGGGCGCCCTTCTTCTCGGCCTTCTTCTCACCCGCGGCCTGGGCGGCCGCCTTCAGCTTGGCGCGGAACTCGTGGATCTGCTTCAGACGGGCCGATCCAATTCCCACCTTCTTGGACTCACGGACCACGCAGTACTCGCCCTCGCTGCCGGGGAACGAACCGCGGATCAGGAGGACGCCGTCCTCCTTGCGGACCTGGATGATCTCGAGGTTCTGGGCCGTGCGGCGCTCGACACCCATGTGACCGGGCATCTTGAGACCCTTGTTGACGTGACCCGGGAACAGGCGGCAACCGATGGCGCCCGACCGGCGGTGCCAACCCTTGGCACCGTGGGTCATGTCACCACCGCGGAACGACCAGCGTCCCACGACACCCTCGAAACCGCGGCCCTTGGTGATGCCGATGCAATCGACAAACTGGCCGACCTCGAAGAGATCCGCACCGACTTGGTCGCCGGGCTTGACGTCCTTGCTGAAGTCCCGGAACTCGCGGATGCGCTTCACCGCGGTGCCGTTGTGCTTCTTGATGTGACCGATCAGGGGCTTGGCCAGGCGCGACTCCTTCTGGGAGTCGAATCCCAGCTGGACCGCATTGTAGCCATCCGGGCCGTCGGCCTTCTTGACCTGCAGCACGTAGTTGGGGCCGACCTGAACGACAGTGACCGGGGTCGAGACACCGTTCGCGTCATAGACGCGGGTGTGACCGATCTTCTTTCCGATGAGTCCGAGAGGCATGGTCTGGGGTCGGTTAGATTTTGATGGTGATGTCCACGCCCGCCGGGAGGTTGAGCTTCTTGAGCTCATCCACCGTCTTGGCGGTCGGGTCGAGGATGTCGATCAGCCGCTTGTGCGTCCGCTGCTCGAAGCTCTCCATCGACTTCTTGTCGGCATGGGGAGAGCGGTTGACGGTGATCCGCTCGATATTGGTCGGGAGCGGGATGGGGCCAGCCACACGGGCACCGGAGCGTTTGACCGTCTCGACGATTTCACTCGCCGAGGCGTCAATCACCCGGTGGTCGTAGGCCTTGAGGCGAATGCGGATGCGTTGTCCAGCCATACAAAGAACAGGTTGAGTTGGTTCCTACAAAATGGGTCAGCTGCGGGCCGCCGGACGCTTCTTGGCGGCGTCCATCACCTCGGCCAGGACGGACGACGGCACCTCCTGGAAGGCCGACGGTTCCATCGAGTACGAGGCGCGTCCCTTGGAGAGAGAACGGATCGCGGTGGCGTAGCCGAACATCTCCTTCAGCGGGACGTTGGCGGTGACGATCGTCTGCCCGGCCTTGGCATCGACGCCCTGGATGACACCACGGCGGCGATTGATGTCGCCGAGGATGTCGCCCTGGTATTC
>SYEM01000047.1 GCA_005801385.1 Verrucomicrobiales bacterium | reverse complement strand
ATGAGGCCCATGAACGGAGCCTCAACATCGACTTCCTCATTGGATATCTGCAGGGACTCATCGGACGACGACAGGACCTCAAGCTCCTGATCACCTCGGCGACCCTCGACATCGGGGCCTTCTCCAGGGCGTTTGGAAACGCACCGGTGATCGAGGTCTCGGGCCGGACCTTCCCGGTGGAGGTGCGCCATGAGCCTCTCGGTGGCTCGGAGGAGGGGGAACCGGAGACGTCCTACCTCGAGGCCTCGGTGGAGACCACGACCCGGACGCTGCTCGAATCGTCTGGGGGGGATCTCCTGGTCTTCCTGCCGAGCGAGAGGGACATCCGGGAGGCGGCCGACCAGCTCGAGGGACGCCATGGGAGGGAGGCCGAGGTGATCCCGCTCTATGGCCGTCTGGCCGCGGCCGACCAGCAGCGCGTCTTCCGGTCCTCGGAACGGCGGCGGATCATTCTCGCCACGAACATTGCCGAGACCTCGCTGACGCTTCCAGGGATCCGGTTCGTGATCGATCCCGGCTACGCCCGCATCAGTCGGTACAACCCGCGGACCCGCACCCGCCGCCTACCAATCGAGCCGATCTCGCAGAGCAGCGCGAACCAGCGGAAGGGCCGTGCGGGTCGGGTCGAGGCCGGCGTCTGCATCCGACTCTACTCGGAGGAGGATTTCCTGGGGCGCTCCCCACACACCCAGCCGGAGATCCAGCGGGCCAACCTCGCCGAGGTGATCCTCCGCATGAAGGCATTCCGGCTGGGCGAGATCGAGACCTTCCCCTTCCTCAATCCCCCGCCCCCTTCGGCGATCTCCGGCGGCTACTCCCTGCTCGTCGAACTGGGCGCGCTCGACGACCACCACGCCCTCACGCCCCTCGGATGGGATCTGGCGCGGTTGCCGATCGACCCGACCCTGGGCCGGATGGTGCTGCAGGCCCGCAGGGAGGGATCCGTCCGGGAACTGCTGGTGATCGCCGCCGGACTGAGCATCCAGGATCCCCGGGAACGTCCCAGCGACCGAGAAGCCGCCGCGGACGCGGCCCATCGGCGCCATGCCCACCCGTCCTCCGACTTCCTCTCGCTGCTGAACCTCTGGCACTTCGTCCAGGAAGGCTGGACAGCCCACAGGACCCAGGGGCAGCGACGACGCTTCTGTCAGACGCACTTCCTGTCCTACCTGAGGCTGAGGGAATGGATCGACCTCGAGAACCAGCTCGAGGAGGCGCTGCAGGACCTGTTGGGGGACGAGGACGTCGTGGCCACAGGAACGGATGGCCAGCGGCTGGAGGCGGGGAGCAGACCCGGGGATCGGCGTTACGACGGCATCCACCGCTCCATCCTGAGCGGTCTCCTGTCCAACATCGGACAGCGGCATGAGCGGAGCCAGTACCAGATTGCTGGAAACCGCATCGCCCGCCTGTTCCCAGGGTCCACCCTTGCTCCACGGCAGGAGCCCCAGGGGGGGGCTGGGCGGTCGCGTCGGGAAGCACCGCCCTCCGGCCAAAAGGGCGGTACACCGGAGTGGATCGTCGCAGGCGAGGTGGTCGAGACTTCCCAGCTGTTCCTCAGGACCGCCTCGTCGATCGACCCCGCCTGGATCCCGGACCTCGCCCCGCACCGCGTCCGCGTGACGCACTCCAACCCGCGCTGGGTCGCCTCCGCAGGACAGGTCGTGGCCGACGAGATCGTCACGCTGCATGGACTGGAGGTCCGGCGGCGACGGATCGCCTATGCCACGATCAACGCCACGGCGGCCACGGGACTGTTCATCCGATCGGCCCTCGTCGAGGAGGATCTGTTGCCGGGCAATCGGATCCGCGAGGATGGGGAGGAGGACGACGATCCCGACGCTTGGAGACGGTCTGGGGACACTCCGATGTCCCTTCCCCCGCAGTACCGGTTCCTCGACCACAACCGTCGGGAACGCGAACGGATCGAGGCCCTCCAGACGCGGATCCGCCACCGGGTTGTGGATCTCGACGAGGCGCTGGCCGCCTTCTATGCCGCCCGCCTGGCGGGGATCGCCTCGGTGTCGGATCTGAACCGCTGGCTCGCAGCCAACAGGGGACCCGATGCCCTGTGTGCGCGTGCCGAGGATCTCGCCCCGGGACGGGATCTGGCCTACGACCAGGAGGCATTCCCGGGAACGGTCCCGATCGACGGCCAACCCGTGCCGGTCCGCTATGCCTATGCCCCCGGGGAGGGACACGATGGGGTGACGCTGCGCATTCCCATAGCGCTGGCCGATGCCCTCTCCGCCGCCCGACTCGAATGGGCGATCCCTGGGCTCCGGTCCGGCCGGGTCGAGGAATGGCTCCGGTCGCTCCCCAAGGCCCTGCGGAAGCAGCTCCAGCCCATCGCCCCGAAGGTGGAGGAGATCGTCCGCGACCTGGCCCCGGAGGGACCGACCCTCGAACACGACCTGCGACGCTTCCTGAAGCGTCGATACGGCATCGATGTGTCGGTCGCGGAGGTCCCGTCCTCCGCGATGCCGCCACATCTGCAACCCCGGGTCGAGGTGGTGGATCCCCAGCAGAAGGTGGTCGCCGAGGGGCGCGACTGGTCGACCCTGAGGGCCTCCCTGCCCCGCCAACGGGCGGCAACCCCGATGGAGTCGGACGGCTGGAGGACCGCGGCGGCGCGTTGGGAACGTTTCGGGGTGGTCGACTGGACGTTTCGTGACCTGCCCGAATCCGTTTCCTGGGGTGGCACAGGCACGGCTGGGGGCATTGCCTTCCCTGGACTCGAATTCGAGGAGGGTCAGGTCAACGTCCGCCTGTTCCTGTCCGCGAGCCAGGCCCGACGGTCGAGCGAGGCGGGGTTCCGACGGCTGGTGGAACTGGCGCTCCACAAGGATCTCGGCTGGCTGGAACGGGACCTCCGCGGACTGAACCGGCTCGCAGAGCGCTGGGCCCCGTTGGGCTCCGTGGACAGGCTCCGGGACAACGCCCTCCGGTTCGCAAGGCGTCGGGTGCTGTCCGGAACGCTGCCCGCGCGGTTGACGCGGGAGCAATTCGAGATCGCACTGGCCTCGGGTCACCAACGGATCCCAGGACTGGCCCAGGAGATCATCGACCGGGTGGCTGAGATCCTGGAGCTCCGGGCCTCGATCGCCCGCGGTCTCGGTCTGCCTGCCCAGAACGGCCCCGCCAGCGGGAAGCCGCTGAAGTCGCTCGACCAGCTGTCGCTGCCCGGATCAACCCCGGTGGTCCGATCCTCGCCCGCGGCATCCCCCGCGACGGCCCAGATCGGAAAGGATCTCCAACGCCTGGTGTCGGCGGACTTCCCCGCAGACCTGCCGCCCGACCGTTTCCAGCATCTGCCCCGCTATCTGAAGGCACTGGGGCTTCGTCTAGAACGGGCCCGACAGAATCCACCTCGGGATCTCGAGCGCCAGAGACAGGTCGACCCGTTTCTCCTGGCGCTCGAGGACCTGCGCCGGGCTTCGAACGATCCGGCAGGCCTCGAACGGGTCGACGAGTTCAGCTGGCTGATCGAGGAATTGAAGGTGTCGATCTTCGCCCAGGAGCTGGGGACAGAGACGCCGGTCTCACTCAAACGTCTCCAGGAACATCTCCAGCGCCTGCGGAACGGGTGAACCCAACGCCCGAAACACCGCTCCAGTCCGGCATGACCGAAACGGTCCATCGGGGAATGGCACCCACCGGGGAGTCCACCCGTGCGCCCAGACCCAGCACGCGCAGCCGAAGGGTCAGACCCGCATCTCGGTCCCGGTGTAATTGGTCTCAAGCAGTTGGAGGATCTTCTGGACTGCACCAGGCAGATCGTCCGCGACGAAATCGTGGTATTCCGAACCGACCCACGGCGATCGGACCATCACGCTGGTGCAGCCGGCGATCTGACCCGCCTTCGCATCCGCCTCCTTGTCACTGATGACAAACGACTGGTCGAGATCGATGCCCCACTTGAATCCCGCCTCGAGGAACATCCCGGGCTGCGGCTTGCAGCTGGGATGGGTCCGGTCGGCGTGCGGGCAGACGAAGATGTCATCGATCGGCAGCTGCCGGGACAGCAGGGTGTGCATCCGTTCCAGCTCCCGTCTCGGGAGGATGCCCTTGGAGACCGACGGCTGATTCGTCGTCACAATCAGCACGAACCCCGCGGTCTTCAGATCCAGGAGTGCCTTTCGCGCGGCGGGATTGATGCGGAAACGTTCACACCGGAGTGGGGTGACCTGCTCACCGTTGACCGTGTCGCACAGGTTGAGAATCCCATCGCGTTCCAGGAATACCGCTTGCCTCATGTCTGCGACAAAGCAGGTCTCCTGCCATTCCAAGACACCCGACCTCATCTTGCCCCTGCGCCGCAACAGACCCCGCCAAACGGGAGTTCACTCCCCGGTCAGCCCCTCCGCTGTGGCGAGGCGCCCCTCCATCCAGCGTAGGGTCGGGGTGACCCGGGCCACCGCATTCTTCTCGGTCTGACCGGTGAAGGGCTCGAGCATGAACTTCACCACCGCCACCACCTCCCCGTTGCGGTCCCGCAGCGGACAGGTCACCAGGAACTCCTTCTCCGCCTTGCCAAAGTAGGTCTCGTTGGATTCAAGAACCCCATTCTCGACCTCGGTCGCCGGCATCCCGATCTCAGACGGATCCTTAGCCGCGATCACGTGGAGCTCGGGACGGCTGGCGGTCTTCGCGTAGAGCCGGAGGTTCCGGAGCCGGGACTGCCGTTTGAGCGTCTCCTGCACCAGCTGTTCTGCCACCGTCACCAGCGGCTGGTAGATCACCTTGGCATCGAGGAACTCACTGACGGAATCCGACTTCGTCATGAACCCCAGCCGCCCGACCTGGAACGAGTTGTCGGTCAGGGTCGGAATGGCCGTCCTGCCATCGAGCAGGACATCGATCTTGTTCGCCAGTGTCTTGACCGTCAGCTCATGCCACTCACCCTTGCGCACCGAGACATCGTTTCCGATCGGGGTGGTGCGCTGGCCGTCCACGAACTTGTAGAACCGGATGTTGCCCCGGGCACTCGCCCGCACGACGTAGAAGTTCTTCTCGTCCTGCATCCGGAACACCACCCCGGCGATCTGGTCGACGAGGCCTGAAACGATCCGGAACCGCGTCGTGAACGTGAAATCCCCATAGCGTTCCCCGGCGAACCAGAGGACGGGAAACCGCTCGTCGGCGGGATCCTTGGACAGCTGGGCCAGAACCGGCATCCGGTAGGTCGCCGGGCGGTCCTGGATCAGCGGGGCAAACTGCGAGGGAACCTCTGCCTGGACGATCTGCCAATCGGGGGCAGGACCCTTTCCGACGACGAATGAACGGAATCCCTCAGGGGGCTTGCCAAGGGTATTCGTGGTGAAGTTGAAGACCCGCTCCGCTGCCCCGCATGACAGGACCCACAGGATGGCCCCGAGGAACCCCAACGATCGCTTCATCTCCGAAGGCTATCAGAGCGCCCCAGCGCGGCAAGCGACCGGGTCATCGTGCCAGCCGCAATCGAAGCCTCCAGAACCGCCGCTCCTCGTCGGGAGACGCGGCCCACGAGAGCACGTTGTCCGACCCGGACACGACCGGCGAGCCCACCGGAGTCGTGGAGAACAGCCCAGCCAGATCTCCACCCGCTTCCAGCTCGTAGCGGAAGGCCCTCGCATAGGCCGCAGGGAATCGCCATCGCAGCGTCCAGAGCCCGCCATCCCCGGATCCGAGGCTCAGAGCTGTCGGGATCAACTCCTCCGCAGCCGTGGCAGACCCCAGGAATGGATCCGCCGAATCCAGGTAGAGCTGCAGCAGCGACTTCCCGCCTGAGCCAATCAGGTAGGCGTCGTGGACCGATCCCCCGAAGAAGACCTCCTCCCAGACGTCTGCCAGCAGGTCGCCATCCGAATCCACGCCAGGCTCCGATGGAAGCCCCAGCACGGTGATCGACCGCACCTCGATGGCCTTCGACGCCGTCCCATCCAGCGGCAGGACATCGGTGTAGCCGCCGACCCGGATCGAAAGTCCCGGGCGAAACTCGAAGGCTGCGTTGAAGGCGTAAGGAACACCGCCGGCCCCCAGCAGATGATAGGGGACCGCAGGTGTCGACGGGGGCACGGCCGGCTGCTCGAAACGGCCGGAAGCGTTCAGGACGAGGGTGACGGTCGTGTCGGGACGTACCCGTGGCAGCGCGAGGAGCGACCCCACTGCCCCGGAGGCCTCGACCACAGTCGCCGCCGGCACCAGCGCGGTGACGTCGGCCGACAGCGTACCGTTGCGGAGGAAGGACCGGATCGAGTCGATCGGAAGGTCCACCGCCGGCGGGAGGCCCGCGGCCGTGCCAGTGGTCAGCACGCTCTGGACCTGGGCTTCCGTCAGGGCGGGACCATTCGTCGGCTGCGTGCGGCTGCTGACCGTGTAGACCGCCTGGACCACCTGGAGCAGCGAGAGCACGGGACCGGTGGGCGCAGACACGACCGCGTCGTGGATCGGCGCCTGAATGTCCGTGAACCGGTGCGCGGCGACTCCCGGTAGCGCACCCGCCTCGAGCGCCACGAGGTCGGCATCCGACAGCACCGACCGAGTCTCATCCCCGGAGCGCCCCGCAAGGACTGTCAGGTTGGTATCACCCAGAAGTCGCTCGAGCTTCAGCTCCACCAACAGGGTCGCAAGCGTCTCCGATAGAGAGTTCGCAGCGAGGACCCACCGAGGGGCCGGCGTGATCAGGATTTCGAAGATGAGGGGCGTCCCGGATCCTGCCTTCTGTCGCTGGCCGATCTGGATCAGTGAGGAGGGCTGAAGCGTGGAGACCGTGGTCATCGACGCCGTGCCGGTCTCCGCCGGGGCATTGACCTGGACCACGAACCGGGGGAAGCCACCGGTGACGGTGGCCGGACCTGAACTGAACCATCCCGCACCCCCATTCGCGGCATCGAGGAGCCCCTTCACCTGCGCCGCCGTCGCACCCGCCGGGATCGTTGCCGTCCCGCCTCCCGAAAGCAGGAAGACGCCATTGGTCGGTCTGATCCCCGACCGCAACAGGGTCCGCCACTGGGCTGCCGCCGAGAGCACATCGCCCCCGGTGAACTCGAAGGCCGGCAGGACCGACGAGACCTCCGGGGTTGGGACCAGCGTCGCCATCTCGCGGCCCGGCGGCGGGGTGTTGGCGTTGGCCGCAGCACTGAGTCCAAAAAACTGCGGGGTCCGAACACTCACAAACCGTCGACTGCCCTCGGCCTGCAGCGGCCCAAGGGTCGCCAGCGCGGTCGTCCCGACCACCAGCGTGCGAGATCCCGACAGCGGTGAGCCGTCCAGAGCATGGACCCCGATCAGGACATTCGTGTCGGCGGCCCGCGACGCCACCGAGCCACCCGTCCCGTCGAGTCCGGTCACGGTCGTGCGGATCGAATACGACGGCGAGTTGAGTCCCGTCAGCCGGCGCCCCTCCGCATCCCGCGCCAGAAAGTCGGAGGCATCCGCCGGATTCGTCCCCGCGGCGATCTCGTTGAGATCCGAATCCCCGTCCCCATCGGCATCCACACCCGAGCGCGGATCCAATCCTTGGGCCTGCTCCACGAAGTCCGGCACCCCGTCGAGATCCGAATCCAGCGTACGACCGACCGACGGTGCGATCTGGAACACGGCCGAACGGATCGGACTGCGCTGACCGCCCGCGGTCTGGCCGAACGTCCGCAGTACACCCGACTGCACCAGCACCGGCGGATGGCTGGCATCGTAAGGCATCCAAGTTCCCGGCCCTGCCACGGTGTCGAACCGGTACTGGAGGGTCTGGGTGGGCGCGAGGCCGAGGGCAGCCCGACGGGAATTCTCGGCCGAGGTGATCTCGACCTCCGTCGCGCCCTGGAAGCTGCCTCCGGGTGGGAGGATGGAGACGGTGTCCAGGACCGGTCCGGAACCGCCCCGGAACGAGAAGAAGGAGATGTCGTCCGCCATCTGGCTGCCCAGCGCATGGGTGGCCCCGACCGGCGGTGGACCGAGGACGGTCGATGCTGCGGATCCGAGTCCGACCGAGGGTCCCTGGAAGAGTTCCCTCACCGCGGTCATCACCGCAGGCAGCGGCGCGTTGGTCGGGATGTCCCGGGTCCAATCCCCCACCGACGCCACCGACACCACCCGGGCGGAGGGATCCGCGAGTGGAGCGCCGTCGTAGTACGCCACCGTGCTCCGCGCCGTCAGGGCCGTCGGCACCGGCAGGATCGTCGTGCCCAGAACCTTCCCGCTGGAATCATGGAAGACCATGGACCGGGACGGCTGGCCAGCCGCTGCGGCCGAGAGGACGAGGAGGCTCCCGTTCGGCAGGGGTACCGTCGCCGTGGGCACGCCCCCGGCGGCATCGAGCTCACGGACCAGAACCGGAACTTTCCCGGGGACATAGTCGTAGAGCCCCACCGAGCCCGGGGATCCCTCGAAACGGATCACGAGGCGATCCGGATCCGTCCCGCTCCCCGGCGCCACGGACACACCGGCCACCGGAGCGCTGAACGCCACCGACTCCGGCGAGAAGTCCGGAGCCGTGTTCGGCACGCCCACCACGAATCCAAGGGGCGTGGCGTCGAGGCGCACCGAGGCCAGCGAGCCGTCGACCACCGTCACCAGACGCGTCTCGAGCGGTTTGCCAAAGAAGCCGGTGCGCACCGGAGCCGTCGACGGGATCTCGATCTGGGCATCGGGTGACGTCGGCTTCAGGACCGCATCGGACACATCATGGATCTGCACGGTGACCGGCCCGGTCCCCGTCCCTGAGACCCACCCCACGAGCGTGTTGGCCGAACCCCGGGACGACCAGAGCGGGAAGGCCTGGAGGATGCCCTGTCCCGCAGGGGACACGACATGCTGGACCAGGGGCTTGAGGGTGGCCCCGGTGTTGCGCAGGACCTCGACGCGGTCCGGCGACGGGGCACCGTCGAGGACCGTGGAGGCCACGACGTCCTCGAGCCCCGCCGGGGCTCCGGCCCCGAAGCGGGCAAAGGTGGCCCGGCTCGGCCCCACCCCAGCGGTGTCGTATTCCACGGTTTCACCCGCGGAGGCGCCGCTCAGGTGGAGCGCGACCAGACGGCCCCGGTCAGGATCCAGCACGAGTGCATCCAGCCGGGTCGGGTCGAAGAGATGCCCGAGGGCCAGCCCCGTGATGCGGTTCTGAACCGACCACGTTCGGGGCGGAGCAAAGCCGCCCCCGGGGGTGCCAAGGGAGACCCGGACCACTCCCGTGGGCTTGTCGGCAACCAGCAGGTCCGGCCAGCTGTCGCCGTTGAAGTCGGCCGACACGGCGAATTCCCGCGCGGATTCCTCCGGCGAGACGGCGGCATCGATCCGCACCGAGGTCAGGCCCGATACGACGACCGCAACAACAGCACAGGGCAGCAGGATGGGAGGTCTCATGGCACAGTCACGGGGTTCGACACGCGGATCATGTCGCGCGGTTCCTTGGAGGTCGGGTCGAAGCGCACCAGCACGTACCGGTAGGTCGCACCGCGGAGGACCGGCAGGGTGTCGGTCAGGAAGAGGTTCATCACCGCCTGGTTGGCGACACTGCCACCGTAGACGAGGCGGATGAACGGATCATAGATCCGGGTGTTGGGACCACCCGCGAGGGGCTTCCCGCCGGAGTCCACAAACCCGTAGGCGATCGACTCCATCAACGGGGTCACCTGCACCAGGTCGTTGCGCACTCCGGAATCCGCCGCCGATGCGATCCGGTACCGGTAGAGCGCGCACGGGAAGAGCGGGTCCGGGTCCAGCCCATCCTCCGAGGTCCGGTAGATGTTCCGGTTCGGATTGATCCGGAGATTGGTGAGCGTCACCTGCCCCTTGCCATCCGGCTGGGTGCGGGTCGGATAGAGCAACCGTCCGATCGAGACGCCCACGCCGTCGAAGTTCCCGGTCTCGGCCGGGGACAACACCTTGGCCTCGAGGGCGGCCGAGGCGGCATAGGTCTGCAGCGAGGCGGGATCCGACGGCCCCAGAAACAGCCAGTCCGGTTTGTACTCGGGCGGAACCGGACGGGCCGGCCAGGGAACCGTCACCGCGGCCGTCAGGGTCTCCGACCACTCTCCCGAACGCACGTTGCCGACCTCGCCCAGGGTGGAGTCGGCCGACACGGCCTGGACCGCCACGGTGTAGACCGAGCCGTTCTCGGTGGGCAGGTCGATTGTGAACTCGGCCGGGGCAGGATTCTCGGTCGCCGAGTTGGCCTCGCCGGCGAAGCGACCCGTCACGCGAGAGGTCTCGTAGATCCCGAACCGCTTCGTCCCCTCATCCGGCAGCAGCTCGCCGCTGCCGGTCGCCGCGTTCGACTTCAGCTCGTCGACACCGAAGTTCGACGGCGGCAGATGTCCATCCTGGGAGATGAAGACCCGGAACCGGTCGACACCCTGCGGCGGACAGGTCCACTTGAGCCGCAGGGTCCGGGTGGAGCCCGACGGCGGATTGGCGACGATGCGGTCGAGATACGGGACCGGCAGGGCCAGCGATGGGAACTCCTCGCAGTCGATCCGGAGGTAGGGTCCGGCATTGCCGTCGCGATCGTACGCTTGGGCATACCAGCAGATCCGTCCCCCGTTGATCGGCATCGGGTTGAGATCCTGCCAGGGAACAGACTGCACCGCCGTCGACTCCGGCACCTCCGCGCGATAGATGAAGGTCATCGGCCCATCGTCGACCCGGCGGTAGAACTTCACTTCGCGTGTCCCCGCCGGAACCTGGACCTCGCCATCCGGGCTGGTGGTGAGACCGGTGCCCTCGTCCACGGGACTGGGGTCGCCCCCCTCGGGACATCCCTGCCGGGAATCCACGAGCACGACCACGAGGTCGGCCTGGAACGGAATGACGACATTGAGGACGCGACCGTCCTTGCCGAGTCCGGCGGTGCTCGCGGAGGCTACCGGCGAGATCGCCCCGGTGTCGGCCCCCACCCGACAGCGGATATGGGCCAGTGTGGGTCCAGTCTGGCCGAAGGTCTCGGCGTCGAAGGCCAGCTTGTGCTCCGCAATCCCCGTTCCGTCGAAGGCCACCCGGGCCAGCACAATGGGTCCGGCTCCAGAGGTGTCGTTGGGATCCTTGTAGGAGAACTCCGCCCAGACGAGGTCGGGCTTGAGGCGCCGACAACTCAGCGTGACCGGAATGCGGCGTCCGACCTCGGACGTGTCGCCCGGACGGATGACCGGCGGCAGGGCCTCGACCCTCGGACGCTTGCAGGGGATGCGCATCCGCCCCCCGACCAGTCCCGGACCCTCCCGATCCCGGATCACGCCGAAGACCGGCGCGCTGTGGCCGCCACGGATCCGGCGGGTGCCATAGGGTCCGGCGGACACCGTCCGGACCCCCCGGACCGTATACCAGAAGGACTTGTTGGCATCGGCCTCATTCGGACTGCCCACGATGTCGTCGGTGAATGCGGTCGTCGCGGAGGTCGCCACCGGATCGGCCCCCAACGACCGCTGGGCGCCGTCGTAGGTGCGCCAGCGATGGATCTCGTACTCGACCGTCCCGGTCTCCGCCGTGGTCGGCACGGGATCCCAACGGAGCCGGAGCCGCTGCTTCCCGACCCCGGCCGACCAGTCGTACACGTTGTCGACCTCGAGTCCCTTCACCGCAGCGGGTGGCATCCGGTTGAAGACGGCCAGGCGGGTTCCGGGCGAGACGGCGCCGTCACGACCCAGCACGTCGACCGCGGTCACGAAATAGGCGAACTCCGCAAACCCTCCGGTCAGGACGACACCGGCATCCACCTGGTCGGTCAGGAATACCGTGGCGGTGTTGGCGGGATCGGCAGCCTGGGCGGCGGTGAGATCCTCGGGCGTGGCGATGGGCAGGGCATTGACCCGGGTGGCACCGGCCGACTGGAGGGCGGCGAGGGTGGGTCCGCTGGCACCACCGATCCATGCGGCGGGCGCCGCGGCGGATGGAATCCGCCAGAGGCTGTAGCCGTTCTGGAGAACCGACCGCTGCCGGAGCGGGTCAGGGGTGGACCAGCGAATCCGGACCGCCCGGTTCACCCGCTGGGACTGGAGCTGGACGACCTGCTGGCCGAAGGCAGCGATCGACTTCGCCTCGTTCACCCCGTTCGTGCGGAAGGTCGAGAACGCGGTGGCCGGAAGCGCGACGGAGGAGACGTCGACGCCCGCATCCACTGGGAATCCCGGAGCCGGAAGCGCCACCGGGGGGGCGGTGGGATCGAGGGTCACGCGTCCCACCACGGCGAGGTCGCCTCCGGTGGCGGGATCCCGCAGGCGGATCTCGAAGGTCGATCGGTTTCCGGCCGGGATCGATCCGGCCCACCCCTGCCCCAGACAGAGGTTCACCCCGGGGAACGTCTTGCCCAGGAGCTGGAGCTGGCCGCGATAGGCCGCATCGGACCGCGCGGCCGAGATCACGTTCGCCAGCTTGATCGCCAGAGGCTGACCCGAGACGCCGTTCGAGAGGCTGCCGAACATCTGGTCGAGCTTGCCCGACAACGAGCCCTCCTGGGCGGTGGGACTCAGGTCCGGCCGCAGGGTCCACGACCGCTGCAGCAGGGCCGTGACCGTCGCCGGATCCGTCACCGACTGCAGGATGCCCACCCGGACGTAGGTCGATGGATCGGTCGGGAGCCCGTCCTTGCGGTACACGGCAAAGGTGGGGTCCGGACCCGCGGCGGCGGGAAGTCCGCCCTGCACCTGGCAGATGAGGTATCCGAGGGCGACGCCCCCGGCCTGGACATGGGTGCCGGCGGTGACCAGCGCCATGTCGGAGATGTCGCAGTCGGCACAGTTTGGAATGATGGGTGCCGGAACCCTCAGCGGGAGCAGCAGGGCGGTGAGCCAGAGGACGAGATGACGCATGTTCATGTCAGTAGCTGAGTTCCGGTGAACTGATCTGGCCCTGGCTCACGCTGAACCGGATGCCGACACTTTCCTTGAATTTGATGCAGAAGGGACAGACACCCACCTTGCCCTTGAGGGTTCCGGTTCCGGAGAACCGCATCGGACTGGTCAGGTCGAGCCCCTCCTTGAGGCCGACCAGCGACATCCGTCCGCTGATCGATACCAGGCACAGAGCCTCGCCGCTGACCTCGCCGACCAGCTTGCCGCCGAAGGTGGGTCCCTCCAGGAAGAAGAAGGCCCCTGCCCCGGCGCCGATGTTCACCTGCAGGAGGCAGGACGACGGGATGCCGATCAGCTCGTTCACCGGCAGCCGCGCCTCGCCATAGACATAGGCCCCGGTGAACGGGGGGGTTCCCAGGACGGTGCCGACCTCCGGGTCGATCAGCAGGATCGGATCCAGGGTGCAGGTCCGGCCGAAGAACGCCCCACCCGCCAGCCCGTAGCCTCCCATCTCGAGGTTGAGGTTGGCCGCCAGGTAGTTCTCCGCCGCGGTGGGATCCCCGTCGATCGCGCCGAACGCGACCGCCGCGCCCATGTCCCAGATCTTGAAGGCCTCAAACGTCAGCGGGCCACCGGTCATGTCGAAGGATCCGCCCAGACCGATCGGCTGGCCGCCCATGACCGTGAACTTCACCCCGACATTCCCGGAGAGTCCGGGAGAGATCCACTCGAGCGGTACGTCGTCCGCCCCGATCAGGATCTCGTTGGCCGTCTCACCCGGCGGGATGCACCCGCCAGTGTTGTCGGAAGTCAGCTGCTTGATCTGGAGATAGGCCTTGAACCGCATCTCGTCCGGGACCTTCCACTGGAACAATCCGTCCACCCGGAGCAGCGACAGGGAATCGCCCTGGATGTGGGCATAGCCGCTGAGGCGCCCCGAACCGATCATATCGCTCATCGGACCCAGCACCTCCTGGTTGATCGACTGGTCGATCTCCGCCAACTGCGTGGCGATCACATCGCGGAGCGCGGTGTTGACCTGCTGGAGCCCGCTGTCGAGTTCGGTCGTGACCGAGTTGATCACGTCCTGCGCATACTGACGGATCTGGGTCTCGAGGACTCCGACGAGCTGGTTCTGGATGATCTGGTCGTTGATCTGCTGGCGGATGTACTCGCGGAGCTGGAGCCGCGGGACCTCGGGGAGATCGATGGTGCCGGAGACCGAATAGCGCCCGAGCTCCTCCTCAACCGAGTCGGCCACCCGGTTGCAGATCCCGTTCAGCTCCGTGGTCAGCACCGCCTGGATCTGGGCCGACATCCCCGTCGAGGGATCCGTGATCTTGGTGCGGACCTGGCTGATGATGCCGTCGACGTTCGTCAACGAGCCCCGGATCTGGTCGAGGGCGGGCGAGTTGATGACATCGTTGACGGCGGCGCCGGCCAGCGCTCCGGCGATGACGCTGACGAACTGCGGGGCCTCGCGGGCGACGAGCGAGCTGACCAGCTTCTTGACCCCCTGGGTCCGGAGCAGGCCATTCGGATCCCCCACCAGCTGCTGGATGCCGGTCTGGACCTTCGCGAGCTTGTCATCCGCCAGCCCGGTCGCGGTGTCCACCCCGGTGTTGGCGAAGGCCGAGTCGATCGACTGGCGGACTGTCCCCCCCACGTTCCGGATCCGCGCCGCGATGTCCGCCGCGGCGTCGGCCGACGACACCGTCACCGTCGCCGATCCGGGCAGCCCATACAGATCGTCCAGCAGCCGGTCGACCGCGGTCATGATCGGACCGTCCAGCAGCGGGGAGATCAGCTTCTCGATCTCGTTCGACAGCAGTGTCCGTCCTGCGTCGATGCCCGACAGGAGGGCGTCGGCTCCGGATGTGCCGAGGGCGTCGATCAGGTTCTGCGTGTAGCCCACGCCGGCGTCGAGGGCCTGGGTGGCGAAGCCCGCCATGTTGATCTGCGGCAACCCGTCATACGACAGCCCGAAGGTCAGCTCCGCGGTGTCGGGACACAGGTACTTGGCCCGATGCGTGAGGGAGAAGACGAAAAAGTCCTTGGTGACATCATCCGCCGAGAAGGCGCGGCCCCCGGCGTTCCACTGGAGGGTGTAGTGGAACGCCTGGGTGATCCCGAGCCAGTCCTGCTCGGCCCTCACCGCATAGGCCCCACCCTGCTGCGACGACTCCCGATACGCCTCCACGCTGGCCCCGGTGAACCCTTGGTGGGCGGGATCAAAGAAGACATTGCTGAAGAACGAGTCGGCCCCGGAGGTCCAGCCCGACATCACCGCGTAGAGGGTCGGGGAAAGTCCCGCCGTGTACTTGGCCCGGGTGTGCACATGCCACTTCAGGTCCTTGAAGAACGGCACATCGACACTGCCGGCGAGGTTGAGGAAGCCTGACCCCGGCGCCCCGGGGGCGTTCTGCGCGTTGAAGTAGACGTCCTGGCTCGGCGTGAACGCATAGGTCTTCGAGGCCGGACCCGGTAGGCCGACCGACGGCATCTTCAGACGCGAGTCGAACGGCGGCGCGATGCCGTCGGCCCGGGTCGCGATCTGGCCGTTCGACCGGAACCCCAGCTCGCCATCGAGCGCGTTGGCGAACAGCTCGCACTGGGCCCGGACCCCGAGCACCAGCGCCGCCGGCCCCGCCGGCGAGCAGCCGTTCGCGGTCTCGAACCGCAGCGAGAGCGGGGTGATCGGCGCCTGCTGCCAGTACTCCAGGTCCAGGGGTTGCGCCGAATCCACCTCCGCGGAATCCAGTCCGCCCGGACACGTCAGCTTCAGCTCGCTGAACGCCACCGTGAAGTCCGAGGGATAGGGCACGGACACGAAGCCATCGGTCCGGGACTCCTGGTTCCGGTTGTCAAGGTACGACAGCAGGAACGAGGTCAGCTTCACCGGATAGCCGTAGAGCGTCAGGGCCTCGGTAAAGGACTTCGCTTCGTGGACGCCGCTGATGCCGGCCGACCGGAGGTAGTATTGGGCCCGGGCCGTGAGGTCGTAGACCGGGGTGTCGACCGCCGCGATGCGGCTGAACGCCTTGGGCGCGGCAAGGGTCGAGGCCCGGAGATTGATGCCGGGGTAGTCCGCAATGTCGGTATCCGACTCCAGGTAGGCGGCCGTGTCGGGTCGAATGACCCGATCGGGCGCCACCACCGCACGGTCCACGCCGCTGAAGAGGATGGCTCCCACGCCCAGCTCGGCCACCGTGCCCGAACCCGGGGCGGTCGAGCCCGTTCCCTTGATCCCGCCGACCAGCGAAGAGCCCGCCATGAGATAGGACCCCTTCGGGAATGTGGACAGCAGGGTGTGGGCGTATTTGCCGGGATTGGTCGGATCCTGGCCCCACCGAAGGGTGAGGTCGGCGGCCGTGATGGGATCCACGGTGGTGCCCTCGGCCTGGAGCCCCCCGTCCCGGGTCACCCGCAACACCCCAACGTCCGAGGTGAACAGCACCCGGGCGATGTCGCTGGCCGCGCCGCACTCCGGCGACGTACCGGGCTGGTCCACACACGCGCGGTCATACCGGATCTCGAACGGGGCCACCCCGCTGAGAGAACTTGTCGGGGCCACGATGCGGTCCTGGTCGAGTTCGATCCCACCCGACCCCGAGACGATCTCCTGCCCGGGTTCGCGGACGTCGGCATAGGGGAAGTGCGGATGGAACCGGCCCGGTCCCAGTTTGAGCCGGGTGGTGATGGACCCGTTCTTGTCGGGATCGATCCCGATCACGGCGGTTCCACCCAGCACGCCCGTGACACCGAGATAGACGTGGTCGTTGGCCGCCTTGATCGCCGACTCCGGGTTCTGGAGGGCCACCTGCTGCGCGCGCAGGGCGTTGAGATCGATGAGTCTCGGCATCGACGCCGTGGCGACGGTAGCCTTGATCCGGCCTGCCGGAACGATCCACTCGAGTGCGGTGATCTGGTACTCGACGGGCTTCGACTCCTCCGTCAGGCGTCCCCCTGGAAACGCCACGGGACTGATCGGATTGACCGAGGCATCGAGCGTGACATCGGTCGCGGTGATCGTCCCGAGGAACTGTCGGGTGACCCCGTTCGTCACAAAGCCCACACCGGGCGGCAGCTGGAGGGAGAGCAACCCGGCACGGAGTCCGGCACCGCTGAGATGGAGGTTCGACCGGGTGAACCGCAGTCCCCCCGCCAGATCGGCGTCCGGGATCGGTGCGGTCACGGGCACGATGCCTCCCCCGGTGAAGGAAGCGGTGCCGGTGGAATCGATGGCGACGGGCATGGGACTGCCGCCGAACGAGTAGGTCGAGCCCGCGCCAGGCAACACCCCGTTGCCCACCGGGATTGTCAGAGTGGTCGGGACACGTCCCGCCGCCGGAGCTCCGGCAGCCGCACCTGGGTCATTCGAGATCGCCGAGAACGTCGTCAGGAAGGTCCCGAACCGCAGATCCCCATTGAAGTCGAGCAGCCGCCCCTTTGCGGATGATACCCCGTTCTCGACCGGCACATACCCCTCGGCCACATCATCCAGGTACTCGACAGTCACCGAGGCCAAATAGGTCCGCTGCACCGGATCGAGGGGCACGGATGGCTTGAGAAGGATCGGGTCGACCGACCGGTTCGTGTCCGCGTTGGGACCGATCTTCAGCGTCGGCAACACGGACAGGATCTTGTAGGGCTGGACGGACGGGACCGTTCGCAGGAATTCCTTCGTCTCGAGTGGGATCGCGTTGCCGAGATCATCCACGACGGAGGCCCGGAGCCGCAGCGGAACATCGACCGCCGCGCCGCCGGAATCGTACCGGTACACCGTCACCTTCGGGATGATCGAGAACGCCGCGTTCGCGGAGTCCGACTCCGCCGTGCGCACCCGGAACCGCTGGCTCCAGGCGTTGGAATCCAGATCCGCCACCACCTGATAGGCCGGCTCGTTGGTGTTCCGGAAATGAATGTAGGCATTCCCCTTCACCTGCGTCCCGGCCTGCCCGAGATCCTTGTTGGGAAAGGTCGTGGTGTCGGACACGGAGACCAGACCGAACCGATACAGACGGGAGGGATCGAGTCGGGTGTACGGGACGATCTCGGTCTCCAGCACCACGGGCTCCAGGACATTCGCGGCAAGCACGGAAATCGTGTGGGCATCCCCCACCGAGTCGTTCCCGCGTTCCAATCCGCCCTTGAGATGGATCCCCACCGGCTTGCCCTGGTCGTCCAGCAGCTGCCAGGTCGAACGCAGCGTCCGCTTGCCCTTGGCTGGGAAGCTCTGGCTGAACTCCGCACGGACCAGGACCGAGTCGGCATCAAGGCGTCGCACAAGATATCCCGGGGCCGAGTAGGATGGCGTCGTGAGGGTCGCGACACCCGCACCGTGCACCCACGTCAGGGCGGAGGTCAGCCCAAGCCCCACCATCCATGTCAGCAGCCAAGTCCGGATCGTGTTCATGCCGCAAGAGGATCAGATGCGGACCCGGGGAAACGCCGGCTGAGGACGCTCATCGGTGCAGCAAAAAAGCACAGCCCGATGCGCGAAACAGGCAACCCTCCCTGGGGACGCTTGAAGAAAGTGCGGAGGCCGACGACGGAATGGCAATCCCGTTTTGCGGGGAATGCCAAAAAGTCAGGTCTGCGCGATCGTCCACCACCGACCGCGCGCCCGGTGGATTCCTTCTTGTTCCTAGGGACGGATCGGGTCCTGCGAGCCTGACGCACCAGATCCGCCCCCCGGGCGGTGACGTCTCACTCCGGTCAGGTAGCAGAGCGTGTTGTCGTAGGCGTAGAATCCAAGAAACCGGAGATCCAATCGACGCGGGTGGCTGCCCACGGCCACGACGTTGGAGCCCGTTGAAATCGTCCAGCGGAACCGGTCCACGTCGACCCTGAGCTCGAGGTGGTATGGGGCCAGGGTGTTGGTGGGCGCCTGAAGACTCCAATTCCCCGGATCCAGAGACCGGTCCCGACCTCCCTCCACTGTGTAGCCATTGCGGGACTCGGTGCGCTCGTAGGGTTGGGCGTTGAGGACCTGGGTTCGTTCGTGGCGCATGGCTTCGTTGACGAGCAGGCGGATGCCCTCGGCGAGGCCTTCGGTGCCGTGTTCGTTGATGAGTTACAGGAGGCTGTTGAGGAGTTCAGGTTGGGCTTGGTGGGCCATGTGAGGCGTTTGTTGGATGTGTTTGGTACAACCCCAACAGGAAGCCAACATGGCCCGCCCTCGACCCGTTTTTAGCGCGCGGTGCACCTCCCTCCCTTTGGGGGTCGGCTCCGCTGGGCTCGCTACGCTCGCCTTCGCTGCGCCTCCCCCCCAAAGGGAGGGAGGTGCGGGAAGACT
>SYEM01000046.1 GCA_005801385.1 Verrucomicrobiales bacterium | reverse complement strand
ATCCCGGCACCGCGGCCGATTCTCACCGCGCCCACGACCCGGATCACACCGCTGCCGAAGCCTGAGCCTCCTGCACCGCCGATCATCGCCCGGTTTCCGCGGGGACCAGCCCCCGTTCTAGCCAAGGGCAACCGCGCCGCCGCCGAGGCGGCCGCCGCCCAGACCACCACCGACCGGGTCACTGCCCTCGGCAAGGCGGTGGAGCTCGATCCGTCGTGGTCGCAGGGCTGGCAGCAGCTCGTCCGGGCGGCGCTCGAGGCGGGTCGGGTCGACATCGCCCTCACTGCCGGCGAGTCGGCCACCACGCTCGAGCCCCGGTTGGCGGCCACCCACCAGCTGTTTGCCGCGGCGTTGGCACGGTCAGGGTATTCCGCCGACGCCGCCGAGGAGCTCGAGGAGGCCGTGAAGCTGGGGGCCGATTCCGCCGCCAACCGACTCGCCCTTGCGAGCCTCTACGTCCGGGAGCTGCGGGATCCGAAACGGGCCCGACCCCACTATCAACGCGTCCTTGAACTGGACCCGAATCATCCCCAGGCCGCCGCGATCCGGGCTTGGTTGGAGTCCAATTTCGAGTAGATTCCTGGGATTCCATGAAACTGCCCGGACTCCTATCGCTGGCCCTCCCACTCCTGGCCTCGGCCGAGGCCCTGTACGACCCGGCCCTTGGCACCCTGCCCAGCGCGCAGGGCTGGAACTACGTCTCGCTCCCACTCAGCACGCCGATCTCCCTTGTGGGACAGGAAGCCCGCATGGACACCACCGGCATTCTCCAGGTGTCGGCCGGAGTCTCCCGAATCGCCCCAATCCCGCTCGACCGGACCGCCGGATTCACCCTCCGGCTCACCTTACGCGTCCTCGAGGAGAACCACGGCACACGGGTCGACCGTGCCGGCTGCTCCGTCACCGTGCTCGGTTCCGACAGGAAGGGCATTGAACTGGGTTTCTGGAAGGATCGCGTCTGGGCCCAGTCCGATTCCCCTCTGTTCACCCATGCCGAGGAGGCCCTCTGGCCGAACACGGACTCGCATCCGTTCGAACTCACCCTCCAGGGTGCCTCCTACACCCTGGGAGTTGGCGGCAAGACCGTCCTGACGGGACCGATCCGGGACTACACCCCGTTCGTCGGCCTGATCGACCCCTACGAGACGCCCAACTTTCTCTTCATTGGCGACAACACCACGTCGGCCGGCGCCTCCATCGGACTCGGCCGCATCGAGCTCATCACGGTCCCGGTGACGCCACCGGCGTTGTCTCCAGTGCTGATGGGCGACTACCTGCTCCTGCGTTGGCCGGAAGCGGTCCGGGGGGGAATCCTCGAAGTCTCATCCGGTCTGGGACCGGAGGCGGTCTGGACTGCCGTGGGGGCGTCACCGTTGAAACAGGGTGCGTTCTGGGAAGTGGTGGTGGCCGTCACGGAATCGGCCCGGTTTTTCCGGCTCCGACCCTAGGCGGACCGGGCCTGACCGATCCTCACCGCGGGGCCTTCGCAGACTCGGTGAGTTCGCGAAGGAAGCCATGGATCAGGTAGGCGGTCTCCGGGCCCATGGAGTTCACCTCGCCGTAGGGCGCGCTGTCGGCGCCGAACAGATGCGGCGGCTCCGTGTTCCACTCCGACTTTGGGATGATGTAGCCGATCTCGTCGTTCGCGAGGCCGAACACGAACTTCACCCGACCGGGCATCATCTCGCGCAGGGGCGGCACCTCGAGCGGCTCGATGTCAAAATCCCCGCCCGGCGCCCGGACCACCCCGCCGTTCACGATCTCCGGATAAATTTCGCCCGGGATGCATGCGATGCTCGCCTCCCCCAGCTGGATCAACGCCACCTCGGTCCGGACCGTCATCCACCGCACATAGCCGCGATCCAGCAGCCCCAGCATCCCGGCCAGCAGGAAGTTCGGATTCGCCAGCGGCAGCTCCACCGTCCGGGCCACCACCCGGATCGGCACCGTCGGGGTCGCCGGCACCGTGGGCACCTCGACCGCATCGAGCAGCCGCTTCGCAAGACTATACCCGAGGGCGCGCGTCTTCTCGTGCGACGGTTTCTTGAAGTCCTCGCCCAGGAATCCGTCGTGGACCGTCGTCGAGGGATGGGTCGTCATCAGCCCACCCACCGCGCCGTTCACAAACACATGCGTGCCACCGAGACCGGTCTGCCTCACGACGCCGTCATAGCGGATCCCCCGCTCCAGGGCGTCACGGATCACACCGCAGAAGTCCGCCGTCAGTTCCGTGTTCCCGGACCAAGGCGTCTCCGGGTGGTTGCCCCATCCGACCAGCGAGCCAAGGACCGCATGGGACTGCGGATCCCGAAACACCATCCAGCGGAGGTCGGCGTCGTAGACCTCCGGCTTCCGGGTGTCGGCGACGAGACCCGCCGGGTCAACCTTCAGCTCGTGCAGCGACAGGGTCGCCGGGCGCAGCGCCGCGACCGCCTGCGCCAGGGCCTCCGCCGAGGCGGCCACCACGCGGTCGCGATAGACAGGGTCGACGCCCGACTCGAACAGGCCCGGTCCCCAGAGTCCCATGAGATCGGGAGTCGAATGGTTGTGCGTCGCGCAGACGACCGCGTAGTCGAGCTTCAGATCGGCAGGCAGACGCTCCCGGACGCGGACTACGTCGTCATGGAAGATTCCGATCGAGTCGACCGAGACGACACCCACCCGAGTGTGGCCGTCATCCCAGACGATCGCCACGGCCTCGAGTGGGTCGTGCACCCCCGTGGCCGCCCGGCCCTGGCTGAACCCGGCGATCCAGACCGGCGGGTGGGTGCCACCCACTGCAGGGGTGACGTCGACCCTGCCGAACCCCACCCGAAGTGGACGCGGGGACTGGTCAAACGCCTTGCCATCGATGCGGACATCCAGCACATAGCCCGGGAATCGGTCCCGAAACACCCAGGCGGCCCGTCCCATCAGGAGCGCACCAACGAGGAGCATCAGCACCACGAGCCCGAGGAAGGCCTGCACCAGGAGCCTGACGACGACGGATTTCATGAGGCAAATCCGACCAGAGCTCCCGATCCGAGACAAGGTCCACGGCATGCAGAGCACTAGCCAAACGCGGATGTCGGGCAATCCGGTGTCCAAGGTACCGGGCGCCACGCAGCCACTGCACCCCCGGGGGTGGCCTGCACCGTCGAGGAATCGCAGGAGAAGTCCGGTCGGTATCCTGTCGTGGTGGCAACCCTGCCGGGATTCAAGAGGCCCCGACACCGTCACCGGTGGTGTCGCTGCGCCCAACCAACAGAGAATTCCCGAGATGCCTCCGCCCTCGAAGCCCGCAAACCGATGGAAACGGACCCATCGAAAACGACGAGGAATGAAAAAGGGACCCGTGGTGTCCGGATCCCTGATCTCCTCCTTTGCGTCCCCACGCCTTGCCGTGGGACTCCTGCGTCCTCGAATCACCCACGCGGGGCCAGCTTCTTCTCGACCGGAGTGCGCCCGAGCGACACATAGGCAGGTAATCCATTCACCATGGGAACCTTGACCTCCCCTGCAATCAGCGGAGCGGCATACTCGACGAACTTGTCGTTCGGCATCATGCCGTCCTCGCTAATCCAATCGCGCGGGATGAAATGCTCCACGTTTGCGATGTTCGCCAGATCCTCAAGCTCGATGGTCCACTTGTAGGGAGCGCTGCCGAGGCGGACGATCTTCGGCATGAAGCCGGACTTTCCGTCGATGGCGGCCCGGACTGCAGCGGCCCCACATGCGAACGCCTCATCGGCATCGGTCTGGCTCGCAAAGTGCGCCGCGGCCCGCTGGGCATAGCCCAGCTTCACCGTGCGGGTCTTGAGGTTGAGACGGCCCTGCACGATGGAGGCCAATGCGTCGGCGGCACCGGACAGCACCGGATGGCCGAAGGCGTCCAGCCGGGACTTGTCGGCCCCGATCTCCTCGCCGGCCGCGTTCTTCAGGCCTTCGCCCACCACCACGATGCAGTACTGCAGCTCGGCAACGGTCGCCTGGACCTTCGCGAGGAACGCAGCCTCATCGAGAGGGATCTCGGGCAGCAGAATGATGTGCGGGGGATTCGACGCGTGGCCCTGCTTCGCAAGCACAGTGCCCGCCGCGATCCAGCCCGCCGCACGGCCCATGACCTCCACAATGCAGCACGAGCCGTCGTCGGTGGCCATCGAGCCAACATCCAGACCGATCTCCATCACGGTCGCCGAGTTGTACTTGATCACCGAGCCATAGCCTGGGCAGTGGTCGGTGTGCGGCAGGTCATTGTCGATGGTCTTCGGAACACCCATCACCCGCATCTCGTAGCCGCGCTTAACCGCCTCGAGGTGGATCTTGTGGGCCGTGTCCTGGGAATCGTTGCCGCCGGCATAGAAGAAATACCGGATGTTGTGGGCCTGAAAGACCTCGAACAGACGGTTCATGTCCCGGGCCGCGGCCTCCGGCTTCTTGTCGAAGTTGATCTTGTACCGGCAGGTCCCCAACGCCGCGGCCGGGGTGTATCGCAGGCCGTCGATGGCCTTGCTGCGCTCCTCGTTGATGTCGATCAGCTCCTCGTTGAGGATGCCGTAGATGCCATTCAGGCCACCGTAGATCTCTTCGATCTCCCCGTGGCGACCGGCTTCGGTGATGACCCCCGCGACGGAGGCATTGATGACACAGGTGGGACCGCCGGATTGGGCGACGAGAAGATTGCCGTTGAGTTCAGCCATACGCTTAGAAAACGAGAAGAGACTGCCCGTCGCAGGAAGTCCCAGGCAAGCGGCGATTCCGAAGATGTCGCGACTCTTTGAAAATGTCCTCAAGGGGACTCGTTAAGAATGTCCCCTTGTTGAGTGGCCGCGAAGCGGCCACGCCCCATGGAAGGACACCTGCTGATGAGCCCGAAGGAGCGACGCCGGATGGCGGTGCTGGGAGAAGTGAAGTTGAAGCGATTGAAGGTTGTGGAGGCCGCCGAAGCGCTGGGGCTGAGCTGCCGGCAAGCGCGGCGGATCTGGAGGCGCTACCAGGAGGAGGGGGATGCCGGACTGGTGCACGCACTGAGGGGGAGGCGAAGTGGGCGGGCTAAACCGGTGGCGCTGAAGACGCAGGTGTTGGCGCGAGTGAAGGCCCGGTATGCGGACTTCGGGCCGACGCTTGCAGCCGAACACCTGGAGCGGGAGGGGATGGTGGTCGATCACGAGACGTTGCGGCGATGGATGATGGAGAGCGGGCAATGGAGTGTCAGGAGGCGTGGAAGGAAGCACCGGCAGTGGCGAGAGCGGCGTGCGAACCTGGGCTTGATGGTGCAACTGGATGGCTCACCTGAGTTCAGGAGGGGACATTCTTAAGGAGCTTTGACAGCGGCGATTCCGAAGATTCCCAGGAAGAATGAGGGGTGACCTGCGAACCGCCTCGGCCCGAGACACCCTCCGACGGGCTTCGACGGCGCCCCGGCCCCTTCGCCCAGCGGTATGGAGGATCACACTTCGCAAATCAAACCCTACCCCAGCGGATGTCCAACCCCGGTGGCCATAGTCAGCGCCATGACATTGAATCCAAAACTGCAGCGAGGCGACGTCGTCGAAATCCACCCAGGCTCCCTCCCGCTCCCGGAGGGTCTGACCCCGGGATTCCAAGTCCGGCTGGTCGGATTCGATGCCGGCCGGATGGTGGTCGAGCGCGAGGGCCAGGAATGGCGGCTCAACCCATGCCAGCTCCAGGATCGACGGCGCCACCCTCGCCCCGTCCTCCCTGGCCGAGGCCTGTGCCCATCACCGAGGCCGCCGCATCGCTGAGCCGGGGTTCGCGAGGGAGTGTCCGGTCACGACGCCCACCGCAAGGCCCCCATCCCGATCCTTGGTCTTGGGCGCGCGGCGGGGTAAATTCGCTCCTTGGGGACGGCCTCGCCGCGGTCCCACTAAAGTCCTGATGAACCTTGGCTGGATCCCTGAGTTTCCGTGGAGCTGGACCCTGCTGGCCGGTGAGTGGCTGGTTCGGCTGGCAATGTTGGCGTACATCCCACAGCGCCGTCCACCCGCCGCAGCCCGAACCTGGCTCCTCCTCATCTTCCTGTTCCCCTGGGGCGGACTCGTCATCTACCTCATCGTGGGTCGGATCCAGATTCCGAAACGACGTCGAACCCTCCTCGAGAATCTCTCCCGGACCATCCGCGACGCCGCCTCGGGATTGCCACCCGAGGTCCGCACCCCGGTCGACCAGCTCCCGGAAGCCGTGGCGAACGCGGCACGTCTCGCGGAACGGTTGACTGCATTCCCCATGCTCAGCGGAAACACCGTCGAGCTTCTCCCGGAATATGCAGCCTCACTCGACCGCCTGGCCATGGACATCCAGGACTCACAAAACCGGGTCCATCTCCTGTACTACATCTACGGTGACGACGACGTGGCCGAGCGGGTGACCGTTGCACTCGAGCGGGCGGCCCGACGGGGCGTGCAGTGCCGACTGCTCCTCGACGGGATCGGATCCAAACAGGCACTCAAGACCGTCGCCCCCCGTCTCCGGGCCGTCGGGGTGGAGGTCACCGAGGTGCTGCCCGTCCGATTCCTTCGACCCCGGGGCACCCGCGTGGACATCAGGAACCACAGAAAGGTCGCGGTCATCGACGGTCGGATCGGCTATGTGGGATCCCAGAACGTGGTCGCTCCCCGATTTGTGCCAGGATTCCCCAACGAGGAGCTCGTCGCCCGGGTCACCGGTCCGATCGTGGCGGAACTCGAGGCCGTCTTCTGGGTCGACCGGCTCCAGGAGCGGGAACCCGCAGTGGATTCGGGTCCTTCATGGGGCCCCATCGACCGCACCGGCGAGGTCTTTGCTCAGCTGATTCCCAGCGCCCCGAGCTACCGACAGCAGACCTTTGCCATGCTGCTGGTCTCGCTGATCCACCAATCCCGGCGGAATGTCACCATCACCACCCCCTACTTCGTCCCGGATGAATCGTTCCTCGCAGCCCTCAGGACCGCGATCGAACGAGGGGTGCAGGTCAGGCTCATCGTTCCCCTCCACTCCAACCAGCGCCTGACCGTCCTGGCACAATCCTCCTACTATGAGGAGCTCCTCGAGGCGGGCGTGGAAATCCACCAGTATCGGACCCACTTCCTGCACGCGAAGAGCCTCGTGATCGACGACGACCTAGTGATCATCGGCTCCAGCAACATGGACATCCGCTCGTTTGCCATCAATGCGGAGGCCAATCTGCTGATCTACGACCCTGGCGTGGCACGGCAGGTCAGGGACCTGAACCAGCGTCACCTCGACCAGAGCGACCGTCTCACGCTGGAAACCTGGCAAAAAAGGTCGCTGGCAGCCCGGGTCGCCCAGAACACCGCGCGGCTTGCGGATTCCCTGCTCTGACGTCGGCGGGCGGGCGAATGTCGCCCATCGCCCTGCTCAGCGGCGGTTCGAGAGCTTCGCCAGGAGGCGGAGGATCTCGAAGTACAGCCATACCAGCGTCACCATCAGACCAAAGGCGGCGTACCACTCCATGTACTTGGGCACCCCGGAGCGGGCCCCTTGCTCGATGAAGTCGAAGTCCATGACCAGATTCAGCGCGGCCAGAACGACGACGAACACGCTGAAGACAATCCCGATGGGACCCGAGCCATGGACCGCCATGAACATCGGCACCCCAAAAAAGAGGAGCACGATCTGCGCGAGATAGAACAGCAAGAGCCCGCCCATGGCGACGAGGATGCCCCGTTTGAACGACTGCGTCGCCCGGATGATGCCGCTCTGGTAGGCGAACAACAGCGCCGCAAGGGTGGCCACCGAGCCGCCCGCGGCTGCCAGAACAATCCCGGGATACCGCTGTTCGAAGCCCAGGGAAACGCCCGCGAGGACGATGCCCTCCAGCATCCCGTAGACCGGAGCCAACACGGGCGACCATGACTGCTTGAATGTCAACGCGATCGCGATCAGGAACCCAAAAAAACCGGCTCCTCCGACGAACGGCAAGACCCCTGCCCCCTTCTGGGCGAGAGTCCATGTGATGGACCCGGTGATCAGAGCCAACACCAGGAGGACCGCCGTCTTGCCCACGGCACCGTGGACGGTCATCGCTCCATCGAGGGACCTGGACGGGACGAACGGATCGCGACGGAAGACAGGGTTCGATGATTGCATAGAAGGAATGAAAGCCACCCTGAGCCCGGACCGCAAAGACTGAATTGGGGAACCACCGTGACCTCGTCCGTGACCATCGAACAGGTGACGGCACAGGCCCGGCGGTCCGACGGGAGCGCTGGCAGCCGTCGGAGTCGCATGCATTCACCCCCGCACATCTGGAGGATGCCATTCCGGCGTTGACTTGGGTTGTGCTTTCAGGGCAATTCAAAATTCCATCGGCAGCACCCCGAAGGAGTCTGAATGACAGTTTGGCGGCTATGAACCTTCCGAGCGTCGACCGGCGAGTCGCTGGTCGCCGTCGGGATGCGCCGAGACCTAGCTCCCTCAGTCCTATGGAAAGCAACAGGCGGTTGTTCGTGGGTAACCTTCCCTACCAGGTCTTGGAACGCGACATCGAGGACCAGTTTCGTGGTGCCGGAGTCGTCGTGAGCGTCAACCTCATGCTGGACAAGATGACAGGACGCTCCCGCGGCTTCGCCTTTGTCGAGTTCAGCACACCAGAGGAGGCCAACAAGGCGGTCGAAATGTTCCATGGCAAGGACCTCGGGGGCCGTGCCATGACCGTCAACATCGCCCGTCCGCGCGAGGAGCGGCCTCCGGGAGACCGTCCACGGGGCGGCTACGGCGGTGGCGGAGGGTATGGTGGCGGCAATCGTGGTTTTCGGGAACGTGGTGAACGGGGAGGGCGCGGCGACTGGGGCGATCGCGGCGGACGCGAAGATCGGGGAGGCTGGCGCGGTGACCGTGAGTGACGACGTCTGGAACTATGTTTTGACTCCACAGCTTCCACATCCCTAGCCTCAACAACTACTTCCAAATCATCATGTCTGAGACACCTCCGCCGGGATCCCCCGTTCCTCCAGCGCCAGAGCCTCCAAAGCCCGCCGAAGCGGCGCAGAAGAAGCAGACGGTCCGCATCAGCCTTCCGCCCAAACCGGCGGGCGGTCCTGCGATCAAGATCCCAGCAGCACCCGCACCTGCTCCGGCTGCGGCGACCGCAGCAGCAGCTCCCGCAGCTGCCGCGCCTACTCCGGCCCCAGCAGCGGCACCTGCCCCGCGCTCTCAGGCTCCAGCTCCGGCATCACCGGCTCCGGCTAGACCCGCCCCGGCTGCCTCGGTGGCAGCAAAAGCTCCCGCTGCTGCCCTCGTGAGCCCCATCGATCTGGGACTCGCATTCGCCACTGTGGTCGTAGGCCTCTGTGTCATCGCACGGCTCTTCTTCCTGTTCCCGGCCGCCTCCTGAACCATGGCCTCCGAACACATTCTTACCGTCACCGAGCAGAACTTCCCCGAGAAAGTCCTCCAGGCCGGGCATCCCGTTCTGGTTGATTTCTGGGCCGAGTGGTGTGGCCCCT
>SYEM01000045.1 GCA_005801385.1 Verrucomicrobiales bacterium | reverse complement strand
TCGCGACCCTGCTTGGCGGACCCACCTGCGGAATCACCCTCGACGATGTAGAGCTCGGTGTTGGCGGGATCGCGGTCCGAGCAATCAGCCAGCTTGCCGGGCAGTCCGCCACCGGTCAGGGCCGTCTTCCGGACAGCTTCGCGCGCCTTTCGGGCGGCTTCCCGGGCTCGGGCGGCATTCAGGGCCTTGTCGACGATCTTCTTCGCGGTCGGTGGGTTGTCGTCAAAGTAGTTCATGAGCCCCTCGTAGGCTGCCGATCCCACGAAGCTATCCACTTCCGGAGAGATCAGCTTCACCTTGGTCTGGGACTCGAACTTCGGGTCGCTGTGCTTGATCGAGATGACCGCGGTCAGGCCCTCCCGGACGTCATCGCCCGTGATCTGGGGATCCTTGTCCTTCAGGAGGCTGTTGTTCTTGGCGTATTGGTTGATCGCGCGCGTGAGGGAGCTGCGGAACCCGGAGAGGTGGGTGCCTCCGTCTGGGTTATGGATGGTGTTGGTGTAGCAGAGGACCTGGTCGTTGAAGGAATCGTTGTATTGCGCCACCAGCTCCAAATGGATCTCTACCACCTTGTCGGGGGTCTCCATCTTTGACTCCTTGCGGATCGTGAACGGTTTCGGATGGACCACCGCCTTGCTCTTGTTGAGCTGCTTCACGAATTCCTCGACACCGTCTTTATAGTAGTAGGTCTCCGGCTTGGCCTCGGCCTGCCGTTCATCGATGAAGACGATCTCGAGTCCGGAGTTTAGGAACGCCAGCTCGCGCAGACGCTGGATGATGCGTTCGGATTTGAACTCGGTCGTCTCGCGGAAGATCTCGGGATCCGGCTTGAAGGTGATCAGGGTGCCGGTGCCCTTGGCCTTGCCGATCACATCGAGCTTTTTGACCGTCCTCCCCTGAGCAAACTCCATGTGGTGGATCTTGTCGTTCAGGCTGACCTCCACCTCGAACCACTCGGAGACGGCATTGACGCACTTGGCTCCCACGCCGTGGGTGCCGCCAGAAAACGTGTACCCGCCCTGACCGAATTTGCCGCCGGAGTGCAGGGTGGTCAGCACCATCTCCACACCGGGAATCTTGTACTGCGGATGGATATCGACCGGAATGCCGCGTCCGTTGTCGCGGATCGAGATCGACCCGTCCACGTGGATGGTGACATCGATCCGGGTGCAGTGCCCGGCGAGGTGTTCGTCGACCGAGTTGTCCAGGACTTCGGAGACACAGTGGTGGAGAGCCCGCTCGTCCGTGCCACCGATGTACATTCCAGGCTTCTTCCGGACGGCCTCCAGGCCTTCGAGTTTGCCCAGTTTTGAGGCGTCGTATTGTGCTCCGGAATTGTTCTCAGCCATGGCGGGAAATGCGGTCCATGGGATGGACCATCAAGTTCTCGAAAGCCTATCAAGGTGGCAGGTTGCCACAACTGGAAAGTCCTGAAATCCCGGGCCAAAGCCCCACCCATGGGGCCTATCCGGGGTTGTTTGCCGGATATGTTGTGGTCAGTGCTTCGCCTCGGACGCTGTCACGATCACAAACCAGGCATCGTCCCAGACGGCCTTGTCGTCGCCCGCGAGGATGCAGTATTCGCCCTTCCTGAGGGCGGAAATGGAGTGGCGGACGGGTTTCACGAGCTTGGGCTCGGTACCGGCCTTGAGCTCGAAGAGCCGGATTTCCGCCGTGCCGTTGCCGAGATCCTTGACGTCGACCGCGCACTTCTCACTCAAGGACATCCGGGACGCCTTCTGGGCCTCTAGCTTGGAGACCGACTGGTTGACTACCCAGTAGTTCTGCCACTTGAACTGGCGTAGCTTTTCGCGCCCCTTGGCATCCAGGGCAGTGTATTTGGAGCCCTCGGGCTTGGGGTTGTTCGTGCCCCAGACCAGACGCGCCTGGACCTGCAGGTCGTCAGCGACAGCGTGGAAGGATCCCCAGAGGGTCAGACAGGCGGCACCCAAGGCGAGGACGCCTGAACGGGTTTGGAATTGAGGGGTAGGAATGGAGTGCATGGTGGCCAAGGGGACGTCAATGGATCCAGTGGATGGTCACGCCGTCCGATTCCGAGCGGTACTCCACGGAGGTCGACTCCGCGGTGCCCGTGTTGAGAGCCAGCTGGGTCGAGGAGGTTGCCTTGCCGGTTTGGGACGGGGTGTTCGGGGAATCGGGGATCTGGAACAGGGCCACGGCCGCGGCGAGACCGCCCACGGGTACCAGCCACCGCAGGACGAGGTTCCACGAAGGACTCCATGAGTCCGGGGCGGGACGATTCCCTGGCTCCGGAGTGATCTGGCGCTCGATCTGCCGCCAGTAGAATTCCCGCGATACAGGCACGTGATGACCCGGATCGTGTCGTCGCAGCAGTTCACGGGAGTTGAGGATCGCCTTGCGGACCGCACCCAGGTCGGGGTCCGTGGCGCATTGCGCCTCCATTTCAGCGGAACGCTGGGCGTCCCGCTCCCCATCAAGGCAGGCTTGGAGTTCCAGCAGCTGTTCGTTTTTCATGGCATCAGGTGTTTGGACGAAAAAGGGACGAAAGGCTTCAGGGTTGTCGTTCGCGCCGGAGTCCCTGCAGCAGGGAGGCCAGCCGGCGTCGGGCGTAGAATAGTCGCGACATCACGGTGCCGATGGAGACACCGATCCGGTCGGCGATCTCCTTGTACTGCAGGCCCTCGAATTCATGCAGGACCAGAACTGCGCGGTGGGCAGGGGTCAGTTTGCCCATGGCCTCGTCGATGCGTCGACGGACCTCACCCTTCTCAAGTCCTTCCGTTGGGTTGATTTCCTCGGCCGGCATCAGGCGCTCGACTCCCCCGGCCTCCTCCTCGAGCTGATCGATCGATTCGGAGCGGATCTTTTTCTGACGCCGTATCTGGTCGAGACACAGGTTGATCACGATCCGCGTCATCCACGTGGCAAAGGACGACTCGCCGTGGAACTGGTGCAGACGCTGCCAGGCTTTCACCCAGGCCTCCTGCGAGAGGTCCAACGCCTCGTCTTCCTGGCGCATCATCATAAACGCGCGGGCATAAATCTTATCCCGATGCCGAAAAACGAGCTCCTCAAACGCCTCCGTGTCGCCCGCCTGGGCCCACGCCACCAACCCGTCGTCGGGGGTCTCCGGGTAGTCTCGTTTCAACGGCTCAGGCATGGACGCCGCAAGAATCCGGATATTCAGGACTGCTTCAACAATTCATCAGGATAAATGACCCAGCGTTGAAAACAGGGTCATTTGTACTGCAATCCATTGAAGGGCAGTGGGTTCCATTCAGAGTTTCCCTTTTGAACTGGGGATTCGGCCCGCGATTCTTGGATCCCCCTGACAGGCGAAATCCACAGCCCGGGCGAATGCTTTGAAGAGGCTCTCCACGACGTGGTGTGGCTCCCCGCCGTCGATCAGTTCGAGGTGGAGATTGCACTTCGATTCATTCGTGAACCCTTGGAAGAACTCCCGTGCCAGTCCGAACCGGAAAGCGGATGACATGTCCTGCGTCCGCTCGGCCGGTGTGATCTTCCTGTGGGCCAGTGAATCCAGCCCCTTCCAGACCAGGAACGGACGACCACTGAAGTCGATCACACAGCGGGCCAGGCACTCGTCCATGGGGACATAGGCCTCCCCTGTGAAGGGGTTTCGAGGATCGAAACCGGTGCCGTAACGCCGCAGCCCCTTCTTGTCTCCCAAGGCCTCCCGAAACGCCATGCCCAGTGCCAGGCCACAATCCTCCACCGTGTGGTGGGCATCGATGTGGAGATCCCCCTTGCAGGTAAGCTTCAGGTCGCAGATGGAGTGTTTCGCGAACGCTGTCAGCATGTGGTCGAAGAACCCGATCCCGGTCTGGATGTCCGATTTGCCGGACCCGTCGATCACCAGGGTCAGACGTATGTCGGTCTCGGAAGTGGTGCGACGTAGGGAGGCTCTGCGCTTGCTCACGGGGGAAGCAAAGCGAACCCGACTGCCAACGACCACCCCCAAATCGGTGGATCCCGCCGCCGGCACGAACCGCGAACCGACCCGTGTCGACATTACCTGCTGGGTGTGGAACCGGGTTCCTGTTGAAACCAGAATAGAAGTCCGCCGGGCAATGCCCCGACCAAGGTGGCTGTGAGCGTGACGAGCGATGCGGTGACGGCGACGGGGGCGTTGATGTGGAAAGCGGCCCAGATCGCGATGGCCGCACTCTCCCGTGTCCCGGCTCCGGCGAGGGTGAAGGGCATCGAGGCTGCGAGACCGATCACAGGGAAGGTCCAGAGCAATCCCGTCCACGGCAGCGGCCCGGGGGCCGCTGCGGCCAGACCACAGGCCAATGCTCCTCCCACTAACAGGTTTGCAACCACGCTGACCCCGATCGCTCCGACCAGGATCCAGGGTCGGTCTCCGAGGGTACTTCGTGTCTCCCGCCATTGGGCTATTCCGGTCTGCAGTCGGGCCTGTAGACGACGACGCGTCGATCGGAGCAGCAGGCCCATGAGGACGAGCAGCACCAAGAGAGTCAGCGCGCCCGTCTTCCAAGGGGTTCCCTCAGGGAGACCCAGGTTCAATCCACCGCCCCAAACCAGGGCCGCTGTCAGGCTTAGGCCCCCGTAGAGGACCAGTCCGACCCCACCACAGGCCCGGTCTAGGCCGCAGGCCAGCAGCACTCGTCCATAGGAATGCTTCTCTCGTCGGGCATACCAGCCCGACTTCGCGACATCCCCCAAAAGGGCCCCCAAAAGGGCCGCACTCAGGGCATTGCCCACAAGGGTTCCCCGCCAGGCTGCCATGAACCCGTCTCGGATGCCCTGGGTCTGCAGCATCCAACCCCAGCGCAACGCCATCAGCGCACCAGCCGTCACGACGCAGCCCAAAGCCCCGACCAGGGGTAGTGGCCGCAGGTGGATGAAAACCTCCGCCAGGCGGCTTGGTTGGAGACGCCAGAGGATGGAGCCAAGGAGCCCGATGGAGATCAGTGCCGCTCCGATCCAATGTCGGCGGAGTCGACGCCGAGGGAGCTCCGCCGGCAGAGGGACGTCCAAGGGCATCGATGCCGAGTCGAAAAGTTTAGAAACGCCCCACCGGAGAAAGGGGCGGGCTCAGGCGTAGCCGCCCGGATGCTTCTGGTGCCACGACCACGCGGTCCGGACGATGTCCTCAAGGCTCGGAAACCGGGGTTTCCATCCGAGTTCCTGATGTGCCTTGGTGGCGGAAGCCACCAACCGGGGCGGATCGCCTGGACGTCTCGGTTGTTCCAAGACCGGGATCTTTGCCCCCGAAATGCGTTCGCAGGTGGCGATGACCTCCCGGACCGAGAATCCCTCGCCGTTGCCAAGATTGAACACGCCCGACTTACCCGGCTGCAGGGCCAGCATGTGGGCCTGTGCGAGGTCCGCGATATGGCTGTAGTCGCGGATGCAGGTGCCGTCCGGCGTTGGGTAGTCCGTGCCGAAGATGCTGACATGGCTCGCCTGTCCCAACGCGACCTTCATCACGTTCGGGATCAGGTGGGTTTCAATGCGATGGTGCTCCCCAAACTGCTCGCTCGCGCCAGCCGCGTTGAAATAGCGGAAGATCACCACCTCGAGTCCGTGCAGCTCTCGGTACCACCGGAGCACCGACTCGAACATCAGCTTCGATTCCCCATAGGGATTGATCGGGCGCTGGGGCAGGGACTCGTCCATTGGAACACGGTCTGGGGGACCATAGGTCGCGCAGGTCGAGCTGAAGATGAACTTCCGGACTCCGGCCGCGACGGCGGCATCGGCGAGGTTGAGTCCACCCGCCACATTGTTCCGGAAGTACTTCGAGGGGTTGGTCATCGACTCCCCGACGAGCGCATTGGCGGCAAAGTGGACCACCGCCTCGGCCCCGGAGTCCCGGACCGCCGCCATGACGGCATTCCGATCGTTGAGATCCGCGAGGACAAACGTCGCCCGAGAATCAACCGCCGCCCGATGGCCCTCGGACAGGTTGTCGAACACGGTCACCTCATGGCCCGCGTTGCAGAGGGTTTCTACAAAGACCGAACCGATGTACCCGGCACCGCCGGTCACGAATACCTTCATGGTCCTACAAGGCTAGGGAATGCAGGACGACCCGGGCAAAGCAAAGTTTGCCCGGGTCGTTGCACTACCCCGCTGCGAACCTCAATGGGAGGCCCGTCGGGCTATGGCCTGGCGCCCTATTCCTTCTCCGGCGCAGCAGCCGTTGGCTTCACGATCGGGTTCTTGGCGAGGTAATCCTCGACATCCTGTGTCACCACGAGCGTCCCCCACATCAGCGTCCAGTGCCCCGGGAAGGTGCAGACGTATTCGTAGGCACCCGGAGTGGTGGGGGCGGTCAGCTTCAGGGTCTGACGCTGACCGGCCTCCAGAAGCCGGCTGGCGGCGATCACATCCTTGGTGTTGGGTAGATAGGCCCGGCCCTGACCATCCAGCTGTTCGGGCTTCATGGTCGACGCTGCATCGGCCACGGCCTCCCGTGTGCCCGGCTGCACGAACACGATGTTGTGGGGCATGAAGTCGTCGTTCTCGAGAATCACCTCGAAGGGTTTACCGGGTTCGACGACGAGACGGGGCAGATCATAGCGCATCTGCTCCCGGACCGTGCGGATCACGAACACTTCAACACCAAGGTCCTTCAGGGACTTCCGGACCGCCGCGGCCTGGGCGGCGGGGAGGTAACCCGCGAGGTCCTTGGCCGTCTGGAGCGTCTCGATGAAGTCCTGGGACGTCCGGTCGGACGCAGGAATCCCCTGGGCCCATCGGGTTAGGCCGAGGGCGGCCTGACCTGCGACGTCTGCAGGACGGGTCACCGGGGGTAGCGCCCGAAGGGCGCGGGCGGCGGACGGAACCTGATCACCGCGCTCGATGAACGCGGTGAGCATCTGGAAGAGGGCTTCCGGCTGGGTGTTCATGCTGACCGCGGCCGCGATGGCGGCCCGCTTCAGGGATCCCGCCGGGTCGCCTCCGACCTTCACCGTTCCCTTGGGGTTCGGGGCGGAAAGACCCGCCTGCTGGACGACCTCCCGGCGTTGGCCGTCGAGCACCGTCACGCTGTAGCC
>SYEM01000044.1 GCA_005801385.1 Verrucomicrobiales bacterium | reverse complement strand
GCATCAATTGGGACGGACACGAGAACCTTCGGGAGAACCATGACACCCAGGCGGCCACGATGGACCGACCCGTGGCGGGCCTAATCCAGGACCTCAAGCAGCGCGGGATGCTGGAGGATACGCTGTTCGTGTGGGCGACGGAATTCGGGCGCAGTCCGGCGACGCAGGGCATCGACGCCTCGGGGCGGGACCATCATCCGACGGCGTTCACCTGCTTCCTGGCCGGGGCCGGGGTGAAGCCCGGGTTCCGGTATGGGAGCTCCGACGAGATCGGCTACTTTGTCGGGGAGAACAAGGTCACGATCCCGGACTTCCATGCGACGATCCTCCATCTGATGGGGGTCGACCACGAGAGGCTCACCTTCTACCACAATGGGGTGAAACGCCGTCTGACGGATGTCCACGGCGAGGTGATCCGCCAGATCCTGGCGTGAGTCTGTTTTGTAGGCCGATGGGGTGGCGGCGGCATTCCAAGGGTGCCGGTCCGGAACCCGGCTTGGCCCCCGTGGATTGGCTCGTTGGGACCATCATCGATCCCGATCCGGCGTGCGCCGTCTCTCTCGGCTCAGCGCGTCCCCTTCCAGATCGACCGCAGCGGGTAGGCGCGGAGGGTCTGGAAGGCGGCCGAGCCGCCCTTCACGTCGACCTCGACCGATTGGTCCTCGGCCCTCGGCTGGAACGGCTTGGGCACATAGGTCAGTCCTCCGCTCGCAAACACCTCGAGACCGGTCCGGTCGGCATAGAGTGTGATCGACTGGCGGCCATCGCGCAGCGGAGCCGGCGCCTTGTGGCCGTCGACCACGATCTCCTCCTTGGCAACGTCGTAGACCACGGTGGCCCCACGGACACGCAAGACCACCTCCCGGGCGCTGCCGGGCTCGAAGTCCGCCCTCAGCTCGAGTGCGTCGCCTCGGACCTTCGCGAACGGATTCGGATCCCCGGCGTGGAGGGTGCGTCCATCGGCCTGGACTGTCTTCGCCCGCAGCCGTTCCAGCTCGTGCACGGGGGTGAAGGTCATCCGCGGCCCGCTTGCGGTCGAGGCGAGCCGGAGTTCGATCGGCACCGTCATCGACTGGTTGAAGGACATCCCCTTCGTCTCGGTCTGGAACCATCCGATCTGGATCCGGCGTCCATCCGAAGCCTGGATATCGCTGAAGGTCTGGGGTGCGTAGAAACCCTGTCCACGATGTCCGGGCAGACGCGACTGCTCCAGGGTGAACCGGGTGCCGTCGAACGTGCCGATGGCGTACTCCGAGTTGGCCCCCAGCAGCACCCAGCAGCGCTGATCCGACGTGCCATCGACCGGCAGCTCGAAGAAGTCGGGACATTCGAACAGGTAGTTGGACTTCGGCAGCCCGTCCGTGATCGAGGCGAGGGTCCAGTCCTTGAGGTTGGGCGAGGTGAAGAAGTGGACGGTGTGGCCACGGTTCGGCAGCTCGACGTAGAGGACCATCACCCACCGCTGGGTGGGTTCGTGCCACATCACCTTCGGATCCCGGTTCCCGCCTGTGATCTGCTTGAGCACGGGGTTGCCGGGGTACTTGGTGAAGGTCCGCCCGTCGGTGCTCGTTGCGATGCACTGCACGGTGGGATTTCCGGCGGCCGTGTAGATCAGGACCATCGGGGGCCGGCCCTCCTTGCCGAGTCCACTCGTGTTCTTCCAGTCCACCACGGCGCTGCCGCTGAACATCGGGCCGAGGTCGTCGGGCAGCAGCACATCGCCGAGTTCCCTCCAGTGGACGAGGTCCCGGCTGACCGCGTGGCCCCAGTGCATGTTGCCCCAGCCCCAGCCGTACGGGTTGTGCTGGAAGAACAGGTGGTACTCGCCGTTGTAGTAGACCATCCCGTTCGGGTCGTTGTTCCAGCCGCGCTTCGGGGAGAAATGGATCTGTCCCCGGAGCGGCTCCTTGTAGAGCGAACCCTGGTCTGCTGGGACGCTGGACTCGTAGATGAGGTCGAGTCCCTGGGAGTCCACCGGCAGGGTGTCAACCTGCAGGACGAGCTCCTTGCCCTTCCACGGACTGATGTCCATGACGGCCCACCAGTCGGGCGTGCCCGGGGCGAGTTCGACGTCGTTGCGGACGATCTTTTGGCCGTCGATGAACAGGGTGAGGACCCGCTTGGGGGCCCCGTTCCTGATGGGGATCTGCAGGTAGGGGCGTCGGGCCTTGAGGGTGCGGGTGACATCCTTGCGGGGACCGGCGGGCTTGCGGTCGGTCTGGACGATATGGTCGACGTTGAGGTGTCCCCAACCTCCCTGGGCATCGTCGACAATGCGGAGGGTGGCCATCCTCCCGTCGAACTCGGAGACGTCCCAGGACTCCTGCGACAGGGACTCGCTGCCGCCGGACTGGGAGTTGGGACCGGTGGCGGACCGGACCGGTTGGCCGTCGACGAGCAGCTGGAGGGTGAGTTTGGATTCGTTCCGGCCGCCGCCGATGAGGAAGGCGAGGTATTTCCGCTGGATCCGGAAGGGGGGCGAGGTGAGGGATCCGGTGGCGTCGTCGCCCGTGTTGAACGAGTTGACCAGACCCTTGCCCTTGAACCCGTCGACGGGCATCTGTCCGGGCAGGGGGCCCGGGGCGGGAGCGGTGCCGAAGGCGTCACCGATTGCTTGCCACTGGCCGTAGGAACCACCCTCGAAGTCGGCGACCACGAGGTCCTCGGCGGCGCGGGTGGCGAGGGGCAGGAGAAGGGCCAGCAGCAGGAGGGCGAGGATTCTGGGGTTCATGGGGAGGCTCGAGTTCTTCAGAGGATGTCGGATTCTTAGAGTGGAATCAAAGACCGGGTATTGGGAGGACCCTGCGAAGGAGGGGAAGGGGACTTGCACGGCGACGAAGAGACGTGGAGGAAGACGGGGGAATGAGGAGCAGGCGGTGGAGCAGGAGATCGGCCTGCGTGGGTGGGTGATGCAGTGCCCTTCACCACTTGGCGTGGGAGCGCCCACAGCACACCTGGGGTGGTGTGATCCGTGGGGTCTGGTTGGGTGGGTGGAGGGTGGCTATCGGAGGTAAAGGCTTGGAGGGGTATTGCGCCTCGGGAAGGTGGGTGCGTCGCACCCAGTGCCGCAGGGACTGTGGCATCCACCCACGGAGGATCTTCCAACGAAGGCCTTCGCCGGCCTTGCGACACGAGGGATCGTGGCGACATCGTCGGACGATGACCCACCGGTGCCCGTTCCCATTCCTTCGTTTCCTGCAGGCGATCCTGCTTCTGGCATGCGTCGGGATCCCAGCCCTCCCTGCGGAGCCCATGCCCTACACCCGGACCCGGGATCTCCTCTATGGGCGCGTCGATGGCACCGTGCTGACGTTCGATCTCTTCAAGCCGGAGCGCCCCAATGGACTGGGCATCCTCTATATCATGAGCGGGGGCTGGTATTCCTCCCACGAGTTCATTGGACCGAAGATCGTCCAGCCGCTCTTCGACCATGGCTACACGGTGTTCGCCGTCGTCCACGGGTCGAACCCCCGGTACTCGATCCCCGAGATCGTGCCCCAGATCGAGCGCTCGGTCCGGTTCATTCGGCATCACGCCAAGGAGTACGGTATCGATCCGAATCGGCTTGGGGTGGCGGGGGGCAGCGCTGGGGGGCACCTCACCCTGATGCTGGCCACCCGGGGTGGACCCGGAAAGGCGGACGCCAAGGATCCGGTCGACCGTGAGAGCAGTGCAGTGCAGGCCGCGGCGGGCTTCTTCCCTCCGACGGATTTCCTGAACTACGGCAAGCCGGGCGAATCGGCCCTCGGGGAGGGCATCCTGAGGGACTTCCGCTCCGCGTTCGGCAACGTTCCTCAGGAGCCCGAGGCCAGGCGGCGCTTTGCAGAATCCATTTCGCCAGCGTACCACGTGCGGGCTGGGGTACCGCCGGTGTTCCTGCTCGTGGGCGACCAGGACAAGCTCGTGCCGATGCAGCAGTCCGAACTGTTCCTCGAACGGGTCAAGGCGGTGGGCGGAATCGGGGAGATCGAGGTGCGTCCGGGGCAGGGGCACGGCTGGAAGGACTGGGAGAATGACGTGGAGCGGTTCGCGGTGTGGTTCGATCGCCATCTGCGAAAGCTGGAGCGGTAGACGGCGTTCCGAGTAGGTTCTGACGATGGTGTTGGACGTGCTGCTCCTCGGACTGCTGGTGACCTCCGGCGGTCCGCTCGGGACATGGCTGGGACTGAGGTATGGACTGTCGCGTCGCGTCCTCGGTCGGGTCCTTGCCTTCGGAGCCGGGGCCCTGATGCCGCGGTCAGCATCGAGTTGGCCTTCGAGTCCGCCGGAGTCCTGGTGAAGCACGGATACAGCCGGTTTGTGGGCTGGCTGTTTGTGGCCGGTGGATTCGTGGCCGGGGCCACGGTGTATCTGATCGGGACCCGTCTCCTGGACCGGATGGGAGGGAATGTCCGGAGCGAGTTCCGTCTGCGGCAGTCGCTGGAGCTCGAGAAACGGCAACGGATCCGTGGCATCCTGGAGAGCTTCTCCCGCTCCCCGGTGCTGGGACAGCTGCCTCCGGAGCAGGTGGGGATGTTCGCGGACCGGGTGACTGAGGTCAGTGTTCCTGCGGGTCGGGCCTTGTTCCGTCAGGGCGATCATGGTGACGCCCTCTATCTGGTGGTTTCCGGGCGTGCCGAGGTCCTTCTGGGGCAGGACGGGGACCGGAAACGGGTGGCCACGCTGGGGCCGGGTGATTCCTTCGGCGAGATGGCTCTGCTGTCGGGCGAACCCAGGAACGCGACCGTGGAGGCGGTGGAGACGCTCGAGCTTCTCCGCATGGGACGGGAGGATTTCGAGGAGTTCGTCCGCAGAAGCCCGGCGCTGTCGTAGGCCCTCGAGCGACTTGGCCACGAGCGGGCTCTGGCCAATGTGCACCACGAGGCGGAGGGCGTCCGTCGCTGGCTCTCGGTCGCCACTCAGCATGTCGAACGTCTCACCCAGAGGGAGCTCGACGAGGAGCTGCGCCATTCGAAGGACTCCGCGGGTGCCGCGATCCTGCTCGGCAACTTCCTCGACGTCATCCCGGCGGCGTTCGTCATCGGCGGCAACTTCTTGGGCTGGCATGAATTCTCGCTCCCGCTGGCGGTGGGTATCTTCATCGCGGATGTCCCCGAGGGGGCGACCAGTGCGTCGATGCTCCTGCGTGCCGGATTCTCCCGAAGGCGGATCCTCCTTTCCTGGCTTGCCGTGACCCTGTTGGCGGGCCTCGCCCCGGTCTTTGGTCACCTCACTATCGGGGCCCACTTTTCTCCGCTGCTCGTGGTGGCCGAGGCGTTCGCTGGTGGGGCCGTCCTGGCGCTTGTGGCGCAGACCCTGATCCCGGAGGCCGTCGATGAGAGCGGTCCCATGGCCGCATTGCCCCTCATCCTCGGCTTCCTCGTCTCCGTAGGGCTGATCATTGCCGGAAGCGAAGGCATGGTGCCCGCTTCGGGACGGGTCCAATCGAAGGCGGTTCACCGTCCTTGATGGCTCTGGAACTCTCTCCTCGCGTCACCGGGGACGTAGCCAGCTCCGCAGCTCCTGGAGGTAGTCGTCCGGCATCCCCAGGACCCGTGCCGCCTCCACGATCTCCTCCTGGTACCCGGGGATCGGACGCCCGGGATCCGACCCCGTGGCGAGGTACACCATCGCCGTCACCGGTCCCTTCGCCTCCACCACGGTGAGTTGGGTCTTGTGATACATCCCTTCCTCGAGCGCCTCGTAGACGTCCAGCTCGGCCTCGGCCCGGGCGTCGATCTCCCAGAGCAGTCCGTGGACGATCCCCCCGGCCTCCGGCACCACGGTTGCAAATCCGCGATCGTTGATCCGGTAGCGCCAATCGTGCAGCACCGCCGGGGCGAGGACCCTGGCCGTGGGACATCGTTCCCGCATGGCCTCCAGGACCATGTTGGACCCGTAGGCGAAATACGGCGGCGATGGGGACAGGCCCTCGGGCATGCGTGCGGCGCGAGGGGTCAGTCGTCGACCGTCTGGCCGACCAGCTGACGGAACCGCCACGAGGTGTCGTCATTGCCGCCCTGGGTCTGCTTCATGAGGATGCCGATCGTCCCTTCCTTGGGGTCGGCAAAATACTGGGTGTTGAAGTACCCGCCCCAGTCGAAGGTGCCTGAACTACCCTCGCCTCCCGCAGCCTGCCCCTTCGGGGTCACGACCCCGAAGGCGAGGCCATAGTACTTGTTCGGTCCGCCAAACAGGTTTTGGGCGACCTGCTCGCTTAGGATCACGTCGACCGTCGTCCGACTCAGGATCCGAACCCCGTTGAGTTCACCGCCGTTCAGGTACACCTGGAGGAAGATCGCATAGTCGCGGGCCGTACTGCAAAGTCCCGCGCCGCCGGAATAGAACGACTTGGCACCCTGGATGGGATAGTTGGGATCGTAGAACGTGACCGGGTAGCGGACCCAGCCGCCGTTCTCGGGCTTTTGCACCGCCACCAGGCGATCCGCCTTCTCGGCCGGCAGGTAGAATCCGGTGTCCTTCATGCCGAGCGGACCGAACAGATGGGTCTGCAGGAACGCATCGAAGGTCTGTCCCGACACGACCTCGATGAAGTACCCGAGGACGTCGAGCCCCTCGCCGTAGGTGAACTTCTCGCCCGGTTTGTGGTGCAGGGGGAGCTTCGCGAGGCGACGCACGCTCTCGCCGATCGTGACCGGTTCGGTCGTGAACAGATCGACCACGCCCGCCTTGGCGTACATCTGTCGGAACCGCGCGTCCCCGTCGATCACCCCGTAGCCGAGTCCCGAGGTGTGGGTGAGCAGGTGACGGATCGTGATCTCCCGACCCGCGGGTTCGGCGGTCCAGGTGCCCGTCTTCTCGTCATAGTCTTTCAATACCTGTGGGTTCTTGAACTCCGGGATCCACTGCGAGATCGGATCGTCGAGACGGAACCGTCCCTCCTCCCACAGCATCATCACCGCGGTGGCGGTGATGGCCTTGGTCTGGGACGCGATGCGGAAGATGTCGTCAGGACGCAGCGCGCGGCCCGCGGTGGTGTCGGCCGACCCGAACGCCTTGTGGTAGACGATCTTCCCCTTGCGGGCGACGAGGGCGACGACGCCCGGGATCTTTCCGTCGCGGACGGCCTCCGTGCACATCGCATCGATGCGGTCGAGGCGCTCGGGCGAGACGCCGACCGACCGCGGCGCCGCCTCGCGCAGGGGGGGCGAGTGGCGTACGGACCGGGTCTGGGCCGGGAGATCCCCGGCGGTCAGGGCGAGCAGGGCCGCCACTGAAAGACAACGGGCGGGAAATCGGGGGGGGCGGGAGCGGTTCATCGGATGGCGAAGGCTCCCAAATCAGTCCGGGGATGTCACGAGCCCGGCATTCGTGAATTGGGGGTTTCCACGCCAACGGAATCCGCTTAACTCCCCACACGGACCAAGCCGTCCTTCCATGACCCCCTCGTCCCTCTTCAAGGTCCTCCCTCTTCTTCTGCTAATCGGTCTGCGCGTGGATGCCGCCTCGGTGTGGGACCGACTCCCGGAGGTGCTGCGTCCCTGGATTCCCTGGGCCACGTGGGGGGACGCGCATCAGAATTGTCCGACGCCCTATTCGGATCCCAAGACCCATCGGTGCTTCTGGCCCTCGACGCTGGAGCTGGAGGTCACGGCGGATGGGGCCCGGTTCACTCTCGACGTCCTCGTGTACGACGAGACCTGGGTGCCGCTGCCCGGAGGCGGTGACGTCTGGCCGGTCGGGGTCGAGGATGCTTCCACCACGCAGGGGGGTGGCAAACCCGTCGGGATCGCCGTGTTGGAGCATGACCAGACGCCTGCAGTGCGCCTGGTGCCCGGAGGAAACCGCGCCCCGGGTGAACCCGGACGTCATCGTCTTTCGGGATCCTTCCGCTGGAAGCAGATGCCGCAGCGTCTCCGGATCCCGCCCGAGATCGGCGTGCTGACCCTGAACCTGATGGGCCAGCCGGTTCCCAATCCGGCCTGGGATGCCGACGGCCAGCTCTGGCTCAAGCGCGACGGCGCTGCGGGGACCGATGAGAAGAACTACCTCGCCACGAAGGTTTATTCGCTGGTCGAGGACGGCATCCCGATGTGGCTCCGACAGGAGGTCGAACTCACGGTGTCGGGCAAGAGCCGTGAGGAGAACCTCGGTGCGGTCGTTCTCGAGGGGTGGCGTCTGTCGTCGGTGGTGAGCCCGATCCCGGTCGCGGTCGACGACCTGGGGCGTCTCAAGGCCCAGGTGCGTCCAGGCAAGTGGACGCTCCGACTCGTCTCGTTCCGTTCCGACAACCCCACGTCCTGGCAGTACCCGGCGGGGGTGGCTGCGGCGACGCCCGACCAGTGGGTCGGCTTCGCCTCGCGTCCAGAACTTCGAGTGGTCGAGATCGTGGACGCGCCGTCGGTCGACGTTTCCCAGACGACCTATCCCGAGGCATGGCGGCGGTTCCCGGTGTATCGATGGGAGGTGGCGAAGCCGTTCCGTCTGGTGGAGCGGATGCGAGGCATGGGGGATCAGAAGCCGCCCGGTTTGGCGATCGCCCGGGAATGGTGGCTCGACGAGGACGGCTATGGGCTCACGTTTCGGGATCGCGTCCGGGGCGCCATGCAGCAGGTGTGGCGGCTGGACGTTGCTGAGGGCGAGGATCTCGGATCGGTCCGCATCGGCGGACAGGGACAGCTCGTCACGCTCAACCCCCGGACCGGTGCAGCCGGGGTGGAGGTGCGGACCCGGAACCTCGATCTCGAGGCGACCGGTCGGCTGGATCGTCCGAAGCGGTTTCCCGCGACGGGTTGGCGGTCGGATGCGGAGTCGCTCCAGGTGACGCTCCATCTGCCGCCGGGCTGGCGGTTGCTGGCGCTGTTCGGTGCGGACTGGGTTCGGGGCGACTGGCTGACGGCTTGGACGCTGCTCGATGTCTTCCTGCTTCTGATCTTCACCTTGACGGTGTTCCGAATGTGGGGCTTGGGGCCGGCGGTCCTGGCGTTCCTCGCGTATGGCTTGTCGTTCCACGAACCGGGTGCACCGCGCTACACGTGGCTGGTGCTCCTCATCCCGTTGGCGCTCGAGCGGGTGGTCCGTTCTGGGACGTTCCATCGTGTCATCCAACTGACGAAGTGGGGGACGATCCTGACACTGGTCTTCCTGCTGGCGCCGTTCATCGGACGCCAGGTCCAGCAGGCGATCTATCCCCAGCTGGAATGGCTGGGGCGTGATGGACGGCACTTCCAACCGGCTCCCGAGCTCGCCCCCCTGGCCGCGCCTGCGGTGGCATCTCCCGCTGCGGCCGCGCAACCGGCGCAGGAGGCATTGGCTGCGGATGCCGAGAGGGGTGAAGGCGCCAAGTTCTACCGAATGGAACCCGTCCTCGCCCGACGCTACGGGTTGGTCTCGAGAAGCGCGTCCTCCACAGAAACCGTGCAGAAGAACGGCATCATGGCGAACCTCCTCTACGAGGCTGAGGCGCGGATCCAGACCGGACCCGGTGTGCCGGATTGGACGTGGCGTGCGGTGAGCTTCGGCTGGAATGGACCGGTCCAGGCCGCCCAGCAGGTCCGCCCGGTACTCATTCCCATCGGGATCGAGCGTGCGCTCACCGTGCTGCGGGTTGGACTGATCCTCGCCCTCGCCGCCGTGCTGCTGCGCCGTGGCCGTCCGTCCTCGACGGGTCTGGCCGACATCGCCCCGCGGTCTGCGGTGCTGGCCTTGCTCCTTGGTGTCGGCCTCGCACAGCCGCCCCGTGTCGAGGCGGATGAGACCCCGGTGGCCGCGGTCATTCCCGATGCCGCCACGCTGGAGAAGCTCCGGGAACGGGTGATGGAGGTTTCTGACGCGTTCCCCAATGCGGCCGAGATCCCGGCGGTGTCGCTTCGGGTTGAGGGCCGGCGTCTTAACGCAGAGGCCGAGATCCACACGGCGCTGCGGGTCGCGGTGCCCCTGCCGGGACGTCTCCCCACGTGGTCGCCGGTCTCGGTGCAGGTGGATGGACAGCCGGAGACGGCGCTGCGGCGCGACGACGGCTTCCTGTGGGTGGTCCTGCCGGCGGGCGTCCACCGGGTGCAGTGGCAGGGCTTGGTTCCGACGGCTTCCGAATGGGAGTGGGCCTTCCGGCTCAAGCCGCGCCGGGTCGTCGTCGAGGCACCCGGATGGGCGGTGAGCGGGATCCGGGACGATGGCGTTCCGGAGCAGCAAGTGCTCTTCGTCTCGCAGGAACGATCCGCCGGAACCTCGACCACCTACGAGCGCCAGGAAGTCCAGTCGGTGGCCCTGGTCCGCCGCCAGGTCGAGCTCGGACTTGTTGCGCAGGTCCGGACTGTGGTCTCCCGTCTCACGCCGCCCGGCAAGGCCCTCGCCCTCCGGATCCCACTGCTGCCCGGTGAGAATGTCCTTTCGGCCAACGCCCCGGTTGTCGACGGTGCTATCGAGGTCCGTCTCGGAGCGCAGGACACGTCGACCTCCTGGGACAGCGGGCTTTCGGTCAGCAACGCGCTGACGTTGTCCACCCGCCCCATGGACACCTGGGTGGAGCAGTGGGAACTGCGCGCATCGCCGATCTGGAATGTGGCCCTCACCGGACTGGCGCCGGTCTTTGATGCCGGCGTGGTGGATCTGCTGCCGGTGTGGCATCCGTGGCCGGGCGAATCGGTGCGGTTGGACCTGACGCATCCGACCGCTGTGGCGGGTGCGACCCGGACGGTGGACCGCGTGACGCACGAGGTCAGCGTGGGATCCCGACAGCGGACCTCCACACTGAACCTGTCGGTGCGGAGCAGTCTGGGAGAGGACTTCCTGATCGAACTGCCGGAGGGGGCGGAGGTGACCGGCCTGTTCCACGCTGGGAAGGGGATCCCGGTGCGGAAGGAGGGACGCAGGGTGGTGGTCCCGCTGAGGCCCGGCGAGCAGGCGATCGACCTCTCATGGAAGGTGGGGGCGGATCTGGGATTCCATGCGGGTTCCGGGGCGGTGGGCCTACCGGTCGACAGTGCCAACATCACGACGGTGTTAAAGGTGCCGGAGGACCGTTGGGTGCTGTTGACCTGGGGTCCGCTCCGGGGGCCGGCAGTCCGGTTCTGGGGCATCCTGATCTGCTCCCTGCTCGCCGCGATCGCGCTGGGGCGGGTGCCTCAGTCTCCCCTTCGGACCTGGCAATGGCTGCTGTTGGCCCTCGGGCTCACACAGGTTCCATTGGCGGCAGCATCGGTGGTGATCGCATGGCTTTTTCTCGTCCGGTGGCGCGGGAGGCCGGCGTTCCAGGAGACCGGTCCGTGGTTCTACAATCTCGTCCAGCTCGGGGTGGTGCTGACGACCGCCGCGGCCCTGGGAGTGCTGGTCTACGCGGTGGGCGAAGGGCTGCTCGGCAGCCCGGAGATGTTCATCCTCGGCAACGACTCCAGTCGCACGGTGTTGCGGTGGTATCTGGATCGGTCGTCGGCCGCGCTGCCCAGGACGGTGTTGGTCTCGGTCTCGATCTGGTGGTACCGGCTCCTGATGCTGTTCTGGGCGCTGTGGCTGGCGTTCGCCCTCCTGTCATGGCTCAAGTGGGCCTGGAGAAACTTCAGCTCCGGAGGCCTGTCGCGTCCGTGGCGCAAGGCAAAGATGGTGCCGCCGACTCTGTAGGGGTGCCTCGGAGGACGGTACGGGTCGGGTCGTCGATGCAGTACGGCCGGATCCCCGAGTCAGGCTAGCCTGCGGTCCGCCACAGGGATCCGATGAGGATTTCCCGGCTGCTTGGGGGGCACCCTCTTTGCGAAGGATCCAGGTCAGTCCTGGGGCTTGCCGATTGCCGCGAGGAATTCCCGGCCGCTCGAAAGGGTTCCGGCAAGCCGAAGACATTCCTCGAGGCGTGTCGCGTCCTGTACGGTGTCCAGGTGATGGTTCCAGGCGGGATCCCAGTCCGGAAACCTCACGGCCACGAGGGATTTGATGGCCTGGATCCAGCCGGTTTGCAGTCCCGTTTGGCGACCTTCTGCGCGTCCTTGTGAGATACCTTGGGAATGCCCCTTCTCCATGGCGAACTGTTCGAGGGTGGTGATGAAGGTCATGGTCCTGTGTGTTCGATACTGGTGGAGCTGACGGTGGAATTCAATGTCGAGGTCCCGGGTGAGGGGCGTCATTCGCTCCAGCATCCGGAACAGCTTCGGGGTGTCGTCCTTGGAGAACCCCTGCTCGAGGAGCCGATCCAGCCACGCGAGTTTCATCCGGAACCGTTCTGGCGAGTTGCGTGCGGTCCGTTGGGCGATCCGCTGGGCCAGGATGAGCTTGGCGACGGGGTTGTTGCTGTGGAAGAGCTCGTCGTCCGGGAAATCGAGGAGCTTGCAGGACAGGAACTCGAACCTATTCCGGCAGCCCCAGAGCTCGTGCTGGTAGAATTCCGGGCGCCACCTGGGATCGTCGTCGGCGAGGATGGCGAGGCTGATCACTGGCCTGGCGTGGAGTTCGAAAAGACGGGTGTGGTACCGGTACATCCGGAAGGCCATCTGGGCGGTTGGCTGGGACTGGGCCTCGATGTGGAGCAGAGCGTCATCGAGGCCCGGATCGGTGCGGGTAAATCCGATGAGCCGATCGGCATGCTGACGTCCATGCTCTGCATCGGGCGCCACTTTCCGGAGCTCGGTGTCGAGATACACCACGGGCCTGGACCAATCGATGCCCCGATGGATCTCCGGCTTCAACAGCTGGAGGATCGGCTGGAGGAAGACCTCCGTGGCCTCCTTCCAGGCGCCGTCGAAATCGGATGTGGGATCTGACATCCCTTCATGGGATCAGATCCGAACACCGGTCCACCATCGCCAGATCTAGGGAGGGGAAGAGGCTTGCGGCATCACGAAGGGGTAGGGGGAGGCTCATGCGGTGATTCCGGCTGCGAGGCGCGGATCAAGCCCCGGGGAGAGGGGCCTGAGCAACAAGGAGAGGGGCCTGAGCAACAAGGAGAGGGGCCTGAGCAACAAGGAGAGGGGCCTGAGCGGAGCCCGTTTTGGAGGCCAAGGGATTCCATGCGCGGGTGAGGCAGAACCCTCCATCTCAGGGCACACGAGTGCCCCCCCGCACCCCGGGGGTGAGCCATTGCTCACGCGTTCGAGGCTTCGGACAATCCTGGGGCAAGGGATGGATTGATCAGGCGAACCGAGCCATCATTCGCGCTTGGATGCGGGGCGGTCGGATCCGGTGACCTGTGGTGTTGCCTGCGCTCAACCACCAGCCATTCCACGGGGATCCCTCCGGCATCGGCTCGTCGTCGTCCCCTAGGCCGCGTCAGGGTGCCGACGGATGAGGGTGCGGCTGTAGACGGGCTCGGTCCTGGGGCGGTTGGCGACGAGGGCCTCGAGGGTGGCGACGACCTCCTGCAGCACGTGGGCCTGGGTGGTGAGCTCCTCCGCGGCGACCGAGCCTTCCTCGGCTCCCAACGCGGTCGACTGGGCACTGTGCTCGATCTGACGCAGGGCCGATTCGATCCGCTCGACCGCACGGCTCTGGTCCTCGCTGCCGCGATGGACCTCGTCGACCAGCCGGTGGATGTGGGTCGAGCCTTGGACCAGCTGCTGGATGGCGGCCGAGACCTCGTCGACCCGCTGGCGTCCAGCCTGGGTCCGGGCGATCGATTCGTCGATCAGCAGCGCGGTCTCACGGGCCGCCTGGGAGCAGCGTTGGGCGAGGCTGCGGACCTCGTCGGCGACCACCGCGAAGCCGAG
>SYEM01000006.1 GCA_005801385.1 Verrucomicrobiales bacterium | reverse complement strand
TGAGGTAGGGATCGAACTTCTGGAGCGTGACCTTCAGTCCGCGGTTCTCGAGGAGGGTCCCCAATGCCGCCGCGGTGAGCCCTTTTCCGAGGGAGCTCACGACACCGCCTGTCACGAAGATGTACTTCATGGGCTGTCAGGCTCCCGTGCTTGACCGGGGCGTGGCAAAGGAAAAGTGAAACGACCTGAGGATCCGGATTCCGACGCGCCGTGATGGACGGAATCAGGACACTGAATGCCCGGGCGGCGGGGCCCTTCAAAACGGGGCGGAGGAATGGTTTTGCCATGGAAAAAAAGGACATCATCGACGAACTTCCGACCATGGTTTCTCAAAGACTCGCCCGGTTCCTGGCGCTCGGTGTCGCGTGCCTGCCCACGGCCGTGCCGCCTGCGGGTGCCGCCACGGTTCCCGGGGACGCCGCCAGGCGGGAGCACTGGGCATGGAAGGCCCCGGTCGCGCCCCCAATCCCCAGGGTGAAGCCGGCTGCCTCCAACCCGATCGACGCGTTCATCCGGGACCGCCTCGGCAAGGAGGGCCTGAAGCCGTCGCCTCCAGCCGACCGGGTCACCCTGCTGAGGCGACTCCATCTCGATCTCACCGGTCTGCCCCCATCCCCCGATGAGGTCGACGCCTTCCTCAAGGAACGGCCGGGGCTCGCCTATGCCCGGAAGGTCGAGGAGCTCCTCGAATCGCCCCATCATGGGGAACGGTGGGGACGGCACTGGCTCGATGCCGCGCGGTATGCGGATTCCGACGGATTCGAGAAGGACAAGCCCCGGTTCGTCTGGGCCTACCGGGACTGGGTGGTCAACGCGCTGAACCGAGACATTCCCTACGACCGGTTCATCGTGGAACAGATTGCCGGGGACCTGCTGCCCGGGGCCACGGACGACCAGCGGGTGGCGACGGGCTTCCTCCGGAACTCGATGCTCAACGAGGAAGGGGGCGTGGATCCGGAGCAGTTCCGCACCGATGGGCTCATCGACCGGATGGATGCCATAGGGAAGTCGGTCCTGGGCATCACGATCCAATGTGCCCAGTGCCACGACCACAAGTATGACCCCATATCACAGGAGGAATATTTCCGGCTCTTTGCATTTCTCAACAATGACCACGAGTCCAGCCGGGTGCATTACACGCCCGACCAGCAGCGGAAGGTTGCGGATCTCACCCGCCAGATCCGCGATCTCGAGGTGGGGCTGCAGCATCAGACCCCGGACTGGCGGGATCGGATGGCCGCGTGGGAGGACTCTCAAAGGGCCCCTGGAACCGTGTGGCAGGTGGTCGAGACCCGGAATGCCGGGGACAACGGGGAACGCTTCTACCACTACGCCGACGGTTCCGTTCGAGCTGCGAGCTATGCCCCCACATTCTGGACCGCCGAGTTCCTGGGAACCAACGCACTGCCGAGAATCGGCGCCTTCCGTCTCGAACAGCTCCCCGATCCCAACCTCCCCAGCGGCGGGCCCGGACGGTCCATCAAGGGGATGTCCGCCCTGAGCGAGTTCGGTGTCGAGGCTACCGACGCGGCGAATCCCACCAACAAGGTCGTGGTGAAGTTTGTCCGCGCGACCGCCGATTTCTCCAACGAGGAGCGTCCCCTCGAGCCCGAGTTCCAGTCGGAGAGCCGCAACCGCAAGGAGGGAGACAGGCGGACGTATGGGCCCGTGGCCCACGCCATCGACGGCAAGGACGACACGGCCTGGGGCATCGATGCCGGGCCGGGGCGCCGCAACGTCGCCCGCCAGGCGGTGTTCATCCCGGAGAAGCCGATCGCCTTTCCGAATGGGGCGATCCTGAAATTTGCCCTCCACCAGAAGCACGGAGGCGACAATTCGGACGACAACCAGAACCACAATCTCGGGCGCTGGAGACTCAGCGTTTCGGTCGATACGAATGCCGCAGCCGACCCTGTGCCGGCCAGGGTTCGCGAGGCCTTGTCCATCCCAAGAGATCGGCGAAGCCCGGCCCAGATGGCAACGGTGTTCAGCTATTGGCGGACGACGGTCCCGGAGTTCCGGGAGGCGAACGACCGAATCGAGGCGCTGTGGCGCCAGTGGCCGGAGGGAACCCCGACACTGGTGCTGGCGATGCGCACAGGGTCGGGCCCCGGCGAGGAACCTCGTCCAAACCGGATCTTCCAGCGGGGCGACTGGCTTAAGCCGGGCCGGGAGGTTTCGTTTGGGACGCCCACCTTCCTGCATGGCCTGCCCGACGGCGCGGATGGATCCCGTCTCACCCTCGCCCGATGGCTTACCGACCGACGATCCCCCACCACGGCTCGGGTCGCCGTCAACCGCGTCTGGCAGGCCTACTTTGGCACGGGACTCGTCGAGACGCCGGAGGACCTCGGGCTCCAGTCTCCCCGGCCGTCCCATTCCGAGCTCCTCGACTGGCTGGCGTGCGACTTCATGGAGAATGGCTGGAGCCTGAAGCGACTCCACCGGCTGATTGTGATCTCGGAGACCTACCAGCAATCGTCACGGGTGACCCCGCAGGACCTGGAGCGGGATCCCTACAACCGCCTCCTGGCCCGCGCACCCCGAGTACGGGTCGAGGCGGAGATCGTCCGCGACATCGCCCTTTCCGTCAGCGGATTGCTGAATCCCGAGCTTGGGGGACGAAGCGTCTACCCACCGGCACCGGAGTTCCTCTTCCAGCCGCCGACCAGCTACGGACCCAAGGTCTGGACGGAGGAAAAGGGCAGGGACCGGTTTCGACGGAGCCTCTACACCTTCCGGTTCCGGAGCGTACCGTATCCGGTGCTGATGAACTTCGATGCCCCCAACGGGGACTTCTCCTGCGTCCGGCGTTCGCGATCCAACACGCCCCTGCAGGCGCTGACCACGCTGAACGAGACGCAGTTCATGGAGGCGGCGCGCGCTCTGGCCGACCGGACGCTCCGGGAAGGCGGATCCACGGATGATCAACGCATTGTCTATGCATTCCGCAGGGTCCTAGCCCGCAAACCAAGGGCCGCCGAGAAGGCGGAGCTGCTGGCCCTGCTGAAGCGCCAGACCCGCCGACTCGCTGAAGGCTGGCTGGACGCCGGGGCTCTGGCGACCGGGGCGGCCGAACCCTTCGAACTCCCTGCCGACGCCACACCCACCCAGAGGGCGGCCCTCACCGCGGTGAGCCGAGTGCTGCTGAACCTCGACGAGACCCTCACCAAGGAATAGCCATGAACCGACTGAGCCATCTCCAACACGCATCGAGGTCGCAGCAGCAGCAGATGACCCGTCGCTGGTTCTTCAGGGACTGCGGCGTCGGCCTCGGCACGATCGCCCTCCACGGACTGCTTGCGGGTACAGCAGCGGCTGCGGGATCAACCGGGAGTCAGATCCGGACGCCTCACCACGCTCCGAAGGCCAAGCGGGTGATCTATCTCTTCATGGCCGGCGCTCCTAGCCACCTCGAGCTCTTCGACAACAAGCCCCAGCTCGCCAAGTTCAACGGCACCCTGCCCCCAACTGAGCTGCTCAAGGGGTATCGGGCCGCCTTCATCAACCCGAGCAGCACCTTGTTGGGGCCCAAATTCAAATTCGCACGCCACGGAAACAGCGGGATGGAACTGTCGGAGCTGCTTCCAAACCTGGCCCGCGTGGCCGACGACATCACGCTGATCCGGTCGATGCAGACCGATGCGTTCAACCATGCCCCGGCACAAATCTTCATGAACACGGGGTCTCAGCAGTTCGGACGCCCCAGTCTCGGGGCATGGACCAGCTACGGACTCGGCTCGGAGAGTTCCGACCTACCCTCCTACGTCGTCTTCAGCACCGGCGACAAGGGAACGAGCGGCGGGGCCTCCAACTGGGGCTGCGGATTCCTGCCGACAGTTCACAATGGCACCCTGTTTCGCACCGGAGGTGATCCCGTCCTGTACCTGTCCAACCCCAAGGGGGTGGACGGTCCGCTCCAGCACGACACGGTCGACACTGTCAACCGGCTCAACCGACTCCACCTGGGGACAATGGGAGATCCGGAGATCGCCGCCCGCATCGATGCGTTCGAGATGGCCTATCGGATGCAGGGGGTGGCTCCGGAGGTCATGGACCTCGGAAAAGAACCCTTGGCGGTCCGCGAGGCCTACGGGGCTGAACCCGGCAAGCCGACCTTTGCCAACGCCTGCCTGCTGGCCCGGCGTCTCGTGGAGCGGGGCGTCCGGTTCGTCCAGATCTTCCACGAATCCTGGGACCAGCATGGCAACCTGTCGGCCGACCTCAAACGCAACTGCGCCGCGACCGACCGTGCCAGTGCCGCCCTTGTGGCGGATCTCAAGCAGCGCGGTCTTCTGGAGGACACGATCGTGGTCTGGGGCGGCGAATTCGGGCGGACGCCGATGGTCCAGGGTGGCAACGATGGTCGGGATCATCATCCCAATGGGTTCAGCTACTGGGTTGCCGGTGGTGGATTCCGTCCCGGACTGACCTGGGGCGAGACCGATGACCTCGGGTTCAACGCCATCAAGGACCGGGTGCACGTCCACGATTTCCACGCGACCCTGCTGCATCTGCTCGGATTCGATCATGAAAAACTCACCTGCCGATTCCAGGGCAGGGATTTCCGCCTGACCGATGTCCACGGAGAGGTGGTCCGGGGACTCCTGTCCTAGCCGGACTTTCGCTACTGGGCACTTTGAAAGTAAGAAACCCCAGCAAACGAGGGGTTCTCAGGTCAAAGGTCTGCACTACATTGGGTCTGTCGACAGGTCGGCTTGTTGGGTCGTGATCCGGGGGCGGGGTTGCTCC
>SYEM01000043.1 GCA_005801385.1 Verrucomicrobiales bacterium | reverse complement strand
GGCGTAGCGCAGATCGGAAGGACCTTGGGAGCTCATCGCTGGGGAAGGTTGGAGTGGGACAAAACGTCGGGTCAATCAGGGTTTCCGGTAGATCGGCTTCTTCACCACCTCGGCGGCGAAACGCCGACCGCGGATCTCCACCCCGATCAGCGTCCCTGGCTGGGCGAGGGTTGGAGGGACATAGGCCAAACCGATGCCCTGGTTCAGCGATGGACTCTGGGTCCCGCTGACGACCGTCCCAACCGGCTGATCACCCGAAATGACGGCATAGCCGGGACGGGGCGGCGGGGATTTGTCGGTCATCCTGAACGCCGCCAGGCGCTTCTTCGGACCGTTCGTCTTCTGCTCCAGCAGCACCGACCGGCCCACGAACTCGCCCTTGTCGAACGAGACAAAGAGGCCAAGCCCCGCTTCGATGGGAGAGGTCGTCTCATCCAGCTCATGGCCATAGAGCGGATAGCAGACCTCGGTTCGGAGGGTGTCGCGGGCCCCGAGTCCGCACGGTTGCAGGCAGCCGACGTGCCCCAGATCCAGACACCGGTTCCAGATCGTCTCAATCATGTCCCCCGGTGCGACCACCTCGAACCCGTCCTCACCCGTGTACCCGGTCCGTGCCACCCAGATGGGACCCATGGTTCCGGAGGTTCCCGAGAGGGACTTCCACAGGCCAATCTCATTCTTTTTGAGATCTAGAACCGAGCCCACCGCGGTGCCGGCCTGGCTCGGGCCTTGGAAGGCGTCCGCGATGAACTGGACCACCCTGGGGCCCTGGATGGCGACGGCTCCCAGACGCGAGGACGCATCCTCGAAGATCACGCCTAACCGGTGGCTCGAGCCGCAAATGCGCTCCTGGAGCCAAGGGACATCGATCTCGATGCGGCTCGCATTGATGATCAGCAGGAACTCCATCGAGGCGATTCGATACACGTAGAGATCGTCCACCGTTCCACCATCCTCCCGACACATCTGCGAGTACTGACCCTGGCCCACGACGAGTTTCCGGACGTCATTGGTGAGGGTCTCGTTGAGGAACCCCTCGGCGGCCGGTCCCGTGACGAAGACCTCGCCCATGTGCGAGATGTCGAAGATGCCGGAGGCGCGGCGGACGCAGAGGTGTTCGTCGACGATCGACGAGTACTGGACGGGCATCTCCCATCCTCCGAACTCGATGAGCTTGCCGCCAAGGCGTTGGTGGGCTGCGAAGAGGGGGGTGCGTTTCAGGGACATGGACAGTGAGATGGAGGGCCGCATCGATGAGGATGCCGATCGTGAGCCGGACACTGGTTCAGGGTCTTGGATCCCTCAACTGCCAATCAGTGCAGAGCGTCGACATTCCGAGGACCCGCCGTACTCTCGGCCCCGTGATCCGGAACGTGATCTTTGACTGGTCTGGAACCCTGGTGGATGACCTGCCTGCGGTGTGGGAGGCCAGTAACCACGTGTTCCGTCAGGCCGGTATCCCGCCGCTGTCGCTGGACCAGTTCCGGTCCGAGTTCCAGCTGCCCTATCATGAGTTCTACGAGCGGTATCTGCCCCAGGTCCCCATGCCGCAGCTGGAACTGTGGTTTCGGACCCGCTTCGCCGAATGCCAGGACTCCATCGTCCCGCTGCCCCACGCCCGTGAAATGCTGGAGTTCTGCAGGGTGCAGGGCCTCAGGATCTTCATACTCACCGCCGTCCACCCCAAGGCGTTCGCGGTGCAGGCCGAGACGATCGGATTCGCCCCGTTCTTTGAGCGCATCTACTCCGGGGTCGTCGACAAGCGGAACCGGATCCTCGAGCTGCTCGCCGAGAACGGGCTAGACCCCGACGCCACAATCTTCATCGGCGACATGCAGCACGACATCGAGACGGCCAAGGAGGGTGGCATCCACAGCGTCGGCGTGCTCACCGGCTACAACTCGCTCGAGCATCTGCGACAGGCGGCGCCCGATCTGATCGTCGAACACCTAGGAGAACTGCGTCAGATCCTCCAGCGCCAGGGACTCCGACTCCACCCGCCGGCCGAGCCTGGACAGAAACGCCATCCGATCCCGACGGTCGGGGCGCTTGTCTTCAATGACGCCGGGAAGATGCTTCTGGTGCGCACCAACAAGTGGTCGAACCTCTGGGGCATCCCGGGTGGGAAGATCGACTGGGGGGAATCGAGCGAGGACGCCCTTCGACGCGAACTCCTCGAGGAGACAGGTCTGAACGTTGCGGATGTCCGATTCGTCGTGGTCCAGGACGCGATCCATCCACCGGAATTCTATAAGGACGCGCATTTCCTGCTGCTCAACTACACCTGTCGCGCTCTGGGACACCAGGAGGTGCGGCTGAACGCCGAGGCCCAGGAGTTCCGGTGGGTGGACACCTCCGAGGCCTGGCTGATCCCGCTCAACACCCCGACCCGGATCCTGTTGGAGGCGGTCATCCGAAGACCGGAGGGGACCCCTTGATGACCCCGATGCTGGACACAATCACGCTCTGCGATCTCGAGGTCCGATACCGCGTGGGGGTTCCAGACGCGGAGCGAGCCCATCCGCAGCGACTGCTCCTGACCATCGAGCTGGATCTGGATGTCGCACCGGCGGCGCGCACGGACGACCTGAACCTGACAATCAACTATTTCGCCGTGAGCCGGCGTCTCCTGGGCCTGGGTGATGGACGCGAGTGGCGGCTGATCGAGACGCTCGCGGAGGAAATCGCTGGCCTCCTGCTCACGGAGTACCCGGCGCAGGCGGTCCGGGTGGAAGTGAAGAAGTTCATCCTGCCGGAGACGCGCCACGTCTCGGTCCGTGTGTCTCGGTCCCGCGGACGTTGAGGTCCTAAAGAAATTCGGACCGCTCCGTGCGGCCCCTACTTCGGGGCCGGTGTCTTCACCTTGGAGGAACCGTCGGACCCGAGCTCGGCCTCGAGCGGGGCCGGGGGATTGGTCGAGGCCGGGGCGGGGCGCCGGAATCCCTGGTTCAGGACCTCGGCCCCCTTCTTGTCGGAGCCGTACAGACCGCGACGGATCATGTCGATGCGCCGGGCGACACTGAGCTCCTCGCGAAGCTTGCGGACCTGGTCGCGCAGCATGGCGAGGTCGTTGAACTTCCGCTCCAGCTCGGCCTTCTCCGCGAGGAGGCGCTTGAGCTCGCGTTGGAGCTGCTCCCGGTTCCCCTCGCTGGTCGCGAGTTTCTTCTCGGTCTCGGCAATCTTCCCGTTGAGACCGGTGATCTCCTCCGTGAGACCATCCATCTTCTTGGTCAGGTCCTCACGCTCCCCCTCCAGCTGCGAGATCTGCTTGTCCTTCTTCTCGATCTCGATCCGGGCCGCCTCGGCGGCGGCCTTGGCCTCGGCCTCTGTCCGGGTCAGCTCCGCGGCGACATAGGTCCAGCGGTTGGAGATGAGCCCGACCTCCTCAATCCGATGGGCCAGGTTCGACTCGAGCGAGGCATTGACCTTCTGCTGCTCGGTCAGCCTGGAGGTGGTGGCCACCAGCTCGTTCGAGAGTGTGAGCAGATGACTGGTCGAACGCACCCTGTCCTCGGAGGCCAGACGGCTCGTCTGGTACCATCCAATTCCCAGGCCCAGACCGGCCACGGCCAGAACGACGCTCACGGTCTTCGCATTCATATCTCGTGCTAGGCTGCTCTCCGACGCCACGCCACGCAAGTATCCGGTGGCCTGTTGCCGGGGAACGGTCCCACTCTACCGTCCGTCCATGGACCTGCCTGATCGAGCCGGCGTGATGATCCTGGGGAGCTGTCACCTCTTCCCCGGATCTGTGTTGCCCCTGCGGATCTTCGAGCCCCGCTATCGACGAATGCTCGAGGATGCGCTCGAGGGGAACCGCATGTTCTGCCTCGCCATGAACCAGCCGGGCTCGAGCCGCGAACGTCCCTGCGAGGTTGCCGGACTTGGCATGATAAGGGTCTCACACCAGAACCCGGACGGCACTTCGAACCTCGTCCTCCAAGGCATCTCCCGCGTCCGGCTCGGCAAGGCGGTCAAGTATCGTCCTTACCGGCTCCATGAGATCGAACCCATCGCCCCGGAGGAAGCCGATACCGTGGTGGTGGATGCCCTCGTGGAGCGGACCCTCGACCTCGTCGATGCGCGACTCCGGCTCGTCCCGACCCTGCCCGCCTCGTTTCTGGCCCCTCTCCTGGGGGCGAATGCCAAGTCCGGCGTCAAGGTGGTCGACTGCCTCGCCGCCCTGCGGAAGGTCGGGGATCCCGGGGCACTCGCCGACGTTGTGGCCTCCCTTGTCCTGCCGGATCCGGTCATGCGCCAGATCATCCTGCAGACCCTCCGGGTCGAGGACCGGTTGCGGCATCTCGTCCATTTTCTGACCTCGGAGGTGGCCGAAGCCTCCGGTGGGGGAGGCGAATGAACACGTCCCCCCTTGATGAGCAGGCCCTCACCCAGGCGGACCTGCCGCGGATTCACGCGGCGCTCTTCGCCCAGCTGATTACCAGCCATGCCCACAACGCCATGATCCTGCTGGGTCGCTATCCCGACCCCGAGACGGATCAGGCCCGGAACCCAGATCCAGAGGCGGCGAAGGTCTACGTCGACCAGCTCGAGATGCTCGAGGCCAAGACCCGGGGCAACCTGGGGGCCGACGAGATGGATCTTCTTTCCAGAATGCTCCGCGTGACCCGGTCCGCTCTGGCTGGGGCGATTGACACGGCTGGGGGGCAATCCTAGCGGACGCCCTTTGGGGCATCGCGGATCCGTCCATGGGGAAATACCTCCACGTCTTCAAGATCGGCATCCAGAACACACTGGTCTACCGAGCCAACTTCCTGTTCCGGGCCGTCTTCGGACTCATCCCGCTGACAGGAACCCTGTTCCTCTGGAAGACCATCTATGCGGGCAAGGGCCCCGAGGCGCTTATAGGGGACTACACCCTGTCCTCGATGATCAGCTACTACCTGCTCATCACCTTCATCGACGCCCTCACGGCGGTGGCGGAGGACGACTGGCAGATCGCCGCGGACATCAAAGACGGACTCATCAGCCAGATCCTCCTCAAGCCGATGGACTACCTGCTCTATCGCCTGAGCCTCTATGTGTCGGGACGGACGATCTATACCACGGTCGCCCTGATCCCGGTCACGCTGTTTGCCTTGTACCTGCGCCAATACCTGGTGGTGCCGACCGAGGTGATGACGATCCTTTTATTTGGCGTGTCGCTGCTGATGGCGGCATTCCTCCAGTTCTTCATCGCCTATTCGGTGGCCTTGTTGTCGTTCTGGGTCCTGGACATCAGCACCTTCATCTTCATCCAGTTCGCCTTCGAATATATCGCCAGCGGTCACCTGTTCCCGCTCGACATCCTGCCGCCAGCCCTGGCGCAAATCCTGAAGTTCACCCCCTACCCGTATCTCTGCTACTTCCCAGCGGCCATCTGCCTAGGACGGGTCTCCGGACCGGATCTTTGGCAGGGACTGGCGATCCAGAGCCTCTGGGTCGGGATTGGACTCGTGGCGGCTCGGGTCATGTGGTCACGAGGCATTCGAAGATACTCCGCGGTTGGCGGCTGAAGGATCGATTGATGGACTCGCCAGGCCAGCAAACTGAACCCGTCCCCGCCGGAAACGCGTCTCCGCCCTTCGTTGGCGAACCCCCGAGGAATGCCTGCGCCACGCTGCGGTTCTACGGTGGCCTCTATGGCGCGCTGTGGAGGAACAGCGTCACACGGGAACTCCAGTTCAAGCTGAACTTCGTGCTCTGGATCGTTGTCGAGCTCCTCTGGTTCGCCTTGCAGCTGGCGTTCATGTCCGTGCTGTACACCCATACCGATTCCATCGGTGGCTGGTCCCGGTGGGAGGTCATCCTGCTCGTGGGCTGCGCGAACTTCGTCCAACAGCTCTTCACGGCGTTCTTTCTGACGAACCTAACGGATCTCTCGGAGCACATCCGGACGGGCCGCCTCGACTTCCTGCTCCTCCTCCCCGCCAACACCCGCTTTCTCGTGTCGCTCCGGAAGGTCGACCTCGGGGCGTTTATCAACGCCGCCGCCGCCTTCGCGGTCATGGTCCACGCGGTTCGGCAACTGGGGCTCCATCCGACGACAGGACAGATCCTCGGCTTCTCTGTGCTGTGCGGAGTCGGGCTTTCGATCCACTACTCGCTGATGTTCCTCCTCGCCACGATCGCCTTCTGGACGGTCCGGGCCCAAGGGATCGTCTGGGGCTACTACAACCTCTTCAACATCGCGCGCCTGCCGGAATCCGCCTTCCCCCAGGGCCTCTTCCGCCGGGTCTTCACCTTCGTCCTGCCCATGCTGCTCGTGGCCAACGTGCCCTCGAAGGTCCTCCTCCAGCGGCTTGGATCCCCCATCGAATGGTTGGTGCTGGTGCTCGTGGGTGCCTCCTGCTTCGTCGCCAGCGAGCTCTTCTGGCGGCAGTCCCTGCGCCACTACACCAGCGCCAGCTCGTAGGGACCGGAACGGGTCGATCGCCGGGTTGCGGAAGGCTCACCAGTTTGGAAGGGTCGAGGCCGGAGTCCGACGGAAATATGAACCTTCCCAGAGAGGCGTGGAACGCCCACCACCAGCACGTCACACGACGTCATTTCCTGCGGGACTGCACCTCGGGTCTGGGCGCCCTCTGGCTGTCACTCCAGGGACAGGCTGGGACGCCTTCCGTCGGGCGCGATGCCGCCCGCCCCTTCGCATCGATGGCCCCGCATTTCGCACCTCGGGCCAAGCGGGTGATCTTCCTCCACATGGCTGGCGCTCCCAGCCATCTCGAGCTCTATGACCACAAGCCCGAGCTGTCCCGCTTCGACGGCAAGACCTGTCCGCAGTCCTACCTCGATGGCAAACGCTTCGCCTTCATCCAGGGCATTCCAAAGCTGCTCGGTCCCCAGTTCCCGTTTGCCCAGCACGGTCAGACCGGAGCCTGGCTGAGTGACCGCCTTCCACATTTCCGCCAGGTGGTCGATAATGTCTGCTTCATCAAGAGCCTCCACACCGACCAGTTCAACCATGCCCCCGCTCAGCTGGCGATGCACACCGGGTTTGCCACACCGGGTTACCCTTCGATGGGCTCGTGGGTCACCTACGGCCTCGGTTCCTCGAATGCCGAGCTGCCCGGGTTTATCGTCCTCCTGAGCGGCGGCAAGACCCCGGACTCCGGCAAATCCGCCTGGGGACCGGGGTTTCTGCCCAGCGTCTATCAGGGTGTCCAGTGCCGCAGCAAAGGCGACCCGGTTCTGTATCTCGGCAACCCGTCCGGCGTATCGCGGGATCTCCGCCGACTCTCCCTGGACGCCCTCGATGACCTGAACCGGCGAACCTACCAGCAGGTTGGTGATCCCGAGACACTGACCCGGATCTCCCAGTACGAGACCGCGTTCCAGATGCAGGTCAGCGCGAGCGAGGCCTTCGACATCGGACGCGAACCCGAGGTGGTGAAGGCCGCATACGGGGTGAAGTCGGGTGAGGAGTCGTTCGGCAATAACTGCCTGCTGGCGCGTCGGCTCGCCGAACGCGGCGTCCGGTACATCCAGCTCTTCCACTGGGGATGGGATTCCCATGGAGCCAATGAACGCGAGGCGCTGCACAGCGGCTTCAAGCGCCAGTGCCTGGATGTCGACCAGGCCATGACGGCGTTGCTCCTGGATCTCAAGCAACGAGGGATGTTGGAGGACACCCTCGTCGTGTGGGCCGGTGAGTTTGGTCGCACTCCGATGAAGGAGAACCGGGGCGGCGAGGTAATGGAGTGGGCGGGCAGGGACCACAACCCGGGGGCCTTCACAGTCTGGCTGGCCGGAGGCGGCGTGAAGCCGGGGTTCTACGGCCAGAGCGACGATCTCGGCTACGAGGCCGTCGTTGATCGCGTCAGCGTCCACGATCTCAAGGCCACGATGCTGCACCTGCTCGGGTTCGACCATCGGAGGCTGACGTATCCGTTCCAGGGGCTGGACCAACGGGTAACCAACGTCACGAAACCCTCCGAGGTTGTCACCGGTATCCTGGCCTGAGACAGATCCGACCATGGGACTCCTTCGATCCTCGCTCCGGCTTCTGGCAGTCCTGCCCCTCGGGCTTGCCACCGCCACGCCGGTCGACTTCAACCGCGACGTCCGACCGATCCTCAGCCGCCATTGCACGAGTTGTCATGGTGGCGTGAAACAGGCCTCCGGCGTCTCCTTCCTACAACGCGAGAAGGCCCTTGGTTCCGGCAAATCCGGAAAACCCGTGGTTGTTGCGGGACGCCCCGAAGCGTCGGAGCTCCTGCGCCGCGTGCTGCTGCCGGACACCGACGAGGACCGCATGCCGCCCACGGACCATGGGGACGGCCAACGTCTCGCGTCTGCCGAGGTCGAAATCCTCCGGTCCTGGATTAGTGCGGGGGCGATCTGGGGCGAGCACTGGGCCTTCATCAAACCCCAGCCACAGGCCGTCCCAACCGTTCAACGACAGGACTGGGCCCGTGGGCCGCTGGATCGGTTCATTCTACGGCGTCTGGAGGAGGAGACGCTCAGCCCCTCCCTGGAGGCGCCGGTGGCCCAGTGGCTTAGACGGGCATCGTTCGATCTGATCGGGCTTCCACCGACACCCGAAGAGATCGAGCGGCTCACGCAGGGTATGGAGACGCCCGAGGAGGCGGTCGAACGGCTGCTGGCCTCGCCTCGGTTCGGTGAACGCTGGGCGGCCCCCTGGCTGGATCTCGCCCGGTATGCGGACACCCAGGGCTACGAGAAGGACAACACCCGCGAGGTCTGGCCGTGGCGCGACTGGCTTGTGCGTTCGCTCAACGCTGATCTCCCCTTCGACCAGCTCACGATTCGGATGCTTGCGGGAGATCTCCTGCCGGACGCGACCCTCGAGGATCGCATCGCCACCGGATTCCATCGCAACACCCAGACCAATACCGAGGGCGGCACCGACGACGAAGAGTACCGCCTCGCTGCCGTGATCGATCGGGTCAACACGACCTGGACCGTGTGGCAGGGAACCACGTTTGGCTGCGTCCAGTGCCACGCCCATCCCTACGATCCATTCCCGCAGGAGGACTACTATCGGTTCCTTTCGCTTTGGAATTCGACCGAGGATGCGGACCTTGCCGACGAACACCCCGTTCTCCGGGTTCCAAAGGATCCCGACCGATTCCAGGATATTGAGCGCCTGGACCACGAGATCCTGGGCTTGCGGACTGAGCTGAACGACTCCGGCCGATCCCTCGTGCGTCAGACCCTCTGGCAGCCTCTCGACGGGATCTCGGTGACAGGGTCCGACGAGACCCGCTTTGTCGTGGCGACCAATCGGGTCCGCGTCGAGGGAACCGTCCCTAATGGCGCAACCTTCGTGATCCGTCTTCCCGACGCCACGGAATTCACCGCGCTGCGGCTCGACATCCTGCCGCGTCAGTCCGACCCCAAGCGCCTTCCTGAGAATGGGGCGGTGGTGGGGCATTTGTGGATGGAGGACGAGGATCCCATCAGGGTGGCGGCGGCGAAGGTGGAGGCCGAGCGGATCAATGCCGACAACGAGGCCCTGGCCGCGGAGGACGCAAAGGCCGCCGAGGAGGCGAAGAAGGCCGGCAAGGAGGCCCCCAGGAAACAGGATCCGAAACCGCTGCCGACCGGGCTCGACCGGATCGAGTTTGTGGCCGTGTATGCCGATACACTCTCCGGCCCCTTTGACCCCGAGGAGAGCCTCAAGCCGGGTCGGGCAGGGGGTGGGTCCTTCCCAAAACTCTTCGGACCCCGATGGTTGGTCTTCGTGCCGAAACAGCCGATCCGGGTTACTTCAGGCCACACGCTCCGCCTCCGTCTAAAGCACGAGATCTTCGATGCCGAGACCAAGGGTTCGATCCTCCATCACTTCACTCTATCGACCACCTCGGATCCCCGCTGGACCGGGCTGGTCGGATCGGAGCGGCGACAGGAACTCCAGGATCGGCTTGCCAAGGCCCGCAGGGAACGGGAGGCCATCCCCGCCACCGGAGCCCTCGTCATGCGCGAGCGTCCCGACGATGATCGTCGGGAGACCCGACTGTTTGTGCGGGGTAACTTCATGGCCAAGGACGTCGTGGTCTCACCGGGAACTCCCCGAGTGTTCCCGCCGCTGCCACCCGGCCGCCCGGATCGACTTTCCGCGGGCCGATGGCTTGTGGATCCCGGGAATCCGCTCATGGCACGCGTCTTCGTGAACCGCGTCTGGGCTGACGTGTTCGGTGCTGGAATTGTCGAGACCCTCGAGGATTTTGGCTCTACAGGACAGCCCCCCTCGCATCCCGAGCTGCTTGATTTCCTCGCGCTCCGATTCCAGGGAGATCTCGGGTGGAGCCTCAAGGGTCTGCTTCGGGAATACGTCCTGTCCTCGACCTACCGCCAGGATCATCGGGTGACGCCGGGGTTGCTGGCGCGCGACCCAAGGAACCGCCTTCTGGCCCGGGGCCCCCGCACCCGCCTCACGGCCGAGATGATCCGGGACCAGGCCCTCGCCGTCTCCGGTCTCCTGAGTGCGAAGATGGGGGGTGCCCCGGTGATGCCCCAGCAGCCCGAGGGGGTCTGGCAGGTGGTCTACAACGGATCCCAGTGGGTGACCCCGGACACCGAGGATCGGCATCGGCGGGGCCTATACACCTTCTGGCGCCGAACGAGCCCGTATCCGTCGTTCCTGACTTTCGACGCCTCCAGCCGCGAGATGTGCACGCCGCGGCGCATTCCGACCAGCACCCCGCTCCAGGCTCTCGTGACATTGAATGATCCCGCCTACATGGAGTGTGCCAAGGCGCTCGCATCCCGGATGGAGACCCTGGAAGGGGGGCGGACGAGACGCCTCGGCTGGGCGTGGCAGCGGGTGACGGGCACCCCTATAGATGCCGACATTCTCGGGCGGCTCGAGTCGCTCCATCGGAATGCCTTGGCCCGATACGAGGAGGATCCTGGCTTGCTGAAAGAGACCGGAGGAGGCGCGGACTGGGCTGCCTCCGTCGTGGTCGCCAGCACCTTGCTCAACCTCGATGAGACCCTCACAAAGTAGAGTCCATCCATCTTCGACCACCACCCTCCTCCCGATGCCCCCCACGCCTCCAGTCACGTTCTTCATCCATGGTCGGGCCGAGGGTTGGGAGGGCGGCCGTGCCTGCGGCCTTGCCCGCTCGCTGGATCCCGCAACCACACGATTCAAGTTCCGGGAACCGTCGAAGCTCGGGACGGCGATCTCCTGGATGCGGGAGGCCTCGGTGGACCCTGATCGTATCCTGTACGTTCTCAACACCGCCCTCCCCGGTGCCCTTCTCGCGCCAGTATGGGCGCTTGTGCAGCGACGGCGGTACATTCTCGACACTGGGGATGCCGTCTATGAGATGGCCCGCGAAGCCGGGGTTGATGCGACGTGGAGGCATCCGTTCATGTGGGCGATCGAACAGGGGGCCCACCGGAACGCCCGGGCAATCGTGGTCCGTGGAACGCGGCATCGGGAGCTCCTCCGTTCCCGAGGCCTGCGGCGGGTTGAGGTGATCCGCGACGGCTATGCGGAACAGTCAGGGTCAAGCCCGGCCACCGTTGAGGCCCTGCGCCGTCGACTGGGCCTTGGCAAGGAATTCATCCTCGGGGTCATGGGGTCCACGGTCTGGAGTCCACGTCTCCAGATCTGCTACGGCTGGGATCTCCTCGAGGCCCTGGTCCACCTCAGGGATCTTCCGGTCCGTGGACTTGTGATCGGTGACGGCAACGGTCTCCCATGGCTCCACCGACGCGCCGCGGAGCTCGGTGTCGCGGACCGGGTGCTTTTCACGGGTCGTGTCCCCTACGCCGAGGTGCCGACGTACCTGCGGCTGATGGATGCCGCGATGTCCACCCAGACCAACAACGTTCCGGGTCGTGTCCGCACCACCGGGAAGCTCCCCGAATACATGGCGGCGGAACGGTTCATCCTCGCCAGCCGCGTGGGCGAGGCGGCGCTGATGCTGCCGGAACTGATGCTCCTCGACTTCGAGGGCACCGTGGATCGCCAGTATCCTCACCGGGTCGCCGATCGCGTCCGGCTGCTGGTGCAGAAGCCCGAACTCCGGGAACTCCGCCGCTCCCTCCCGAACACGGTCCGCTCGCTCTGCGACTACAGTCTCCTGAGCCAGAGTCTCAAGCACCTCCTGGAGACCCTTCCCTGAGGGTCCACCCCTCCCCCCGCCATGTTGTCCCAGTTCCTCACCGGAATCCTCCGTGCCGCCGCCGTTCTGCTCTCCACCGGATTTCTGATCCCGAACGTCCTCGGTGATGCCCTCCGGCCGGCCCGGGGAACCAACGACCTCCGTGACTGGCTCGAGAACATGGTCATCTACCATGGTTGCTCCGATGATGAGGTGCGCCAGGTCCTCGGAAAGAGTTCCGGTGAATTGGGTATCGGCGCCGGTCCGCACATGGGTCTGCCCGCGGTCGAGGGGCGTGTGGGACTGGTTCCCTATCCTGGCGGACGCCATCCCCGTTTGGGATTCCTCGATGGGGCCCTCGACCCACAGCGGGACACCAAGCTCAGCGCGTTCACCCCCTGGGATCCAAGGTCCTATGTCGTGATCGACCTGCCCGAGGCCATCTGGTCGAACCTCGGACTCACCTACCTGGCCCACACCCACATCCCAACCGTCTGGGATCGTATGGGTCTGCAGCTTCCAAAGGTCGAGTGGATCCGGAGAGCCGATGGATCCTGGGCCTCGGAACGGCGTCTGCCGAACGGCATCACCTTCGGAGCGCGCGCCCTGTCGCAATCGAATCATGTCGAACTCCGGTGGTGGCTGCGCAATGGAACGGCACAGCCTCTGACGGGACTGAAGGCCCAGATGTGTGTGATGCTGGGTCGTGCGGCAGGATTCGAGGCGCAGACCGGGATGAATAAAGTGGTTCAGGGACCCTTTTCGGCGGCGCGGAATCCGGAGGGCAACCGATGGATCATCACCGCATGGGATCCCATCGATCGTGCCTGGGACAATCCCCCGGTGCCGTGTCTCCATGCGGACCCCCGGCTCGACGACTGTCCGCCCGGTGCCACCCGTGAGGCACGCGGCTGGGTCTGGTTCTGGGAGGGAACCAACGTGTCGGTCGAGCTGGCCCGCCT
>SYEM01000042.1 GCA_005801385.1 Verrucomicrobiales bacterium | reverse complement strand
GTTGGGACCGAGCAGGGCGACGATCTCGCCGGCATCCACGTGGATCGACACCCCGTTGACGACGCGACGTCCCTTGTAGGCCTTGGCCAGGCCCTCGACGGTCAGCAGACGATTCGTGTCGGCCATGGGATCAGGGCTTGGAGGCGGGCCGGGTCAGGTCCGTGGCGCTCTTGGGCAGGGCGGCGGGTTTGATGACCATCCGGAAGTGCCCCTTGGCATCGAGCTTGTCGTTGGCGCGGTCGAAGGTGATCACGTCGGCCTTGAACGACCCCTCGGTCCGCTCCACCGAGGGTTGGCCGAAGGCCGGTGTGCCGGTGAGGGTCACGAAATCGTTGGTACCTGAGTAGACGGCGAGCGCGGCGTACACACGGTTGGTCGCACCGCTGCGGATCGACGACGTGGCGTTGGTCGACGCGGCCTCGGTAAAGGTCATCACGACCTTGTTGCTCGCGATCAGTCGGTCGATCTGGTCGGTGCCCGGAATGAGTCGGATCCTGAGATCATCGCAGTCGAGATCCATGCCCCCCGGATAGCGGAACTTCACATTGCCGGAGAAGTGGTAGAACCCCTCCCGGAGATCGAGCGCGCCCTGGTCGGCGTCCAGTGTGCCCTCGCCGATGGACTGCTCGGCGGCGGTGAGAGGGAGAGTGAGGGCCAGGAGGGCGATCAGTGGGAGACGGGCGGCGGTCATGGGCGGCTCAGCAGGGAGGAGGATCGGGTGGAGAGTCGGAAGGTGGCGTGGACGCGGTTGGAGAGGACGAGGCGCTCGGCCTCCTGGTCCCACTGGAATCCGACCCCGCTCAGCGTGAAGGCCCCGCCGGCCTGGGTGATCGACACTGGGCCCTCCGAAGTGATCTGGCGGGTGGAGAGGTCCAGGACACATTCCGGGGCGGATCCCTGGAGGTTGGGCACGCCCTCGGACGTATAGGTCTCGAGGCGGAAGTCCTTCACCTTGACGACGGTGACGGACAACGGCTTGTGCTCGGAGCCGGTGAAGAGGGCCACGGTCTTTCCGGCCTTCTTGTAGGGGAATGAGAATCCGGACGCGGCGGTCGAGCCGGCGGGCGACTGGGCATGACCCAGAACCAAGAGCAGGGCGACGGCGCCGAGGATGAGAGGAAGGTGCCTCACGAAACGTGATCGAATGCTAGGCAGTCGAAGGGGTGAGGCAAGACGCGACCCAAGAAGTTCGGTGGGCGGTGATCCCTTAGGCGGCCCTGTAAGTCGGTGTGCCCGGTGGCCGTTACTGTTTTTGGAACCACACGCCCCTCGAAAATCCCATGAAAACCGAACCGACCTTGATCAAAGTCCCGTTGCTAGCCGTCTTGCTGGTCCTCGAATGGCTCTTGGTTGCCCATGAATTCGGGTCACCTCGGGGTCTGTCTGAGCGGACAATGATCCGGTCTGGGAGCGACTCCGATCACATCGACCGAGGCCCCAGTCGCATCTCCCCAAAACTCGTGCAACGGGTGGAGGGGGCGACGACCGGAGTTGTCGCGGACCAACTGGATCGAGGTTCCATGCCGAAACCTCCCAAGCTTACGCGCGAGATCGGGTCTCCGCGTGCCCTGTCCCAGCGGGTTGTCACCATCCCCGGGACAACCCAGGACTACCTAGACCGGGGACCGACTCGCATGTCCCCAAAACTGTTGCAACAGCAGAGCGTCTGCATGTCCGGGAGCGCTCCGGACCGGATCCCTCGCGGGCCTATGCGGCAACCGCCGAAGCTAATGCCCCGTTGAGTTTCTCGCATGACCCAGTTCATTGCTATCCGGTTGGATTGGATACGCCCGTGACCCGGAACCGGGGCTTTGGGAGAGGGGACAGGCCTACGGCTCCGAGATCGGATAGGATCCAGCCAGTGAGGTGTGGGGCTTTGGGAGACCCGATGTGGAAGGATGCGGGAATTGTGTCATCAGCATGGACCGGCCCCTGCGTCGGCGCTCGTTTTAGCCATTCCCTACGCTGGATCACAAAGGGCAGGGGACCCAGTGAGTCCAGGCGCTTGACCGGTGGTGCGGAGGCTGGGGGAGGTCGTCGAAAACAGAGGCCGAGAGCCATCCGGGTGCGGGAGTATCGACGAGGGAACAACCCGGATGGGGTTGTGGCCCTGAGTCCAGGGTGGGTTGTCTGAGGGATAAGGGTCCGATTCAACCGTCGCGGATCTGGGACGGACTTTCAGCCCTTGAGGTCCTTTGGGGACCGAGACCCAGGGCGTTGCCAATGGATGGTATGGATCTGGGGCGTTGTCCCTCCACACCGGACCGATATGCCCCGGGTTCTCTGGACAGCTTTCCCGTCAGTCTGGGGTCTTGAGAGCGATGACATGCTCAAAGCCCTGAAACACAGTGGTAAACGCACTGAAGCGTGGGGTCGGGGTTGAGCCTCGGGGGGTGGGTGCCTGGAGGCACCCAGTGGCCCAAGGCACTGAGCCACCCACCGGGGTCAGAACGCCGCCCGCACGGACAACGCCACAACGGCCGAGGTGTCGGCATTGGCCGAGGTGAGTTGCATGCCGGAGGCGTCTCGGAAGGCGTACTGCTGGAAGATCCGGGCGCCGGCCGACAGACGGACCGTGAACGTGTCGTCGAGCCGGCACTCGGTGCCGAACAGCACCGAGCCGGCCCGGTTGCGGAGCGACCCGTTCGGGATCGAGGAGTCCGGTGCAAACCGGGTGAAGGTGGCCACGAATCCACCGAGTCCGAACACGGTCCATCGTTCGGAGAGCTCACGGCTCAGTTGCACCCCCAAGGTGGGACCATTGATCGCATCGGCCACGTTGCCGCCGACCAGGTTCCACTTCGGGTCGATCTGCCAGTTGAAGCCGAGCAGGGGCACGACCAGGACGGATTCCCCGACCCGCTGGGCGGCCGTGACGCCGAAGGCCAGTCGGAACCCCGGGGTCCACTGATAAAGCGCCCCGGCGGCGCCACCCCACATGGTCGCCGAGCTGATCGAGGTGCCCTCCCCACCGCTCGTGAGCCACGACGCTCCGGCAAAGAGTCGCCAGGTGTCGTCGATCCGATAGCTGAGCCCCGGGGCCACCCGGGTGGCGATGACCTGGTCGAGCGGCGACTGAAGACCCGGGTAGAGTCGGTCGAACTCCCGGAAGGTGTACCCCCGGTTCTCGGCCCCGAGTCCGAGACTGCCACTGAGGGGGCCCACGATCGGAAACGGCACCTGGGCCTGGAGTCCGACCTGATAGAAGCCCGCCTCGGCTCCGTTCCCGCCAAGGGACGAGGCCGAGACATACTCGCTGAAGATCCGGGTCGCGATCGGCGGACGGCCGCCGGTGGTGGACGCCGCCCAGGCGGCTTGCTGGGCGGACACGAGGGGCGGAGCCGCCAGCAGAAAAGCGGCGGCGACGGCGCGGGGACGGGAACTCCTGGAGGCGGTGACGGGCATTGCGGTCGCGATAGTGTCTGCGATCGGTGCGGATGCAACCGCCGTGCCGGTGGGGAGGTTCCGGGGACTGGACGCTGGAGGTTCTGGTCCAGGTTGGCCTACGGTCTTCCGATCATGACTGTGACCTACTGGCCGTGGTGGCTTGGGGGACTGGGCCTTGCGGGGACCGCGGCACTCTATGCGTGGCTTCGGGGTGTCCCCCTGGGTGTCTCTGGACTCCTGGAACGGTCGATCCTGGGCGAGGGACGGAAGACGCAAGCCGGTTCAGCGGCGGGGGGAGATTGCAACGCCCCGAAATCGGTTCCCGCCCCGACTCCCAGCTCCGCCTGCTTTGGCTCAGGAACACCCCCGCCCGAGCGCCTGCCCTCCCTGGTGTTTGTCGTGTCGATGATGGTGGGCGGCGCGTTGGCCGGTTGGGTTGGGGGACAGGGATGGGGGCACCTCCGCATGGCCCCGGAGTTCCACCGGTTCTTCGGGGACGGTTGGGCTGCGGTGGCGGTCCTGTTCGGGGGCGGGATCCTGGTCGGGTTCGGCACCCGGTGGTCCGGGGGCTGCACCTCGGGTCATGGGCTCAGCGGATGTGGCCGGCTCCAGATCCCAAGCCTGGTCGCCACGGGCACCTTCTTCGGGGTGGCAATCCTGACATCGCTCCTCCTGGAAAGGATCCTCAGATGACCTCGCTCCTCCTGCGCTCGGCGGTGCCGGGTCTGCTGCTCGGATTCGTGGTGGGACGCCTGGGGTTCACCGACTACGGAGAGCTGCATCGCATGCTGATCTTCAGCGACCTGCGCCTGTTCTCCGCCTTCCTGCTGGCCGTGAACCTCCTCGTACTGGTGTTCCTGACCGTCGGCAAAGGACTCGTGCCGACTCGCAGCACCTTCCATCGGGGACTGATCCCGGGCGCGGTTCTGTTCGGGGTCGGCTGGGCCCTGACCGGGGCGTGCCCCGGGGTGGCGTTGGTCCAGGTCGGACAGGGCAGCGTGCCCGCGCTGGCGAGCCTGGCCGGGATCGGTGTCGGCATCGGTCTGCGCCAGTGGGGTCGGACGAAGTGAGGTGTCATCGACCTGCGGGGTGCCTCCAAGGGTCGGTACATTTCCTGACGGCCACGATCGACCCCTTCCAATCCCAGTCTCCGGCCTCAGGGAGGCGTAACACCGAGGGGAAGGCTGTGACTGTTCCTGTCACAGGGCCCGAGTAGTCTCCACCGAATGAACGAAGAAAGGACAACAATGGATCGACGGGTCTTCCTTGGGTGCGACCGTCCCTTCCTGGGTCCGGTCGTGGACTGGCTCTGGGCGCGTCGGAAGGACTTGGCGGGATGGGTGGTGGTGGTGCCGACGGCCCAGGCGGGACGCCGTCTCCGGCAGGCGCTTGCGGCGAAGGGGGCGTGTCTCGCCCCGCGGGTCGTGACGCCCGGATGGTTCCTCGACGTCGACTCCGCCCCGCGGGCGGCCGAGGTGCTGGCGTGGGTCGAGACCCTGGAGTCGATCCAGGACTGGAACCCCTTCGCCACGGTGTTTCCGGTCCCGCCCGGTTCGGATGAGGCCCCCGGATGGAGCCTGGGCCTGGCGGGCTCCCTCGCGGGTCTCGAGCGGTCGCTCCAGGAGGCGGCCCTGACTCCGGAGACCGCGGCCCAGCGACTCGTGGAGACCGTGGAGGCCGAACGCTGGACCGCTCTCGCAGCGCTCTGGCGTCTCAAGGAACAGCGCCTTTCCGACTGGAGCCTCCAGGGGCGTTCCCGGCAGTTGGAGCGCCTCACACGGGATCCGGTCCGGGATCGGGTTGTGCTCGCGGGCGTTCCCGATCTTCCCGAGGCCGCCGTGCGGCGCCTCGTGGGGGCGGACTTCACCTGCCTGATCGCCGCGCCCGACGGACCGGGTTTCGATCCCTTCGGACGTCCTATTCCCGAGTTCTGGACAGAGCGTCGGCTCCCGCTGCCGGAATCGGTGTCCCTCGTTGCCGACGATCGCCAGCAGGCCCTCTGTGCGCTCGAGCGGGTAGCGGCGGCCGGGACCCCTGCGGACGACCTGGCGCTGGGTTCGGCGGACGATGCGGTGGCCTCCGAGCTGGTCCGTGTATTCGGACGCGCGGGTTGGCCCCTGCATCATCCCGGTGCCCGTGGGGTCTCGTCCGCCCGCGTCTGGTTCGGGCTCTGGCGGGCCTGGCTCCAGCAACCCCAGGTCGCCGAGGCCATCGACCTCCTGGGCGCACCCCAGATCTCCACCCTCTGTCATGGGCTCCGGACACAACGGGTGCAGGAGCTGTCCCGACTCCGGGACGAGGACCTCGTCCGGACCGCAGACGACGTGCAGCGGTCTGAGTCCCGCCAGCGGGACCGCGACCACCAACTGGGACGGGCCCCGGTCGAACGTCGGGGGTTCGAGACGATGTCCCGGCTGTCGGAGGCTCGGCAGGCGTTTCTGTCACAACCCTTCCCGGATGCCATGGCCCAGTTGCTGCGGCAGATCGATCCCGACGGGGTGTGGTCGGAGGTCCAGGAGTGGCTGCGATCCATGGCTCCGGTCTTGGGCTCCGTGGGGCGCGAGGCGGGATTCTGGCTGGACCTGATGGGTCGCGACCTCGGCGAGATCGCACCCGAGCCTCCGGAGGGGCGCGTGGGGGATGTGATGGGTTGGCTGGAGCTGCTCCATGCCCCAGGCCGTCATCTCGTGGTCTGTGGCCTGAACGAGGGTCGCGTTCCGGAATCCCCAGGCGCGGATCCCTGGCTGTCGGATCGGGTCCGGGAACACCTCGGTCTTGCCGGCGATCGACGTCGGGCGGCGCGGGATGCCCATCTGTTCGAGGCGCTGACAGCATCGCGTCGACGAGTGGACCTCGTGCTGGGCCGGACGGGTCGCGATGGCGAGGCCCTGCTGCCGTCCAGGCTGCTGCTCGCGGCGGAGGGGCAGGAGTTGGCCCGACGGGTGGATCGCTTCTTCCGCGACGTGGAACCGTCCGGGGCCAATGAGGGATGGCATCGCGAGTGGACCTGGACGCCTCCTCGGGCCGAGCTCAAGCCGAGGCTTTCGGTGACCGCGCTCGGCGACTATCTGGCCTGCCCGTTCCGGTTCCACCTCCGCCACGGTGCCGGACTCCAGGCGCGGGAGCCCGAACGGGTCGAGTGGAACGCCCGCAACTTCGGCACGGTGATCCATCTCGTCCTCGAACGCTGGGGTGGTGATCCGGCAATCCGGGATTCCGACAGCGTTGCCGACCTCGAATCCTGGCTTCTCGGACAACTCGACCGCGTGGTCGCCGAATACCACGGGCCCCGGCCCCCGTTGGCTCTCCGGATCCAGATCGAGGGAGCGCGTCAGCGCCTCCGGTGGTTCGCCCGACATCAGGCCCGGATCCGGGCCGAGGGCTGGCGTGTCCAGGCCGTGGAACAGAAATTCGAACAGGACCTCCAGGGTGTGGTTCTCGTGGGCAAGGTCGACCGCATCGACCGGCACGAAGACGGCCGGGTTAGGGTCCTCGACTACAAGACCTACGCATCGATGAAGCAGGTGGAGCGACAGCACCGGTCCGAGATCCGGGCCAACACGGTCCTGCCGGCCCACCTCATGGGTGTCGACGCGGTTGTGGGCCAGAACGCCAAGGGCAAGCCCACCCGCTGGACCAATCTTCAGGTGCCGCTGTACGCCGCGTTCATCCCGGATGTCCGGGAGCTCGGCTATTTCATCCTCGGGGAATCGGAGGGGGATGTTGGGCTGTCCCTGTGGGACGGCTTCCGGCCCGAGGACCGCGACTCCGCACTGCGCTGTGCGGGGTGGGTGATCGAGTGCGTGAAGGACCGTCGGTTTGGTCCCCCGGCGGACCGGGTGGAGTACGACGCGTTCGAGGTGTTGGCAATGGGGCGGCGGCTTTCGGAGATGGTGGGAGGGGTGTCATGAGCATCGATATTCTGCACAGGACTCTGTTGATTCGTGCCTCGGCCGGATCGGGGAAGACGTATCAACTGGGCAACCGGGTCATCGGACTGGTCGGGGTCCGCGGGGCCGATCCCACCTCGCTCATGGCGCTGACCTTCACCCGGAAGGCAGCCGGGGAGTTTGCGGATGCCGTGCTCGCCAAGCTGGCGGGTGCCGCCCTGGAGTCTTCCCGGGCCGACACGCTGGCGCGGGAGCTGGGCCAGGCGATCGATGTCGAGGCGACCCTCCTGCGGATGGTGCGGTCGCTGCCACGGCTGCAGTTTGGGACGATCGACAGCTTCTTCTCGAGGATCGTGCGCGGGTTCCCCTACGAGCTCGGGCTGACTTCCGGTCAGTTCGAGCTGCTCACTGGGCCGCGACAGGAGGCGGCGCTGGCGGAGATCCGGACCGGTCTGGTCGATGCGGCGTTGGATGATGGAGACGCCTCGGAGTTTCTCCACGCCTTCCGTCGGGCCACGCTCGGCAAGGAGAAGAAGGGTGTCGGCGAGTCGCTCACCTCGTTCTTCGGGTCCTGGCACGGGCTTTGGAAGTCGGGAGCGGTGGGCGCACGGAACCGCGAGGCGATGCCGTTCGGGAACCTGCCCGGCGTCGATGTGTGGGAACGGGACAAGGCCGGCCTCGCGGGGCAGCTCCGGGCCGCGGTGCCTTCGATCTCCTGGACCGATGCCCGCCAGAAGAAGGCGTTCGACGGGATGATCGATGCCCTCGAGGCCCACACCATCGGGAGCGGTTCCTTGGGTGACGGGGGCACCCTGTTGAAGTCAGTCCTGGACTGGGGCGGACGCGACGAGGCACCCGCGTTGAAGCTCTACAAGCCCTTCGAGCCGGGGCCCTCCGTCGGCAAGCCCCTGGGGCAGATGGTGCGGCTCCTGATCAACTGCGAGCTAGGAGCAGCCGTGGAGCGGACCTCCGCAGTGCTCGAACTCGTGGAACGTTATGACCGCGAGTGCGACCGACGGCTGCGTCGTCGTGGACTGCTAGGGTTCGATGATCTCAAGGGTCTGATGAGCGGCTGGATGACCGGGCCGGGTGCCGGAGTGGATCCCGACCGCATCGACTTCCGCCTGGATGTCCGTGGCCGGCACTGGTTGCTGGACGAGTTCCAGGACACGAGTCCGACCGAATGGCGCGGACTGGAGCCCCTGCTCGACCGGGCGTCCAAGGACCCGGAGGGCTCCCTCTTTGTCGTGGGCGACGTGAAGCAGGCGATCTACCGGTGGCGCGGTGGCGAGGTAGGCCTCTTCGACGAGGTCGAGCGCAAGTATCGGGGGGATCTCGCGGTGTTCACGATGCCCGAGTCCCGTCGCTCCTGCGACGCGGTCCTCCAGCTCGTCAACGGGATCTGTGGCCATCGTGAGGCGATCGCATCGGTCCTGGGGTCGGAGGTCGTCTCCCAGTGGCCCTGGGAAGCCCATGTCCCGGCGGAGGCCAGGATCACCGGACTGAGCCGGGTGGAGGTTGTGCCGGGGGAGCTGAAGGATCGGTTGGATCGGACCGTTGTCCTGCTGCGGGAGATTGGCATTCCCAACCTGGATCTCAGCTGCGGGATCCTCGTCCGTACCAATGACGAGGTCCGGCAAGTGGCCGAACGCCTCCGGCTCGAGGGCATTCCGGTGGTGGAGGAGGGAGTGCGACGTCCGGCAGACGACAATGTCGTCGGCGTGGCGCTGAAGGCCCTCCTCGGCTGGTTGGCCGATCCGGCCGACACCCTCGCCCGGGGCATTGTCCGGATGTCGCCCTTCGAAGGAGTCCTCGCATCGCGATGGGGTCGTGATGGAGCAGGTGATTCAGAGGCGTCGAATGGCGATGCGGCGGCGGTCGTGGTCGACTGGAAGGCCTGGGAGGGATTGATGGGGGACGCCGGAACCCGTGGGTTTGCCGGGATGGTCGAGCGGCTTGTGGAGCCGCTGTGGGGAGGGTGGTCCGGGTTCAGCCGGCGTCGTGCTGACGACCTGATCGGCGCACTCGCGGCGTTCGACGCCTCGGGAGGGGCTGGGGCCCGTGCCGCGCTGCGGTCGATCGAAGGTCTCGAGGTGTCCCAGCCTCCGGGCGCGGCCGCGGTCCAGGTCATGACGATCCACAAGTCGAAGGGACTTGGGTTCGACGTGGTGATCCTTCCCGAGGTCGAGGACGAGGCCATTCCCAATGCCTCGCGGTTCCGCATCGCCCAGGGCGATGGCTGGTGCCTCGACACCCCTGCGGCGTGGGTGCGGGCCCAGGTGCCCGCGCTGCGGGAACTCGAGGAGGCCTGGGGCATCACTCAGCGGTATGACGCCCTGTGCCTGCTCTATGTGGCCCTGACCCGGGCCAAGCGGGGTCTGTATGTCCTGATGCCGGACGCGTCCGCGACCTCGGTGAACCGTCCTTCGTTGGTCCAGCTCATCCGTACCGCCTTGCCGGCGGCGGACGGCGATGTCCTCTGGCAGCAGGGGGATCCCCTCTGGATGCGTGACGTGAAGCCGGCCTCAATACGCCAGGATCCGCCGACACCGGTGTTGGTTCCATCAAGGCCCCTGCAGGACCGGTTGACCGCAACCTCGGCCAAGCGGCGCTCCGGTTCCGCCCCGGCGGACTCCCCCACGGGAATGGAGATCGGCACTGCCTTCCACGCGGCCTTCGAGAGGGTGGGCTGGATCGATGAGGAGACACCGGGGTTGCCCAAGGACGACATCGGCTCCCGGGTGTTGGACCTCGTCATGGATCCCGATCTCCGGGAGTACTTCGAGCGCCGCGGACGGACGGTCGTTCTGCATCGCGAGCAGCCGGTGGAGGCGATCCTCGACGGACAGTGGTTCAGCGGGGTGATCGATCGGCTCCACGTCCATGAGGATGGGAATCGGGTCGAGGTCCTCGACTTCAAGACGGATGCCGTCGAGTCGATGGAGTCCCTCGTGGAGAAGTATTCCGGTCAGATGGAGATCTATCGACGGGTGATGTCCGAAGTCTACCCGGGGGCGCAGGTGGAGTGTCGGCTCCTGAGCACTCGTCTCCGGAAGGTGATTCGGGTCCAACCCCCGGAATGAGGTTCCTGGCGGTCGCCAACTACGCCTTCGACGCCTTGGCGTCCCGGATGTGTACCCAGCAGTGCACATGCGGCTCGCCGCGGAAGTACCAGAGCATCTGCGGGCCCTCGATCTGCCAGACATCCCAGATGCCGTCCCCGCCGAGGTCCTGCTGCTTGAAGTAGGCGACGCTCAGGTTTTCCAGTCCTTGGGACTCGACGAGCCGCATCGACTCCTCGGCGTCGACGCGTCGGAACGGCTTGAGCAGGTCCTTCATGACCTCCCGCATCAGCTGGCGTTGGTCCCGGCTCATCTCGGATGCCGACAGGCCCGCGAGGCCCTCGCGCCGGCCGGTCAGGCGGACCGTCTCGGTGCCGCGTTCGGGTCGGCTACGGCCGTCCACCACGGCGGTGGAGCGCTGGCGGCCGTCGAGCGCCTGGAACAGCTCGTTCACCCGTCGGGCCTGGTACCAGAAGACGTTGCCAGGATGGTCGGAGGGTTCCTCATCGTTGGGGCCCGACTGGTGTCCGTAGAAGATCGGCCCACCGAACGCCGCCCCCTTCACCGAGTCGCCGTCACAACGCCGGGTGCAGTGCCGTCCGGTCAGGACGAGCTCGAACGCCCCGGTGCCGGGTCGACCGAAGAGGGCCACCGAGGTGCCTCCTTCGAATCCCTTTCCCTCCGAGTCCTCGACCATCTGACGCATCATGGCGTCGGCGTGCTCGGGATGATGCAGGGAGCGGAAGATCTGTCGGACGAGGTCCTGCTGGTCAGGCCTCAGGACGTCCCGGACCGAGCGGCCGGTGATCATCCAGTTGTTGTCGACCTTCTGTCGGAGCGGGTCGTCGAAGTCGCGGCAGATCACCCGACGCTGGGCGTCGTCAAGCGAGCCGTGCAGCTGTGCGGCGAGGGTCTCCGAGTCTGGAGTCGTCGACTTCGCGGTGTCGCCGAGAAGCGTGAGCGGCAGCGCGGCTGCGGTGGCGGCGAGGAAGGTCCGACGGCTGAGGGACAGGTCGACGAGGGGGCGGACGATCGGATCGGGGCGGGGGAACATAGAGGGGACCTTAGCGAGTCGCGGCCGGGGAAGGGAACCCCGGAGTCTGATCCGCGAGGCGGAATCCGCCGCCTGTGGGCTTCCTCAGGGCCGCTTCGCGAAATCCGGCCGCGTGTCCCCATCGGCATCCAGCTTGGCGAGATCGAGGAAGACATAGGGCCGCTGGTACGCCTCACGATTCCCCCCGGCATAGCTGACCCAGAGGCGCAGACCGGTGGCATCGAAGACGGCGTTCATCACGTTGCCCCCCTTGATCGGGATGCTGTTGGCCAGGGCGATCATCTTCTCGCCGTTGAGCCTCCCGAGTCCGGCGCTCAAGGCGGGGAACACCCCGCGCTCCTCGTCGTGGTAGACGGCACAGGACAGGACCTTCGGGGCGACCTCGTCCGAAGGATCATTGTCCTTCCAGATGTCGATCTCCGGTCGGGCCCGTCCACTGCCCGTCGCCGCGCGGATCTTCACCGACCGCTGGTCGGTCCGGCCGTCGCCGAAGACGAAATGGTACCGCTTGGTGGGCGGGATGTGGCTGAAGAGATCGAGGGTCTCCGACAGCGTGTCGGCATCGTAGAGCAGGGTCCGGAACCACGCTGTGAAGTGGGGGGCGTGGAGGTTGTAGGGCATCTCCTTGGCGGAGGCGTCACCGATCTCCGACAGGACCACCCCGGCGGCATTCATGCCGCAGTGGGCGCCGATGAATCCGGCGAAGGACGGTGTGGCATGGGGGAGGCCGTCGGACGGCAGATAGACGACGATCACCGGGAATTCATGGGCGCCGGCGCGGAGGGACCAGTCGAGGTTTCGCGTCTGGTAGAGATGTCCGTCCTCGGTGGCCTTGCCCCAGGCAGCGATGCTGCTGCAGGAGTAGGGCATGAGGAGCGGCAGGCAGTGGACGTGCTGGAGAAGGCGGACGGGCTGTCCGCTCCCTTCGGCGAGTCCGACCAGCTGCTGGAGCACCCGGGAATCGGTGTAGCCAGCGGTGGTGGCCCAGGCGAGGTCGAGCGTGGCGTCGTCGACCTTCAGCTCCTGCTTGAACCCGGCGACCGCGGCCGGTGCGAGACGGGCGATCTCGGGCCGCATCAGCTGTCCCAGCTGGCGTCCCATCTCGTAGGGCGTGCCCCGGACCACCACGACCGGCACCTCGACCTCCCCATTGCGGACGACGAATCGGTGGCCGGCTCCTGCGGTTGCGGGCGGGGGGGCGGAGGGTCGGACTGCGGCCGGGGCCTGACTGCCGGATCCAGTCCCTCGGAGTGTGGCGTCCTTGGTGGACTCGGCCCGGAGGGACAGGACCGCGAGCAAAAGGAGGGGCAGGAGTCGCATGACGGTGGAGGTTAGAGGTGCGGGTTTAGATGCAAACGAGGTGAACCGATTGGCGACGCTGCAGCAAAGGTTGAATTGCCCCGCAAGGGGGGATGGGTTTCTTCCCCTCTTGGAGAGATTGCCGATGCCCTCAAAGAGGATCTGCTGATTCTTAGGTCACTCACTCGAACAGGCCTCTGAGGGAGATTTGGGCCTGCTTCGATAAAACGGACAGAGAAAAGGGAGTTATTGGTTAGTTTTTTTGAGTTCAAACTGAGTGGGTGAAAGGCCTCGGAGAGATGTGTGACGGCGCTGGCGGTTATAGAAGATTTCGATGTAGTCGAAGATTTCGGATCTGGCGTGGGATCGACTGGTGAACTTGCCTCGGTAGACCAATTCCAGTTTGAGGGTGCTCCAGAAGCTTTCCATTGCAGCGTTGTCGTAGCAGTTACCCCGTCGGCTCATGGAGGCGACCAGACCGGCTGCCTTCAAGGCTGTTCGAAAGTTGCCGGCGGCGTATTGAACACCCCGGTCGGTATGGAAAAGCAGTCCGGGTGGAGGCGTACGATGCAGGGTCGCCATGGCGAGAGCTGCCAGGACCAGGGCGGAGTCAATAGTCTGGCTCATGGCCCAGCCGACGATTTTACGGCTGTGGAGGTCCAGAACTCCGGCGAGATAGAGCCAACCTTCATCAGTGATAATATAGGTGATATCGGCGACCCAGATCTGATTGGGTGCAGTGGTCTTTGGGGTTTTTGCGAGGAGATTGGATCGCTTTGAGTAGAGCGAAATGCTCGTTCAAAGTGGGACTTTCTTCCACCACCATCAATCGAGGCCCCTCCTGCCAACTGTGGCAGCTAAACAAAGGATCCATCTCCAGACTTCGTCCCCAGATCAATCCCCCTGTCCAACCAAAGCCCGAAGGCAAAAGTCAGAAAGAGGGATCAACCCGGGGACAAGGAGGCCAAGAGGACAATCAAGTCAATTTATCCACTCCTGGGCCAGCGCAAAGGCTCTGGCCTTGAGCCGGTAGTTCTCCCCAAACCACAAGGAGTTGAGCCGCTGTCCAGGAGTCTGCCGGGTCTTCCTGTGATCCAGTAGCTCAGTGACACCGTTGAAGGCGGCCCAGAGAGTACCACGGACTCCAGGAAGCCGGTTGCCCCGACCTTCGTCGAAGAAGTGCTCCGCCCAATCGCGATTGCGCTCCGCTCTGACGAGTGCGCCTTCGTCCGTGGGATCGCTGGGTTTGAATACCTCGGTCAGGTATTCCGTGAGACGGCTAGCATTGACCTGCACACGTGCCATGGCTTGCAGTCCTTCTTCCATGGTTTCGTAGCGGGTGCGGATCTGCGCAAGCAGTTGACCGGCAGCTTTCAACCGGTGCTTCACGTCGGGCGTGTGGATCAGGCGGAAGGATTCTCCCCCACTGAAGGCCAGCGTCAGCGTGTTCTGGCAGACGACGCGCACGCTGGTGAACTTGACCTGGACGCTGCCCTTGCCGTCGTGGCTGTTGGCCAGCAGCAGGTATTTGTCGGCGACGTCGTCACCGACCACGCGGAGTTGCCCAGGCAGCTTGGCCAGGAGCCAGATGCGTTCACCCTGACCGAGCGCACCCGCCGTGTGGTAGATGGCGGCATTCTCGCCGACGATGGGATCGAAGAACCCGAAGGCCTCCGCGTTTTGCAGGGGCGTGTAGTCCTTGCTGACCACTCCCAGCACGGGGCTGTTGAGTGGATCGTTGCGCACGACGGCGAACGTGTCCGGCACCACAAGGCGCTGACCATTGATCGTGGTAAAGACCGGCGTCTTACTGACTTTCCAGTCGAGGTTGGCGGCCTGGATGGCTTCCTTGGCAGTCGCGGGGCCGTTGAGACGGGTGCCCAAGCCGTGCCACGGCGTTTCGTCGATGTAGAACATCGAGGCCTGGCCATTGAGGATCATGAGGTTGTGCATGGATTTCCTTTCGTTGCGGTTTCAGTGAGGGGTTGAGGTTCAACGCCGGTGGTTCCGGTCGTTTTCGGTGGTCAGCTTGTAGAGGAAGATGGCACCGGCGCTGACGAGGCCGATGACCACGTAATCGCGGAGCGCGTAAACCACGAGCAGCACGAAGATGCCGCCGACGGCGTAAAGGAAGAGCTGGGGCTTCTGGTTCATCAGGACCTCCAAAGAAGAAGGGGGTGCACCGAATGAACGATGCACCCCGTGGTTGCGGTTGGAGGACGGTCAGAAGCTCACGCCTTGCAAGGCACGAAGCTTCTCGCGGATCTGATCGACCTCCTTGTCGGTAGTCTTGCGGTCCTTTTCGACCGAGCGAAGCGACTCCACCACATCGCCAAACTGGCGAACAGTGGAGCGCAACGAATCGCGAATACCGTCAATCTGTTCGATGACCGAACGGATAGTGGGTTTGGCCGGCGGTTCCGGAGTTGTGGGTGCTTCCGGCAATGCAGCCAGGCGGTTGACGGACTGGGGTTCAGTCGTTTCCTCGGTGTTCGTGGGCATGGTGGATTCGGTGATGGGTTCTTCTTGGGTGGTGGGTTCAGTTGGAGGGGTGGATTCCATCGGATCAGGAATGCTGACCGGTGACAGGCCCTCAGTACGCATAGGCATGGCGACAAGTCGACGAGCGGGAGCGGAGAACACGAGCGGACTGAGGCCGTCGATCAACGCCATCTCCGTCAATCCCCACTTCAACGCCTTCAGCGC
>SYEM01000005.1 GCA_005801385.1 Verrucomicrobiales bacterium | reverse complement strand
GGCTTCCCAGCGCCCTGACCCGTCAGACGCTGCGCCTCCGACCACGACCCCAGATCCGTCGTCGTCTCCAGCACGATCGCCGCACCCACTGCCGCCTCGATGTCCAACGCCAAGGGGCCGCCGTCCGTGGGCAGCGTCGGCACCACCACCTTAGGCTCCACCGGCGGCGTGTTCGCGCTGCGGATCTGGCCCACCACATCGTCCAACGCCCGGATGTCAAAGCCCGCCCCCGTGACCTCGCCCTTCACCAGCTCGATCGGCCAGACCGCTTGGGCGTTGATCCCTGCCGTCGGCAGGAACGTCAGCACCGCGGCCACACCGGTGCTCGTCGGCCACACCGTCGACCGCACCGCCGCGAGGTTCACGCTGCCCGCCGACTCGGCCCACAGCGGCAGGGCATCCGCCGGCACCAGCGCCCCGACCTGCTTGTCGGTCAGGGTCAGCGCCGACGGATAGTTCAGAGTGAAGCTCAGTCCCGCGATCGCCGCCCCGGCGCGGGTGAGCTTCACCACCACCCGATACGGCTTGCCCACCTGAGCGATGGGACCGTCGGGGAACTCCAGCGTGGCGACATCGTTGGTATTGGAGCCCGCGGGTCGGAGGGAGCGGGCGGGCTGAGAGTTGAGAGCTGAGAGCTGCGGGTTCAGACCGGCCTCGCTCGGGCCAGACCCCGTCTCAACACCAGACGCAACTCCCTCTTGCCCCGCAGGCCGCAGGCCTGCCCTGGTGGGTGCTGCAGTGCTCTGCAGCACTGGGCGCGACAGCGCCCACCCCACCCCAGGCTCAACCCCCTCAGCCGCCCCAGCACCACCTGCGCCCTCCCCTCTCAACGCTCCACTCTCCACACTCAACTCGCCCCCGCTCCGCGGGGTCGCCTTCGGCTGCGGATCCAGCCCCACCACCACCCGGAGCGCCCGCACCACGTCACCCGTGTCCAGACTCTTGGTGTCGTTCAGATCGTTCAGCGCAATGTCCCACGACCGCACCGGCTCGAGCCCCACCTCCAGCCGGCTGATCACCACCGCATCCCCCACGTCGATCCGCTGGTTGGCATTGTTGTCGCCACGGATCTTGCGCGTCAGGATCCGACCCGACCCGGCAACCGCTGCATTCCCGGTCGTCAGCGCCACGCCAGCAGGAGTGCTCAGGCTCACGATGCGCGGAGTCAGGGCGACATTCTGGACGAACGGCACACTGCGGGCCCGGAAACTCACGGTGGCCACCGGATTCGTTCCCACCGGCAGGCCCACGCCCGCGAGTGCAAACGACCCCCCCACCTCGCCCGGGGTGCCCACGTTGACATTGTTCACGCTCTGACCCACCAATCCACTCCACTCCACCTGCGGATCCGCCAGGTAAGTGGGATCGTAGGTCAGCCGGAACGACAACCCCGCCACATTCTCCGCATCGGTCACCAACTGGAGCGGATAGACCATCCTCTGGCCTTCCTGGACTTCGGCGGCCCCCACCACCTGCAGGACTCGCTCCGGCACCCAGGTCACCGTGCGCTCGACCGTTGTGACGTTCCCCGCCACGTCCCGAGCCGTCAGGGTGAATCGGTTGTCGCCCATCGAGAGCTTCACCCCGTCCACCCGGAAGCTGCCGTCAGCCGCCAGCGGCAAGGGCAATGCCTCACCCGCGTCCCGACGCCATGTCGCCGTGGTCCCCGCCGCGTTGTCGGTCACCCGCCCCGACAACACCGCCAGTTCATTCCCCGTGCTGCCCGCGAGCGGCAGATCCCACGACACCACCGGCGCCGCCACATCCTTGAAGCTCGCCCCCACCGTCCGGCTCGCACTCATCGCCAGCGTCGCCGGATTGGCCGACCCCGACAGATCCCCCGTCCAGTTGCTGAACTGGTACCCCTCCGCCGCCACCGCCGTGAGGGTCACCGACTCCGTCGGCTGATACTGCGCCTTCACCGGATCCACCCCGATGCTGCCACCCGTGACCGGCGACAGGGTGAGGGTCGTCACCTTCAGGACCTGGAAGGTCTGATCCTGCTGGGCCGACAGCCAGAGCGGACTCCCCACCTGTCGGGCCCGGACCACGACCGTGCCTTCGGCGGTGAGGGTCAGCTGGTTGTCCTGGACCGTTGCGGGACCGCTCACCACCAGGAAGGCCACCGGCAGTCCAGCGCTGCTGGTCGCCCGGAGCGTGATCGGACCCCCACCCAGTACCTGGTCGCCGACGGGATCGAACGTCAGGATCTGCTCCCCGCGGCTCACCACAAAACCGGCCGTGGCACTGGCCGGTTGATGGTTGGCGTCACCGGCCTGGTCCGCGGCCACCTGGACCGTGCCCACCCCCGTAAGCTTGAGATCCGTCCCGACCAGTGTGGCCGGTCCCGACACCACCCGATACGTCAGCGGAAGGCCACTGCTCGAACTCGCCACCAGCGGGATCAGAGCCGTCGTGTACCCCCGGTTCGGCAAGGGCTGGAACGTCAACGTCTGGACCGCCTTGGCCACGGGAACCGACTGCACCGCCGTCGCCGGGGACCAGTTGGCGTCGCCCGCCTGGAGGGCCTGGACCACCACGGTGCCGGCACCGGTCAGGGTCAGCTGGGACCCTTCGACCGCTCCGGGACCGCTATTGACCCGGAAGGTCACCGGCAATCCGGAACTCGCCGTGGCCTGGAGAGTCACCGGCCCATCGCCAAAGGTCTTCGACCCAATCGGGGTGAACGTAATCGTCTGGGTGCCCTTGGTGACGTCAAACGCCCGCTCCACAAACGTCGCCGCGAGGTAGTCGTCGTTCCCGGACTGCGTCGCCCGGACCACGACCCGGCCGACACCCGTCAGACGCAGCCCGCCCGACTCGAGCTGTGCCGGACCGCTCACCAGCTCATACGCCACCGGAAGCCCACTCGAGCTTCCTGCCGACAGGGCGATCACGCTCAAGCTGAAGGGTCGATCCGCCAGCGCCGGGAAAGTCACGGTCTGGCTGCCCTTCGCCACCGAGAAGCCGCGCTCCTCCGAGGCCGGGAGATAGAGATCCGTGCCCGCTTGGGAGGCCCGAAGCACAACGCCTCCCGCCCCCTTCAGCGTCACCTGCGACCCGGAGACCGTCGCCTTGCCCGAGGCCACCGACAGCCCCACCGGGAGACCCGAGCTGGACGTCACCCCGACTCCAAAGGGGGCGTCTCCGAACGTGCGATCCGACAGCGTCGGCCACGTCAGGGTCTGCACCGCCTTCTCGATGGTGAGGCTCTGTTCCGAGGTGACCGCGGAGAAGAGGTCCGACCCTGCCTGCACCGCCCGTAGGAGCACCGCACCGACCCCGGTGGCGCGGAGTTGTCCCTCCACGATCTGGGCGGGACCCGACACCACGGTGATGCCGACCGGCAAGCCGCTGCTGGCGTTCACCCCCAGCGGCACCCGATCGCCATACCGCACCCCAGGCAGGACGCCCCAGTCGATGACCTGCGGCTGGAGGAAACGGAACGCCACAGGACGTCCCCGGACGGAGGCGGAGAAGTCTGCCGAATACGCGATCGTCCGCAACTCACCGGCCGACCCGATGTTGATCGGTCCCACATACGGACGCGACAGGAAGTCGGGATCCGTCCCATCGAGCGTGTAGAACAGGAACCAGTCGGACTGGGCGAACCGGAGTTCGACCCGGACCGGTGTGACCGTGCGGACGACATCCCGGACGAGAGTTCCGCCCACAAGCACCTGGATGGCGGGCGTGACGGTGACGATTGCCTCGGCACTGGAGACGGTGCCAGCGGCATTGCGGGCCTCGACGCGATAGGTGCCGGCATCCGACTCCTGCAACGAGGACAGGACCAGGGAGGCTGTGGTCTGTCCGGCGAGGGCGGCCCCGTTCTTGAACCACTGGAAGGTGGGCTCCGGCGACCCGGTGGCGACGACCTGCAGGGTGACCGACTCCCCTTCGATCCCATCGACCGACTGCGGCTGTTGGGTAATGGCCGGGGGCGCCTGGACCACAACGGTTGCCACCGCGGTGGTGGCGCTGCCGTTCACGTTGGAGGCGGTGAGCCGATACTGCCCCTCATCAGCGGGGGTTGCTCCCGTGATCGTCAGGGTCGACGTCGTCGCACCGGAGACCCGCCCCCCCTCGGAGAGGTCGGCTCCATTTTTCTGCCACCGATACGAGATGGGCCCGAAGCCAGAAAACGCGGCGGAGAGCTGAAGGGTTTGGCCCGCAACCAGGGTCGTTGACTGTGGCTGTGTCACCACACTCAAACCTTGGGCAGCTTCCGCCTCAACCGATACAGAGACCGACCCCGAGGGAAGTTTGCGGGCAAAGACATCATCAATCTCCCAGGTCGTCGCCACGCCATCCCAACCATTCAACCACAAGTACACCGACAACGACGTGTCCGGAACATTGGTGGTCGTGGTGGCCACAAAAGAACGGTTCACAAAAAGAGAACCTCGACCGGTCTGGTAATGGATCTCGGCCTCCTTGAGTGCCGGGGACTAGGGAACCGGGAAATTCACATCGGCCTCTGCGAGTGAGGCCCCCAAAACCCCGACCGAGCCGTCGTGTCCGTAGCCCACGGCAACACAATTGGGCGGCCAGTATCCTCCCGAGAGCCGTCCGCGGTCCGTGTTATCCCCGAAACCTTTGTAGAAGTGGTACCGCCCCCCATTCTTCCGGGTCTCTGTGAAATGGGACGCATATCCAGGCGGGAACTTCTGGGTCGAGGTCAGGGTGGTATAGACGTCCGGAGAACTCACCGAGAGCAGAAGCTTGCCACCACTCAACTTCGCGCTGGCACCGCCCCGCACGGTCCATTGGCTCAGGTCTCCCGAGAAGTCGTCGAAGAAAGGAAACGTGCGGGCCCCGCTGCTGGTGTTCTGGGCGCTGCCGTTCCCGTAGACCAGAAAGATGTCCCTCGAGGAGTTCGCAGGAATCTGATCCACCCGGACCCAGAGGACGGTTAATTCCGTGTTCAGCCCCGACTGAACCCAGTGCGGAAGCTCGTTCCGGTTCGCATCGACGAATCGAATGTCGTTGCCGGAGGCATTCATCTTGCCCGCTCCAATCGGCGTTGCCGTGTCCACGATCACACGAAACTGAACATCCGTGACCGCAGCGGCATTGCCGACATTCGACAGGCTGATCCGCCGCTGATATCGCCAGCCATCAGCGGCAGGGATGACATTGACGGTTGCCGCCGCGGTGGTGGCGCTGCCGTTCGCATTGGATGCAGTGAGTCGATATTGCCCCGCATCCGCGGGGGTGACTCCCGTGATCGTCAGGGTCGGTGTCGTCGCGCCGGAGACCCGCCCCCCGTCGGCGAGGTCCGCGCCATTCTTTTGCCACCGATAGGCGAGGTTGGATCCGCTGATCTGAGCGCTGAGAGAAAGGGTTTGGCCGGCGACCAACATCTGATCGGCCGGTGCCATGACAACGGCTGGAACCGGAGGCGCGGATTCGTAGGCGTAGAGGGCGGCGACTTCGGCGTCTGACAGGGCACGGTTGTAGATGCGGAATTCATCGACGCTTCCATTGGTGACCTCGTTATCAGGATTGAACCAACCTGTCTTTGGAGGGGTCTGGCCACTGCCTCCAATTGTAAAGACACCAGACGATAAATCTGAGCGTTGCGGATACGAGCCGGACGTGAAAACGAGTTTCCCATTCTGGAAGACCTTGCACAAATCGCTTTTAAGAACGACAAAGTGAATCCACTGTTGATCAGCTATATCTAGATCCCCTTTCCACAACACATCTTCGATAGCTTCAACCGCGGGAGTCCAATACCTAACAACATAATTTGGTTTATTGTTCGGAGCAAGACCAGTTCTCTGAAAAATCATTGCCTCTTGTTCCGGTATATTCTTGCTTCGGAATTCGAAAACCGATTGATACCAAGGATTACCCGAATTCCACTTAACCCAAAAAGCTGTCGTGAAATTTTGATTGAAAGCCTCTCGATCCTTCAATGTGCCAGTAAGCACATCACCAGGAGACAAAAACACTCCCGCTTTGCCGGTGCCCGCCCGATCGGGGCCGATTTTGAGGGTGCCAGTTAGGTTGTTATTGTTGCCACTCTCATCATTCGCATTTCCATTGAACGGGTAATACGCCACTAGTCCGTCGGTCAGGAACGCGGGCTGTTGGGCGAGGGTCCGGGTGGGGTTCCAGGCGAGCAGCGCGACCAGGGTGAGCCAGCACCCGATGGATTGACTCCAAAAACCTCCGGCCAGGAGGCGATTCAAGCGGAGGGAGGTCTCGGTGGAGTGGGGAGTTTTCATGGCGTTGAAGACGGCTTCTGAGTCGTGACAGTGATCGGTCCGGGCCTGGGTTGACCCCGAGGCGATCCGATTCCGTGGCGGCGGGGACGTGGGGAAATCCCCAGGTCCTTCCAAAAACGAACTGTTACCCCTTCAGCACTGACCGCAGTTGAAGGAAGTTGAATTTCCTACGGGATCGTAAGGCCACTCTGTGCCATTGAGGACTACGGGTCAACGAGAGACATGGGCGGGAATCCGGCGCTGAACGAGACGCCGACCCCCTTCCGGATAGCCAAGGGAAAAGGGAATGCGAGTCGGTAGGACGGGGACTCGCGCGACGCAGTGACAGGGAGGAAGGCCTGGAGAGAGAGGGGCACAGACGAAACACCGGTAGGGCTGCGGTCCCTCGCGGCCCCATCTCGATCCGCTGCGCGTGGCGGACCCGTGAAGGGAGACGGGGTCGTCGGCAGCGTCAGAGGGTCCCGTCTGGAACCACAGGTCGGTTACCCCCCACGGGCAACATGGGGACGCCACGGAGTGCGATCCCTACCGGGGTGGGCGCTCCCGCGCCCAGTGATGCAGGGCACTGCATCACCCACCCATGGAAGCCCTTGGCTTCCCTTAAGAAACGCCTCGATAGATCTCTTCCCTTCCGCTTGTCCTCTCCCATTCTTCCTTGGCGTCTCCGCGTGAGTTCCTTCTTCCCCTCCTGCACGTCATCACCGCGGCCGTTTGCCGATCGATTTGAGGAACGCGGCGCCGCTGGGTGATGCGGCCGCCAGCTTGAGCCAGTCCTGAAGCAGTTCGGCGTTGTTGACGGACTCAAGATGACGGTTCCACGCCGGCTTCCAATCCGGGAACCGGGCCAGAACCAACGCCTTCAAGGCCTCCACCCATCCCAGGCGAACCCCATCCTGTCGGCCCTCCTGTCGGCCCTCCTGTCGGCCCTCCTGTCGGCCCCTTTCAAGTCCCTGCTCAAGTCCCTGCTCCAGGCCTTTGCGCAGAGCATGGCGTTCGAATGTGGTGAGATAGGTCATCGGTGTGTCTCCCTCCTGTCGTCTGAGCTGTTCCAAGAAAATCTCCTCTTCCGCTTCCGGCAATGGAATCGACCAATCCAGTACCCGCGTCAACACCAGCCTCTGCTCCTGGCTGTACCGTTTCGACTCCAACAGCACGGCCATCCGACGGAACAGCGCCAGCTTCCCCTCACGGCGCGCCACCGGATCCTTCCGATGCCGACGCGTGAGCCGTTCTGCCAGGATCACCAGGTTCACCGGGTTCGGGTCCGACTCCAGCTCCGCATCCGTGAAGTCCGCCAGCTTGCAGATCGGAAACTCGAACCGCGTTCCAACCCCGTCGATCCCGCTCGTCAGTTCGGTCGGACGCCAGTTCGGATCCGGATCCTCCAGGATCGCCAGACTCATCACGGGCTGCCGGAACCGTCGGACCAGAGCCGCATGGTAGAAGAGCATCCGATCCGCGAACCGGGCGACCTTGTCACGCTGGACCTCCACATGCGTGAGCATCGTCTGGAGGCCCACACCCGTCAGGGGAACCTCCGCCAGGAAGTCGACATGCCGTCGGGGTCGGGGGGAGGACCCCAACATCTCCCGGAGTTCCTTGTCGAGGAACCGGACCTTCCGCGATCGGTCGATCCGCTCCGCCAACGTGGAATGGACCCGTCCAAGGCATTCCGGAAGGAACCCCATGAGGGTCTCCTTCCAGATCGCATCGAAGTCCGGTCCCGGTGGCGGCATCCATCCACTCTGGCAGGCGGACGGACCGATCCACCATCGCCAGATTTAGGGATACACACGGCGACGCGGTGACGCGGAGGAAATACGGGGAGATCCAGACCGAGGCAATGCCGGTAGGGCTGCGGTCCCTC
>SYEM01000041.1 GCA_005801385.1 Verrucomicrobiales bacterium | reverse complement strand
TTGAAGCAAACTCGGCTCGAGGAGACTTTGGGTGGCTACCATGGAGAGGAAGCCTGAACAGACACCGCAGCCCATGCCCAGCCAAAAGACGAACCCCTTCACAAACCCCAGCCAAACCTGATCCCAGATGAATCAGCCCTGCCCGGAGGAACGGCCCGCTGAGCTGACGACGCGAGAGAATCGAGTCGATCTTCTGTTGCGGTCGGCGCGGCTGACCCACCGTCCGCCCAGGGTCGCGAGAACTGGTTTTCACTCACACATCCTGCACCACCACCCCAACCAGCGCATGACGGGTCGGCTGGCCGGTTACACGTCTGGCGCAAGTGGCTTGCCATCGCCGACCGGTGAAATCGGATTGAGCCGGGATGAGAGCCCGCTGGCGATTCCGTCATTTGCTCACAAGCCTGACCAGTACTGCATCGAGCGAAGTCATCCATCCTTGGAAACGCGGAGGATGACTTCCTTCAGGGATTGCGCGGTTCGCTCCCATGTCAGACCGGCGAGCCTCGCCGCGCCCTTTGCGGCCTTTCGCAACGCTTCCGCCCGGTCCAGGTATACCCTCTCGAGGTGCTCCTCGATTTCTTCGATGGAGGACTCACCCCAGCCCGGGATCGACAGCCCAGGCATCCCTGGACGTTGGACCGGACCCTGGTGGGTCAGTGGGAAGCAGAGGTCGTCCGCAACCAGGTCCAGGTGGCCGGTGTTGGCCGACAGGATGACGGGCACCCCGCAGGCCATGCACTCCATGGCCACGAGATTCGTCCCCCCTTCCCCGCGATTTGGGAAGACCGCCACGTCCATCTCCCGGAGGACCACCGGCAGCTGGGAGTTGGGGATGGCCCCCAGATCCACGATCTGGTCGGACCGGATGTCGTTCCTTGCCGCCCATTCGACGACATTGAGCCGCCCTTCGCGGTTGAGCGGCACCGGACCGGCCTTGCCAGACTGGTCGAGGGATCGTGCGGCCTGGGGCCATGGGCTGTGCCAGGCCGTCACCAGCACCGCATCAGGATGCCGTCGCAAGAATCCGCGGAGCGCCGCCACGACCAGATCCTGTCCCTTCCGGAACTCCAGCTTGCCGCCGGAAAAGATGAGGAATCGGGAGCCAAACAGCCCAGAGCGCGTTGCGGGATGGAACAGTGTCGGATCGATCCCCTGGAGCACGGTCGTCACACGATCGACCCCGTGCGCGCGCAGGACCTGCTCGTTCCAGGTCGAACCGGTGATGATCCACGGGAACCCCCGTGCGCGTTCCACCGCATCCGGGGAGAGGCTGGAATTCTCGAAGAATGTCACCCCGAGGGTCGGACTGCCCTCGAGGAAGGCGCCCTGCTCAAGGGGCTGCGATCGGAAATCGTCCCCAAGTCCTACCAGGAGAGGCACATCGACCCGGGGAGAGGGATCGACCGCGATCTGGTCACGGAGGCGGGCCTCGAACTCGGCACTCATCCCGACGAACTCCTGGAGGGCAAGGGTCCTCAGGGGGTCGAGAGTGATCTGGGACGTCCGGATGGCGCGTGACGCCACGGGCTGGAGATCCGGATCCACCATCCACTGGAGGGCGAGATTGAGTCCGTAGACTCCCCAGCCATAGAAGCTGGAGATTCCCCAATGGATGACGACTTGGCTTCGCATGTTGGGAGCGGGCCTTGCAGCAGGATCCTTGCTAAGAATGGCAAGGGGCCAATTGCATCACTCCATCCAACGTTTGGCCCGGCCTGTGCTGCCGACGTTAGCTGATGGCGTTGAATCCCAAGACAGTCGCGCGACAAGAGGCTCTGGGCTCACTGGCAGCGGCCCAGAGGGCGGAACGGGAGGGCCGACTCGACGAGGCCTGGGGATCCTGCCTGAAGGCAGTCGAAGAGCGGCCCTTTCACCCCGAGGCGTTTATCCAGTTCGCCAGCATTGCCGCTGCTGGGGGCGACCCGGCAGCCGCTCGTCTGGCACTGGAGCGAGCCAAAGCCATCGCCCCAAAATGGCCACTCCCAGAGCAGCTTCTTTCAGGAATGCCGGTTGGCTCCCGAGATGTCCCCGCTGAAAGGTCCTCGCGATTCCGACTGCCACCACGACAGTCGCGATTGAGCGTCTGCTTGATCGTCAAGAACGAGGAGAGGTTCCTCGATGCCTGTCTTCGTTCCGTCGCGTCGGTGGCGGACGAGATCCTGGTGGTCGACACCGGGTCGACCGACCGCACGGTCGAGATTGCGCGATCCTACGGTGCCCGGGTGGAATTCTTCGAGTGGTGCGACGATTTCTCGGCTGCCCGGAATGCCGGATTGGAATTGGCGCGGGGAGACTGGATCCTCGTGATTGATGCAGACGAGGAGTTGGCGCCCGACGACCGGGACGTGCTCCTCGGGGAGATTCGGGCCAATTCAAACCAACTGCTGCTGCGGCTTAGGTGCGTCCAGGAACTCAAGGGACGCAATTATCAAGGCTATGTCCCAAGATTGTTTCGAAATGCACCGGGGATATGGTTCCACAACGAAATCCACGAGTCCGTCACCTATCCTGTAGCCCACCTCTCAAAGCTATGGGCTATGGAGAGCGGACTTTCTCGAGCCCGTCTGATCCACCACGGCTACACACCCGAGCTGATTCAAGAGCGAGGAAAAGTGGGCCGCAATCATGCACTTCTCTTGAAGGCGGTCGAAGAGGATCCCGGAAACGCCTACATGCAAATGCAACTGGGTTCCGAGTACACTCGCTTGAACGAGCTCGAAAAGGCATTCCACCACTTCGGACTCGCGGTCGATCTCTGTGCAGATGCGGATATCGGCATGCACGATTCGGTGGAGGCTCTCCTGACTCAGTTTGCCACCAATCTGGTGGATCAGCGCCGCTTCGAGGAAACGGAACGTCTGCTGACGGGACGGCTGGCAAAACGTTTCCCACTGACGGCGTGGCAACGCTATCTGCGAGGCCGTTCGCGGATGGCTCTTGGACGGCTGGAGGATGCTCTCGACGATCTGATGAACTGCCTTGAGAGACGGACGGAGGAAACGCTCTGGATCACTCCGGGTGATTTGGAAACCCCCGAACTGGAATTCATGATTGGTGAGCTATTCGGCCGTCTGGATCGTCAGCCGGAGGCAGAGCGGTTCCTTAGGGAGGCGCTCGCAAGGGACAGATCCTGTGTTCGCTACGTGGGGGCGACCGCAAGGATGATCTCACGCCGCGGCGATCCTGTGGCCGCACTGGGACTGCTGCTCGAACATCTTCCAGAATGCTCCAACAGCATCGACCTCTGGATCCTGGGCGGCCAGATCGCCATGGATGGCCCGGGCCTTGAATCGTTCGCGGTGGAGTGGATCCGCGATGCCCTGGGTCATCATCCCGGCAACCCAACACTCCAGATCCTGAACGGTGCGGCCCTGATCCAGGCCGGGATGATGCAGGAGGCCCATCACCTCTTCGAGAGCCTCGCCGGGAACCGACAACCGAAGGTCCTGGGCGGACTCCTGTTCACCGGAATCTCGTGTGGGAATGTCCCGCTGCCCGATCTGGGGCCCCAGGAGCAACGCAGCGCGATCCTGACGATTGTCGGCATCCTCCAGCAGCTTCATGCGCGGCAGCGAAGCGATCTCATCGAGGGGTTCAGGCGGTCCGTAGGGGCCCACGCGGGACAGTATCCTTGGATCGCTGAGGCCTTCGGCGCCACGGATGCCGTCGACCCAATCCCGCCATCGCAGGCATCCTGCGCACCCCAGATCCCGAGTCCGATGCGGTCGCGGAATGCACCCCCTGTCAGATGACATCGTCGACCCGGCGGCGCGACATTCAGTCCGCCACCGAATGGGACGCTGCCCGCAGATCCTGTTCCAGCCTCGCGATCGGCTCCCCCCATGAGTCCAGCGCCGCCTGCCGGTAGAGTCGCATGGAACGATACCATGGGGTCTGCTCCCCCGTGAGACCCCATCGCCAGTCAGGATTGTAGGGCAGAAGGGTCCAGACGGGATGCCCGATGGCTCCGGCGAGGTGGCACAGCGCGGTGTCGACGGACAGCACGAGATCTGTCCGGCGAATCCGATCTGCCGAGTCCTGGAAGTCCCCGTCGGGTGTCGGACTTTTCCGGATCTTGCATCCTGCCTCGACCGCCCGTTCGATCTCGGCATGGGTGTCCTCTCCCCATTGGAGGCTCACCCAGTCGATCCCCTGAAGGCGGAGGAGCGGATGGAGTTCCCGCAGTGACAGAGACCGCCTCCGGTCATTCGCATGCCGGGGATTCCCTCGCCAGACCAGTCCCACGGTCAGCGGACCGCCAGGTTTCCTTGGGGCCATGGACGACGACCCGCGGGTCGGCAGATAGGGGTCACCGCAAAGATCCTCGCCCCGGACTCCCAGGCGTGCCGGCAGGCTCATGATCGGGATCCGAGCCCCGGCCCCGGCCGCCGGTTCGGTTCCGGTGATGATGCGTTCCACGTCCATGGAATTCCCGACCAGCCTCTCGAGCGCACGAGGAAGGCCCAGCCAGACCCGATGGCCAAGTCGCACCAGCTCCGGAACAAACCGCAGGAACTGGATCGTGTCCCCATAGCCCTGTTCGGGTTCCACCAGGATGGGTTCCCGGGTAGGGGCGCCGCCGGACCAGACCGGAATGGCATCGAGTGCTCGGCTCCTCGGGAAGTCCGGCGCCGCCCATCGGGAATCCAGATGGCGGAGCCCGAGCGTGATGTCGCCACGCAGGAAGCAGTTGACCGTCCACTGCCACTGCAGGCGGCCATTCTCCGGGTGGAGTCGACGCACCGGATCCAGAAGGGCCATCGCGGCGATGAGGTCATGCCGTTGGTGCATCCATCGTCCAAGGTGGGCCACCACGCCAGGATCGCCTGGCGACCGCCGAAGCGCCTCCCGATAGGCATCACCGGCCTCCGGATGATCGACCCGTTCGAAAGCCATGCCCAGGGCCACCCAGGAGCCGGTCTCGCCTGGAAACTGTCCACATTCCTCCCGGCACCAGTGGATGGCACGGTCGGGTCTGCCCTGAAGGATCGCGGCATCCGCGAGTGACAGGCGAACCTTGGGCCGGACCGGATCGAGTCGAAGCCCCTCCTCGAGTGCACGCATGGCCGCGTCACCCTCCCTGAGCCGTATCCGGCACAGGCCAAGGTTCAACCAGCCGACCGACCAGCCGGGGTTGATCCCGAGGACCTCCTCGAGCACCTGCGCAGCCTCGGCGAATCGGCCGGCGTTCATGAGCGCGGCGACCCTGTCGCCCCTTGGATCATCCGTGGGCATCTCGGATTCCTTCCAAACCTTGGCGCAGGGACTCCATGACGTTGGACCAGTCCGCAGGACGGACCTGTCGGAACAACCGGGCGGAGGCGTACCAGGGTGTCCGGTCACCCGCCAGACCCCAGCGCCAGTCTGGGGCATGGGGCAGCAGGATCCACACCGGGCATCCAAGGGCTCCAGCGAGATGGGCCACCGAAGTATCGACACTGATCACCAGATCGAGGGATTGGATCCAGCGGGCCGTGGCGGCCATGTCGTCGAGGAGGAACGGCGGATCCCCCAGGGACAGCCCGCAATGCTGGGGACAGTCGGGTTGGACCCGGTACAAGACGACATCCTCCAGGCCTTCGAGCCTGGCGCAGGATTCCCGGGGAAGGCTTCTGAACCGGTCGTTGAAGTGCCTTGGGTTCCCGGTCGGCGCCAGTCCCACACGCAGGGAGCGGGAGCCTGGATGGATTGCAGAGCCAGCCTTGGCGCCTCCCGAGTGAAGCAGAGGTCCGGCACCCGGGGGGACGGCCTCCGGTGGCACGAGGTATCCGCCCGGACGCGGTATGGAGCCGGGCGATGCCTGCAGGCGCTCGGTGAGGCTCATGAGGCCCACCCAGGCATCCGCTTCAACCTTTGTCCCCGTCGGCACGAATCCGATTTCTGGAAACGAGTGTCGCATCAGCCCGAGAAGAGGCGGTGGGGTCTCCACGATGAGCGATCCAACACGGTCCCGAACCTCGGGAAAATAGCGGCTGAACTGAAGGAAGTCTCCGAGTCCCTGTTCGTGGATCACCCGAAGACAGCACCCGGGGCGTCGGAATCCATCCCAGACCGGAAGGTCCGTGGGGATCAGGCGACGGTAGGCCGGCTGTTGCCACCGCCATTCCCGGCAGGCCCAGCCACGGGCCCAATCGCCCATCAGAAGTCGGATGAAACCCTCCGCGAGATGGGCCTCCGCAAGGTGAGGGTGCAGAGCGAGGAGCCGGGTCGAGGTCTGAAGGGCCGCGTCACAACGTCCCAGTTCCCTGAGCAGCGTCATCCGGGCCACCAGGAGCGGAGGGAGGTCGCCGGCAGCCTGGAGTGCACCATCCACGAGAGCGAGGGCCTCCTCCATCCGACCGCCGGAGCGCAGGATGTCGGCGTCCCGGAGCACAGGTCCAATCTGCCCTGGGGCACTCATTCCAGGCACTCCTCCTGTGGGACTGCCGCACCGGGAGGGGAACCCATCCAGGCCACGGCCAATGCCCCAAAGGCGAGGCACCGGGAAACAACGGGGGGCGGACTCATGGGCACGATTCGTCGTCCGATCCACCGCATCAGGGCAACAAAAAAGGGCGACCGAAGTCGCCCTTTGAGACGCAGTGGACTGCGGGATCAGGACAGGAGCCGGAGGGCCGTCTGCGGCAGGGAGTTGGCTTGGGCCAACATCGCGGTGCCGGACTGGACCAGGATGTTGTACTTCGCGTACTTGGCGCTCTCCTCGGCCACGTCGACGTCCTTGATGCGGCTGACCGAGGCCGAGAGATTCTCGGCGAGAACAGCGAGGTGATCGCTCGTCTTGGTCAGACGGGACAGATCGGCGCCGATGCTTGAGCGATACGTCGCAACGCCACCGATCTGGGTCTTGAGGGTGGACATCGCGGTCGAAGCAAGGGAAACGGAAGTCAAGGCCAACGCCGAAATGGCCGTCGAGTTCGATCCGAGGTCGATGGCGGACGAGGCATAAATCGTGCTGTCATCCTGCTGCATCACACTCAGAGCAACATTCGTGAACAGCGCCACGCCGTTGAACTGCTGTCCATCGATCAAATCGATATAGGATTTGAGCGTCTGGAATTCCTTGTCGTAGAGGCTCAGATCAGAGGGCGACTTGGTCTCGTCCTGGGAGAAGGTCGCCAGCTCGCTCATGCGGTCCAGAGCCACCGCCACCTTGGAGAGGTAGCCGTCCTGTGTCTGCTTGAACGAGATTGCGTTGCCGATGTTCGAACGCACCGCCTGGGTCCGGTTGATCTGGGCATCGAACTTGGAGGCGACGGCCAGACCGGCCGCGTCATCCTGGGGTTCGATGATCTTCGATCCCGAGGAGAGCCGGGCGAGGGACTTCTGGAGGTTGCTGGTGGAATCGGCGAGGAAACGAGCTCCGCGCGCGGCTGCTGAATTGGTGTTGATGACCATAAGACTATCCTTGTCTGCTGAACCCGGCATCCATGCCAGGTAAGGGGAACGGACCCCTCGGCCGGCGGAATCACATGATCCCGCTATAGACTGATTACGGTCGTCCGCGAGGTGACTTAAGTTTTTTCACTGGGAAGTTCTGCTGCATCCCCGACCCGCCGCATCCCAGAGCCCAGGCTCCAGAACGGTCCGGCCGTCAGATCGCAAGCAGGGAGGCGAACAGTTCATTCACCGTGGTGAGGAGCCGCGCCGACGCCTGGTACGCACGCTGATACTGGATCAGCGTCGCCATCTCCTCGTCGATCGACACGCCCATGACCGAGTTTCGGGTCTGGGTCAGGTTGTGGCTGATCACCTCCTGATCGGCCAGTCGGTTGTTGACGTTTGCAAGATCCTGGCCAAAGGACACAACAGTCTGGTTGTAGTGCTCGAGGAACGACAGCTTGCCGAGGGTGTATTGGGGAGCGCCCATCTCGGTGGCCAGGGCCAATGCGGTACCGTTGTCGCCCGGAGCACCATTGCCGCTGAGCTGAACCTTGCGCCAGTCGCTGAGGAGCTCGGCGTTGACCCCGATGCTGCCCGAGCCGGTGCCGATGAAGAAATCGAGGCCGGTCCCGCCATCGAGGTTGGTCCCCTTCGCGTGGATCGCGTTGAATTTCTTGATGAGATCGGCGGCGACGATGTCGATGCCGTCCCGAAGCTGCTGCAGCGAGCCGTCCCGGGCCTCAACGAGCCCCATCAGGGCCCCGCCGCCAGTCACGAGCGTCCTCTGCGACCCGTCATCGGAGACCGCTGCGACACGGGGACGGCCAGCTTCCATCGACTGGAGCTCTAGGCGTCCGGTCTGGACGTTGTCGGTGATCAACTCGACACCGTTCACAGTCAGTGTCATTCGGGACTGGTCATCGAAGGTCGTCTGGAACGAGACAAACTTGGACAGCTCCTCGAGCTTGCCCTGCAGGATGTCTTTGGGCACGCCGCCACTGCCACCCAGGAGAAGTGCCGCCGAGGCGTCATTCGCAAGCTTGGCGAGCTGGGACACGACCTGGTTGGTGTTCTTGAGTCGTCCTCCCAGATCGATGTCCAGATCGTCCTGGAGGCGTCCAAGCCGCTGGTCTGTGGAATTGAATTTGTCGGTCAGCTGTCCCGCCTTCATGAGGAGGACCTGTCGATCCGCAGACGAAGCTGGGGAGAGCGATGCCGCCTGGATGGCGTTGGCGAATTCGGAGAGACCGTTTGCCACGGCGAGCTGGCCGCCGAGATCTCTAGCTGCCGCCTCACCCTCCGGGGTGGAGCTCTGGCGGTCGATCTGTTGGCCAAGCAGCACCTGACCAAGCTGGAGGGCCCTCTGGTAGTTCTGAAGATAGTTTGTCGTGCTGTTCTCCCGGATGACTTGATCGTCGAGGATCGCATCCCGCAGGGACGTCACCCCCACCACCTGGACTCCCGATCCCGCACCGGTCGGATCCCGCCGGGGCTCTATGATCAGGCGGGCCCGTGCGTAGCTGGGGTTGTTAACGTTGGCGAGATTGACGCCGGAGACCTCGACACCCTGCCGGGCCACCGAGAGGGAGGATGCCGCGAGGTCGAGCGTGCTGAGGAGACCACCCATGGTTGAGAATCAGACGACGGAGCTCCAGCGGGACAACGTGTTGCCGGGAAGCGCGAACATCCGCTCACGACCCTTGGCCCCATAGGTTCTACCGGGACTCGTCACACCGGACCGTTGCAGCACCTGCTGGGCCAATTCGATCGACCGGCTGAGCAGCAGAACATTCTGTTGGACCTTCCGCTGGCTCGCGGCCATGGCGTTCTGGAGCCGGACCACCAGGGCCTCGACCTCCTGTGCCGTCTCGGCGGGGAGCTGCGGGTAGATGTCGATCCGTCGTCCCGGCGCGGGCACACCGAGAAGCGAGGCAAGGCGGGACTGCGCCTCCTTGCGGGACCGTTCTGCGACGAACAGGTCCGCGACGGCGGCGGCCTGTTCCGTGATGTTTTCCGCAAGGTCATCGAATTGCCGCCCGATGACCGTTGTCTGCTGGGTCTCGAGGAGCGAGAGCAGACGGGAGGCCCGGGCGTGCTCCTCGGCCAGTGTACCCTTCCAACGATCGATCTCGGCCGTCATGGATCCTCCGACGCCATCCGGGTCCGGTTGGAAGCCCCGAGCTGCAGGGAAAGTTGGCGACCCAGCGACTCGCGGAGTCCGAGCTGCCCTGACTGCGTCACCTGGGTGGCCACGACATCGTTCATGAGGTCGCCGTAGACCTCACCCATGACCTTGGACTGCCCCGATTTCGACTTGGGATCGACCTGGCAGCGTGGGGCCGATTTCAGGATTTCTCGGACGAGAATCGACTCGAACTGCTGGAGGACCCGGGCGGACTTCTCCTCGGGTGTATTGGCGCCCCGGAGCAGCTGCGACGGATCCGCGTTGCTGAGGTAGGTGACGACCATGATATCATCTGAGGAGGAGCTCTGCCTGGAGGGCTCCGGACTGCTTCAGGGCCTGGAAGATGGCGACGATGTCGCGAGGCGTGGCGCCCACGGCGTTGAGGGCCGCGGCCACCCGCTCGACGGTCGGCATCTCCGCGAAGGGAATGAGACCCGCCTTCTGCTCCGTCACATTGATGTCGGTGTTCGGCACCGTGACGGTCGCGGCATTCGTCGGGGCGAATGCGTTGGGCTGGGAGACGGTCTGGGACTGCGCCACCGAGACGATCAGGCTTCCGTGTGCAATGGCGCAGCTGTTCACACGGACCCTCGCCGTGGCGACAACCGTACCGGTCCGCTCGTTGAGGATCACCCGAGCCGGGGTGTCGGGAATGACCTCGAGGGCCTGGACCTGGGCGATGAACTCGACCGGATTGGCCTGGAACTGGTCGGGCAGCTCCAGCATGAGCGTCCCGCCATCGAGGGCACGGGCACTGTCCGGAAACCTCCGATGGATGGCCTCGACCGTCCGGGCCGCCATCGTGAAATCGGGATCATTCAGCACAAGCTGCATCGTGTTCCCTTCGAGAAGGGTGACTGGGATCAGCCTCTCAACGAGCGCACCACCGATGATCTGACCGCTGGTCGGATGATTCTTGGTGACGGAACTTCCGCCGGATGACGCCGAGAAGCCGCCGATGCTCACCGCACCCTGGGCCACCGCGTAGACCTGTCCGTCGGCACCGATGAGCGGGGTCTGCATAAGGATGCCTCCCTGCAGAGTCTTCGAATCACCCATCGTCGCCACCTGCACATCGATTCGCGATCCGGACTTGGCGAATGGCGGGATTTCCGCCGTCACGATCACGGCAGCCACGTTCTTTGAGGAGATGCGCTGTGGATCGAGGAAGAGCCCGAATCGCCGCATGAGGTTGCCGATGGCCTGGCGGGTGTAGGTCGGATCCTTGTCGCCATCCCCGGCGATGCCGTTGACCAGGCCATACCCCACGAGCTGGTTGCCTCGGGCCCCGTGGAGGAAGGCGATGTCCCGGATCCGGACCCCTGCGGTCTGGCCCTGGGCGAGCGGATCGAGTCCGAGGAGGGTCGACAGAACCGTCAGGATGACGATCAGGCGTAGTGGGAAGGGGAGGGCCATGGGCTCAGAGCGGGTTGACCTTGTCCCAGAACCAACCAAACCAACCCCGTTTCTGGGCGTCGTTCAGGTTGCCTTTGTTCTCATACCTCATCGTCAGGTCCGCGAGCTGGGTGCTGGCGACGGTGTTGTCCGGGAACACATCCGCTTTCCGGACAGCGGCTCGGAGGACAATGGTCGAAATCTCGCCGGAGACGGTGGTGGATCGACGCCCCTCGACAAGCAGATTGCCATTGGGAAGCACGTCGACCACCCGGACTGTGAACCGGTCCGTGATGACAGCGACATCCGAGACCTGTCCCCCGCCCTCGAAGCTGTTCTCGGTCGACGCCTTGAGCGCCGGGAACTTGCCGCCCTTGGTGAAGGCGGAGCTGGCCGCAGGAGTGAACAAAAAGGATTCAATCTGGGCGTTCACGTCGGACTTCTTGCTCGTGTTCCGCTTCTGGTTCTTGGTCGCCGTGCTGGACTGTTTCACGATGACCGTGAGCAGGTCGCCCACAGCGGTTGCCGTGGGATCCGACACCACCATCAAGGCACCCTCCTTCCAGAGGGAGTCGCCCCAAGCGAGACAGAGGGACAACCAGAGGCTAGCGGACCACCACGACAGTCGTTTCATTGAGGACCTTTCCACGCATTTCAACAGGCTTCAGCAGGCTCCGGACCCGGAGACCACTCCCGCGATATCCATCCTCGAGGGCCACCGCCTGGAACTCCACGGCAAGCGAGCCATCCTGGAGCCGGGCTGCGATGGTCTCGCCGCGATGAATCAGAGGACGCCTTCGTACATGACGCTCTAGAACGACGGAACCGGCTGCCACGGGGTTGGCGATGGCGCACTCGTCCCCGGAGGGATCGCCCATCCAAGGGTTGCCTGTCAGGGAGAGCGTCTCCACCCGCTGACGTCGGACGACATCCGTCCCAAGGTGCGCCTGTGCGGCGAGGGAACTGTCGGCGACCCAGACCTCCCGGAACCACTCGAGATGCACCGGAAGGGCGTGTCTGCCGACAGGGCGGCCATCCACCACCAGCTCGAACTGTGGGAAAAGGCGACGCGAGGGCTGCGACAGTCGTGTCACCCAGCGGAGCGAGAGTTCTCCGGTGGGGACACGGATCTCGGGGAGGCTCTTGTCGAAGGACACCACGAGGTCGCCGTCCTCGATCTTCCATTCCTTCCGGAGCGCCTGTTCGAGCACTGCGATGATCTCGCCGGGTTCCACAGTCCGCAGGGCCTGCGCCTTGGGAGGTGCCGACTCCTCGGCGGACACCGGCAGCAGGAGGGCGCAGGCGACCACGGCGACCGTGGCGAGCCATCCCGCAGTCTTGGTGACGAGCATCATGGAATCAACCACGCTTGAGGTTGTTGCTCTGCTGCATCATCTCGTCCGCGGCCGCGATGGCCTTGGTGTTCACCTCATAGGCACGCTGTGCCGTGATGAGGTTCACCATCTCCTCGACGACCTTCACGTTGGAGAGCTCGAGGAATCCCTGGTGGACCTCCCCGAAGCCGTTCTCCGCGGGTTGGCCGGTCTCCGGCGGTCCGGACGACACGCTTTCCTTGTAGACGTTGCGGCCTACCGAGACGAGACCGGCAGGATTGGCGAAGCGTGTCAGCTGGAGCCGGGTGGTCTGGATGCCGTTGACGCTCGAGAGGGACACCTGGCCGTTCTGAGAGACCGTCACCGCGGTCGTTCCGGGCGGGACCGTGGGGAAGCCGGTGACGGGATAGCCATCGCTGTTCACCACCACGCCGGCCGAGGAGACCTTGAACCCGCCATCCCGGGTGTAGCCGCGGGTGCCATCCGGAAGGGCGACCTCGAAGAAGCCGTCTCCCATGATCGCCATGTCCATCCGCTCACCCGTCTGGCTCAGCTCGCCGTTGGTGAACACCCGGGAGGTGGCAACCGTGCGTGTGCCATGGCCGATCTCGATGCCGGCCGGAAGCTGGTTCCCCGTACCCTGCTCGGATCCCGCCATCCGCTTGGCCTGGTACAGGAGATCCTGGAACTCGATCTTGCTCTTCTTGAAGCCAGTCGTGTTCACGTTCGCGAGATTGTTCGCGATGATGTCCAAGTTGTTCTGCTGGGCCTGCAGACCGGAGGCTGAGCTGTAGAGGGCACGGATCATGGCGGGTCAGATAGGTTCAGCTGGAGGAATCGACGTCACGTGTCATGAAGATCACTGCGGCGGGGTGCCCAGTTCCTGGATCGACCGGGCCATGCGGTCGTCGGCGATCTGGAGTGCCCGTTGGTTCGCCTCGAAGTGACGCATGGCCATAAGCATCTGCCCCATTTCGACAACGGGAGAGGTATTGGCACCCTCGAGGAACCCCTGCTGCAGCGTGGTCTGCGTCGCCGGTACCGCCCGCGCCCCGGGAGCGAGCCTGTAAAAGCTTCCGCTGAGGTGCTGGAGCTGGGAGGGATCCGCCACCTCATAGAGCTGGATCTGCGCCCCAGGAATCCCCCCTTGGGAGATCTCACCACGGGGTCCGACCGCTATCGGACCTGCCGCTGGATCCACGACGATCCTACCATTGGCACCAACCACGGGATAGCCGTCCTTGCTCAAAAGTGTTCCCATGCGGTCCACCCGGAACTGGCCGTCCCGGGTGTAGATCCGTCCCCCTCCAGGAGCTTCCACCGCGAAGTACCCGGGACCGTCGAGCCCAAGGTCGGTCGAATTGCCCGTCGCCTGAAGCGTTCCCTGCTCCCGGCTGAGCCCGGGTTTGATCGTCGGATAGGCGCTTCCCAGCCGGCTCTGGGCCCCAGGGATCCGGAATTCCTCAAACCCCGCAACCTGGGCCCGGTATCCCGGACTCGCCTGACCCGACAGGTTCTGGGCCACCAGATCGTTCCAGGCCAGATTCGCCGTCATGGCGGCTGAAGCTTGGTGCAGGGCGATATTCATCGACGGGATGCCGCAGCACCAGCCGTGCCACACGCTGGGATGGGCATGACATCATCGGCAGGGCCGCTGTGTCCGCCTCGCTCCCCAGCCCGCCGTGACCCGCGCAGGCACCCCGTTTGGCACCCTGGATGCTGCGCGAGCCCAACTGGAGCAGAGTAGACCACGACCATGAGCATCACGAATCCTGAAGCGCCGAAGGCAACGACAGAGGATCAGGACCAAGCCGTGCAGCAGGCGATCGAGTCTGCGGAGAGAAAGGCTGCCGCGCATGATCGCGACGGAGCCATTGCCGAGCTGGAGCGTGCCCTTGCACTGAAGCCCGACTCCCCCTTTTTGCTGAAGACGCTCGGGGGGATCCTCCTCGAGGCGGGCTCCCACTGGGAGGCTCAGCAACGGTATCGTCAGCTACTGAGGATCCAGCCCGAGAACGCCGAGACCCATGTGCTCTCGGCCGTGGCCAGTCTCAGGATGGGTCGGCTCGACGAGTTCTCGACGGGAATCGGACGGGCGCTCGATCTGGATCCCACGAACATCCCCGCGCTTCAGTGGCGCGGCCGGGTTGCCTTTGACAACCAGAACCACGCGGAGGCTGGCCGTGACTACGCACGCCTGGTGGACTTGGGGCAGACCGATGTCGACACCTTGACCACTCTGGGTGTGTGCCTCGCCCGTGGCGGTCAGTGGGAAATCGCCGGGGAGACCTTTGCCCAGGCGGTTGTGCTGCATGGAATGGCCGAGGTGGCCCGCGAAAACCTCGAGGTGGCGCGCGCCAAGCTCGGTCGTCCAGCCTTTCCCACCTCCGCCGGAGCCCTCCTCGAGGAAGGCATGCAGGACTATGAGCGGGGGAACTCAGCACTGGCCTGCTGGGCTTGGACAGAGTTCCTCAAGCTCCAACCCCGGAACCTGGAGGTTCGGAAGAATCTTGCCAGCCTGCTGGTCAACCGGAAGTGGATGGCCCCTGCCCTTCCCCACCTTGAGGAACTCGTCCGTGGAAATCCTTGGGACCCCGCACTGGGCACATGGCTGGCGCTTGTCCACTTTGAGACCGGCCACCGAGCCAAGGCGATGGAGGCACTGCAGACGGTCTTTGGTGTGGACCCCCGCTATCTGGAAGCCCGGCGCCTTGAGATCGACCTCGTGCTTCGTGAAGGACGCCATGAGGAGGCGTGGTGGCTCGTCCAACGCTTCTGTCGGGACCACCCCGAGGACCTCGTGGGGCGCATCTCAAGGGGGGTCTGCGCCTTCCATTGCCAACGCTGGGCCGAGGCGGTCGCCGACCTCGAATGGGTACTCGAACGGCAGCCGGACAATATCCTGGTCAAACAGAACCTCGAGGCGGCGCGCGATCGGCTTCGTGAGGGCGAGGCCCTCCGTGAGGAAGCCCGTCTCCGGGCTAGCCTCGACGAGGCGGGTCATCTTCAGTCTATAGGGGATCTCCGGGGCGCGATAGCACTCCTGGAGCCCGTGACGGAGCGGCGGGCCGATTGGGCTGAGGCCTGGGATGCGCTTGGGTCCCTGCGCTACATGTCGGGCGATGTCGAGGGCGCGCGGCGTGACCTCCTGAAGGCCAACCGCCTGGCCCCGGGACTTCCTGATCTTCAGGTGCGTCTCGCCATGGCCTCCAACGCCTGCGGCCGGAGCGCGGAGTCCGTCGCCCTCCTCGACCAGGTCACCGAGGAACAGCCTCTACATGCACCCGCCCATCGGCTCCGCGGGGATATGCTTCTTGAGTCCGAACCCAACGAGGCCCAGCGGTCTTACGCCGCATGCCTGCGTGCCACTCCATCCGTCTGCGAGGATCTCATCCGCCTCGGCGCCGCACTGCTCCAGTCGGGACGTGCCAGCGAGGCGAGACCGCTCTTCGAGACCGTACTCGCGATCCAGCCCGACCACCCTGTCGCGATCAAGGCCCGGGCCCGAATCGAATCCTCGACCCATGCCTGAGTCCCCAGAGGAGCCACAGCCAGAAGCTCCGGGAATGTCCGAAGGCGCCTTGGCGACCCAAGCCTCTCCGGAATCCGGGACCGTTGAGCGACGGCCATCACGGTCGCGCGCACGCTCCGCCTCCGTGGTTGAAGGTGACGAGCTGCGAATGGCCCTCGCCCCGGATCTGCACCGACTCCTGCGAACCCATTGCCATCCGGGTGGTTGGCGGGTGGAGGAACTTATGGCCGAGGCACTGCGTCACCATCTCGTGGCCCGCAGCCCGGCCATCGTTCAGGGCGACCGCGTCCTCGCGTCCGAGGATACGTGCCGCTTCTGGTCGAGAAACCCCCTTGAGACCGGGCTCAGGCTCCGATCGGACAAGGGCACCTTCCTGATCTCCACCCACCCCGAAAGCGGCGGGTATCGCCAGTGGCGGCAGCATTTCATCACGCTCGGTTTGGCCGATCCTGACCGCGAGGCTCGTCAGATGCGATTAATCCAGCTGCAGGAAGCCATGGCTCAGGTCGACGACTTCGACCCATCGGGGTGGCGCAAGGAGATTCGGGCGGAGGACTTCATCGTCACGGAGGGGGTCCTGACCGATGTCGGGCCTGCATCCGGGAGTCGCAGCGGTGATCGGAGGGATTGATTTTCAAGTCGAAACGAGAGGAAGCTGACCATGATGAGGAACGGATTCTTTCGAGACCTGCGGCCGGGCCCTAGTCCGGCTGCCGTGGGTGCATTGATTCTCTGCCTCGGCATTCCCTGCGCGGGCCTGCTCGATGCCGCGGACCGACCCGGGTATCTCCCCTCCCGAGGAGCCAACCTCGGGCGGATCCGGACGCTCCCGCCTCCGAAGCCCCAGATCCCTGCCCTTCCACCTCTTCCCCAGACCTATGTGCCTGAGCCAAAGCACACCGCGGAGTTCATCGCGCAGCTCCACGCCACCTCGGCACAGTTCGGATCCAACTTCACCGTCCGTGCGGAGTCCCCCGATCCGGTCTACCTTGGGAACACGCTGACAACGACAGCAAACCCGGTCGTGGGTCCCTATGCGCCCCTCGACGCGACCGCCCAGACCGAGGCGATCCTGGGATACTTTTCCGGAGGGGGACGGACCAACGGAGTCCCCCTGGTCCCGGGGGTGAACGGGGTGAACGGCATCAATCCCGTGCTCCCCATCGTCATGCCCATCAATGGACTGCTGCAACCTCAACCTCCCGTCACCGGTACCAGCAGGGCGACCTATGAGCTCAAGTAGAGTCCTCCTGGTGCTCCTCGTGGGTCTGGCCCTCAGGGCAGAGACCCCACCCGAATCAGCTCAGAAAACGAACGCCGCTCCGGTCGAGTTCGGGCTCGATCCCCGCCTTGGCGCGCTGCCCACCGAGAACCTCAAGTTCAAGCCCCGGACGGAATACATCGAGGGGCAGAACAAGCGGGCAACCGCCAAGCTCAAGGGACTGAAGGCGATCCGCGGGGCGACCAACTACCTCGAGGAGCTGAGCAAGAGCGTCGAGTCCATCCTGAACTCCGACGCCTCGGAAAACCTTAAGGAACAAACCCGTAAGCTCACGCTGCTGGAGTTGGCGCATCTCCGCGAGGAGGCTGCGGTCCAGGATCCCGATGGAGGACATCTCGAAAGGGCCCTTCAGCTCCTCGCCGAATTCGTCGAGCGCTACCCTCGGGATCCCGCCGTCCCCGAGGTCCTGCTTCGTCAAGGTCATCTACTCCGCCAGCTCGGTCTCAGGGATGAAGCCATCGAGAAATTCTACCTCGTCCTGAGGTCGGTTCCCCGCCTCGAGGGCAGCAACCTTGCCTACTCCCGACGGCTGGTCCTGATGGCACAGTCCGCGATTGCCGACACGATGGCGGAGGTGGGACGCCATGAGGAGGCCGTCGACCTCTATGGACGCATCCTCCAGTCTCGGTCTGAGGAGCTCGAGACCGAGGTCGTTCGAGTCAAACAGCTCCGATCCGTGCAGGCCTCCTCGAAGGCCATTGTCACGGAGAGTCATGCCCGACGATTCCTTGAGGACTTCCCGGAATCCGAGTTCATACCGGAGGTCCGCCACATCCTGGGCAACGCCTACCGTCAGCAGGGGAACCGGTCCGCCGCCATGGAGCAGTACCAGCTGCTTCTCGAGGCCATTGAACTGGCCCCGGAGAACCGACGCCAGCACTGGCATCGCTGGAAGCTCAAGGTCGGCAACGATCTCGCGAACCATTTCTTCCTCGAGGGGGACACCCCGGCAGCCCTCGCGCTCTATCGGGCCCTGTCGACGAGCCATGAGGACGTCAGGAACAGGCAGACGTTTCTCTACCAGGTGGGCCTCTGCGAGGAGCGGCTAGGGCATGCCGATGCGGCACTGAAGACCTATACAGACATCCTTGCGCTCAAGGACAACCCCAGTTTTCCGACCAACTCAGCATCCCTCAATCTTCTTCAGAACATGGCTTCGCTGCGGATCGCCGTGCTGAAATCCGAGGCTGAGGCCCGCAAGGCGAAGGGATCTGGCCCCAACGCTCCGTGAAGTTGACGACGTCCCCTTTCGAATCCGCCCTCGACGCCTACCACCAAGCGTGTCTGGCCGTCCTCGATCTCTTCCAGGAGGAGGCCGACGCCCTCCAGGCGGGTCAGCTCGAACGGTTGGAGGGTTTCCCCGATCGCCGCCGGGCCCTCCTGGTCCGCCTGGAGACGACGCAGCGTGCCACCCGGGACAACGCACCCCGGCCGATCTCGGAATCCCAGAGGACCCGCATCCAGGCGATCGCCGACCTCATCCAGCGCGCCGTCCGACTCGACCGCCAGAACGAGCAATGGTGGCTCCGCCATGGACTGCTGCCCGCCGGGATGGTCCCCAGCAGCGCGACCCGGAACCCGGGACGCGTCCGGTCGACGTACGGATTTCCCGGAAGGGCTGCTGCGCCATGAAGGTCATAGAACGCGTCCTCGTTGTCGATCGCTCGGAGCTGATCCGCCAGACGGTCGGTCGTGTGCTTAGGACCCGCGGCATCGCAGTTGCCGAGGCGGGCAGCCTTGCCGTGGCTTGGAAATACCTCGAAGCCGACCACTTCCAGATGGTGCTGGCCGGGGACATTCTTCCCGACGGCGAGGGGGTCACTCTGGTGAGGGAACTGGCTGCGCGGATCGATGCCCCCTACATCATCAGTCTGCTCGAGAAGAACAGCCCCGCGGTCATCGATCAGCAGAAGGATGCCGGAGCCCACGAGGTGGTGGTCCGCCCATTCGCCGAGCGGGATCTCCGGGATTTCTTCGACCGTGCACGTCGGCATCTCTCAAGTCCCCCAAGCGCCCCGACCGTCACCACGTCCGCCAAGATAGCCATCCCCCGGAATGGGGTCCAGATCCTCGGACGCTCGCCGGCAACCCAGCATCTCCGCGACTACATCTGTAGGGTGGCTCCCACCAATGCGACGGTGCTCATCCAAGGCGAAAGCGGCACCGGCAAGGAGCTCGTCGCACGGGCCATGCACCAGCAGAGCCCCCGGAGGGACGGCCCTTTCGTGAAGCTCAACTGCGCGGCGCTTCCGGAGTCGCTCGTGGAGAGCGAGCTGTTCGGACACGAACGCGGGGCCTTCACCGGAGCCATTAATCGTCGCGAGGGACGGTTCGGTATGGCGAACGGGGGGACCCTGCTTTTGGACGAGGTTACGGAGGTTTCCCTCGCCGTCCAGGCCAAGCTCCTTAGGGTGATACAGGAACGCGAGTACGAGCGTGTCGGCGGGAACGACACGCTCCCGGTGGACGTCCGCCTTGTCGCCACCACCAACCGCAGTTTGGAGGAGGCGGTCGAGCGCGGAGAATTCCGCTCGGACCTCTTCTTCCGACTCAATGTCGTCACAATCCACCTGCCCGCGCTTCGGGAACGCCCCGGTGACGTCCCGATTCTAGCCGAGCGTTTCCTAGAGGAATTCTGCGGCAAGCACAGCAAGCCTGTCTGTGGATTCACCCCGGAGGCCATGGAATTGCTGGTGGCGTATGCCTGGCCGGGCAATATCCGCGAGCTGCAGA
>SYEM01000040.1 GCA_005801385.1 Verrucomicrobiales bacterium | reverse complement strand
CGCCGGACGGTTCAATCACTTGCCGTTCCAGAGGAACAGGGCGAAGAACACGATACCTTCAGCGAAGGCCGTGCTCAGGATCGCCTGGACGAGGATCTGCGTGGCGGCACCGGGATTCCGGCCAACCGCCTCGGAAGCGCCCTTGCCGATCATGCCCACGCCGACAGCGGCGGCGAAGCACGCAGCAGCGACGTGGATGTTTCCGGAGATTTCAGCGAGCATCATAGTATTGCGTGTTGTGTGTTGTCCGGCCGCCCCGGCAGTCATGCCACCGTCTGACGACCGAAAGTGTTCAATGTCCCGAATGCCCCCCCTCTTCCCCATGGGAGTCGTGCGATTCGTCATGGGTGCAGATCAATAGGGTGAACACCGCGGTGAGGAGCATGAAGACCAGTCCCTGCACGAGACCCACCATCAGCTCCATGAAATAGAACGGCAGCGCCGTCAGCCATCCGAAGATCGGGCCACCCAGATGGGTCATCGATTCCAGCATGTTCTCTCCGGCAAAGATGTTGCCGAACAAACGGAAGCTCAGGGAGACCGGGCGGAAGGCGATCGAGATCACCTCGAGGAGGCCCACCGCGAAGAAGACCACCACCATCAGGACGAACAACGGACCCGACGTCGCACCCTTCGGCGCGAACAGATGCTTCAGGAAGCCACCGACCCCGTTCTCCTGGATCGCCCAGATCAGCCACAGCGCGAAGAAGACCAACGACATCGCGAACGTCATGTTGAAGTCCGCATGCGCCCCGCGGAGGAGCGGGTGGGTCACATGGAATCCATGGGCTCCCTGCTGACCCCAGCCCACCGTACCCACCAGGGGGAACAGACCCGACCAGTTGGTCATCACGATGAAGATGAACAACGATCCAAAGAACCAGAACGTCTTCTCCACCAGGTGCTTGCCAATGAGACCCTCCAAGAAGCCCTCGAGACCCTCCACCATCCATTCCCAGAAATTCTGGGCCCCAGCCGGGATCAGCGACGCCTTCCGCATGGCGATCTGCGCCCCGAGAATGATCGCCAAGGCCACCGTCCAGGTCAGCACCATCGAATTGGTGACCGGCAGGGGGCCGACGTTGAACAACACCGGAGCCGCCGTCGGCAATCCACTGGTGTGCTCGGACTCGTGGGAGGCCGCAGCGGCATGACCGTGATCCTCCGCAGCCCACCCGACGCAGGCAGGGAGGAACGCCAGAAGCAGGGCCAGAATGTATCTCTGAAGTCGCATGGCGGCTGGAACCAGCGCTCACTGCCGGGACGGAAACGGAACGCTCAGACGTCCCGGGGAAACGCCGAAGGGAGGCAGACTACGTTGTGTGTGAAATTTTTCACAAGAGGTTTTTGCGTTCGAGACAGGTACCCCGAGGTGGCAGATCCCTTGTCGCCCTCCGATCCGGACGTATCCTGTGCTCCTCGATGGATCCACAGGCCTTTCTCCGATTCGACGAACCTGCCGCCCAGCAGTTCCTGAAGGAATTGCCCCCGGAAACGCGGAGGCGGGGTGAGACGCTCCAGGAGGACGGTTCCCTCCAGGACCTCCGATGCGTCGAGCCAGGACGGGAATTCGTGGCCGACATCCAGGGGGAAACACTCTGGCAGACCACGCTCTCCTACGACGCCGACACGCAGTCGTGGTGGGAAGCCTGCACCTGTCCCGCCGGCGGTGGATGCGAGCATGCCGCGGGCGCCATGCTGACCCTCCTCTCGGAACAGGCCGCCGCCACGGCCAAGGCCGACCCCAAGGACCGGCGGAAGAAATCCAAGACCGCCGCCGCGCCCACCGCCATCGCCTCCGGCGTCCTCGCCCGAACGGCCTCCGAAGCCCTCGGCCGAGCCTTGTCCCGACCCGAGGCCGAATTCGTCCGGAAGGTCGAGGAACGCTTCGCCCGCCTTCGCGAGAAACCCCATCTGAACGGCGACGACCTCATCGCCCTCGGGTTCCGCATCGGAGGACATACCTGGGAAAAGCTGGACCTCTGGCCCGCCCCGCCCAGGGACGAGATCGAGTTCTGGAACTATCTCGCCCTCGCCGCCGAGGAGCGGGATCTCAAGAGGCCGGAGTTCCTCCGACCCATCACCCGGTTCGCCGACCTCCAACTCAGGCTCCTCCAGTGGCGGCGCGGCCGCGACGTCGACCGCTGGCGTACCCTCCTCAACAACCTCCAGCTCGCACCGCCCGAGGAGGGCTCCGGGAAGTCCGACGAGCTCGAGCTGCGGATACGGTTCACCGAAAAGGAAGCGGTGGTGGAATGCCGGAAGCCCGGGGCTCTCGACTGGTCCGCCATCAAGTCCGGGAAGTTCCGGGAGTTCGACGAGAAGCAAGGGGACCAGCTCTCGCCCGATGTCGCCCTGCTCTGGCAACCCCTCGCCCAGCGGGCCCGCTACGGCTACCCGATCAACCTCGTCTACGACGACCAGCAGACCCGACGCCTCCTCAACCGGATCCTGAGGCTCCCCGCCCTCGAACCCTTCCTCGTCGGGTCTGACGGCGAACCCCTCGGGCGACCCGGACAACCGCTGCAGTGGCGGCTGGACCCCGCCGCAGACGAATCCGACGACTACCAGCTGCGCCTGATCCAACCCGACGGATCCCCTGCCCCAAAGGCCCTCTCCGTTCTCCAGGGTCGCCCCACCCTGTATCTAACCTCCCAGGAGGTCTGGCTGGGACCCCCGGTGGAGGATCGGGTCCTCGATCCCTCCGTCGCGACCCCCATCCCAGCACCGTCCCTCGAAGCCCCTGCCGGAATCCGGTTCCTGCAATACTTGGGTGTTCCCCTGCCGCAGCGGATTGCCGAACGCGTTCGGACCGTGTCGCTCCAACCGGTCCTGCACGGCGAGCTTCGGACCATCGCGTTTGGCAACGACACCGAATATGCGGTCTTTGATGCGCTCGCTCTGAGCCCGGACGGCTGCTACGCCGAGCGATGGAACGGCAGCAGCTGGCTCGATGCGAAGATCAGCAGCAACGCCGGCACAGCCCATGGGACGGAGGAATCGCTGGTGACCTACGAACGGTCCGGATTGCCCGAGGTGACCCGGCTTCTGGAACCCGGCGGCTTCAAGTGGGATTTCGCCCGACAGCGCTGGCTGATGCGCGTCACCGCCAAGTTTCCCGACGCCTTCATGTCCTGGCTCTCGTCCGTGCCGCCCCAGGTCCGGCTCGAGCTCAAGGGTGAACTGGGTTCGTTCCAGAATGGAACCGTCGCGGGTCGACTCCGCCTCGATGTGGTCGAGGCCGGCATGGATTGGTTCGACCTGAAGGTCGTCCTCGACGTCACCGACACCCAGCTGACGCCCGAGGAGATCAAGGCCTTGCTCGACGCCCGGGGGAAATGGGTACGCCTGGGGTCGAAGGGCTGGCGCAAGCTCGAGTTCAAGCTCTCCCCGGAGGAGGATGCCCAGCTCGCGAAGCTCGGCATCAATCCCCACGAACTCACCAGCGAGTCCCAACGGTTCCACGCCCTCCAGCTGGCCGATTCCGCTGCGAAGGACTTCGTCGGCAAGGAGGCGTTCGAGGCGATCCGACGTCGGGCCGATGAGATCCAGGCCCGGGTCACCCCAGAGATCCCCAAGACACTCCAGGCCGAGCTCCGCCCCTACCAGAAGGATGGGTTCCACTTCCTCTGCTACCTCGCCGCCAACCGCTTCGGCGGCATCCTCGCCGACGACATGGGTCTCGGTAAGACACTTCAGACCCTGGGCTGGATCGCCTGGCTTCGGGAGACCCTCAGTGCCCAGGTCCCGGAAATCACCGGACCCGCCCCAGCTCCCGCTGCCGCCGCCGAGACCCGGAAGAAAAAGGGTGCCAAAGCCCCCGCAGGGGAGGTCACGGTGGACACCCAGGCGGCGTCCACCATGGTCCTGGTCATCTGCCCGAAGTCGGTCACCGACAACTGGCGCGCCGAAGCCGAGCGATTCGTACCCCACCTCCGGGTCGCCGTCTGGCGCAGCGAGAAGGTCAAGGACCTGGCCGCGCTGATCGGCACCGCCGACCTGCATATCATCAACTACAACCAACTCCGGACCGTCGGCGAGGCCCTCAGCCAGATCCGGTTCGGCGCCGTGATCCTGGACGAGGGCCAGTACATCAAGAATCCCACCAGCATCACCGCCCAGCTCGCGCGGGGACTCCAGTCGCACCACCGGTTGGTCCTCTCGGGCACCCCCATCGAGAACAAGCTGCTCGATCTCTGGAGCCTCATGAGCTTCGCCATGCCCAGCGCCCTCGGCAGTCGGAACGAGTTCACCCGGCTGTTCGAATCCAAGGGCGATCCCCTGGCCCGACAACGCCTCGCCGCACGCGTCCGCCCGTTCCTGTTGCGACGCACCAAGTCGCAGGTCGCCAAGGATCTCCCCGACCGGATCGAGGAGGACCTGTTCTGCGACCTCGAGGGCGAGCAGAAGACGCTCTACAAGGCCGAGCTGAAGCGCGCCCAGGCGATGCTGCTGCGGGTGAACACACCGGCCGCCCTGGCCAAGCACCGGTTCAACTTCCTCACCTCCCTCCTCCGCCTCCGCCAGATCTGCTGCCACCCGAGGCTGGCGAAGCCCGATTCCAAGGCCGAGAGCGCCAAGGCCGAGGCGCTGCTCGAGACGCTCGAACCCCTGATGGAGGAAGGTCAGAAGGTCCTCGTCTTCTCCCAGTTCGTCGAAATGCTCGATCTCCTCAAGGACTCCATCGAGTCCCGCGGGTGGTCCACATACTACCTCGTCGGTGGCACCGAGAAGCGCGGTGAACTTGTCCGCCAATTCCAGAACCATGATGGCGCTGCCGTGTTCCTGATCTCGCTCAAGGCGGGCGGGTTCGGACTCAACCTCACCGCGGCCAGCTACGTCGTGCTGTTCGATCCTTGGTGGAACCCAGCCGTCG
>SYEM01000039.1 GCA_005801385.1 Verrucomicrobiales bacterium | reverse complement strand
GGGAAAGACGGTGTGCATGTCCCTCCTAGATTCAAGGGCTGAGTCGTTGGCTGCCGGTTCCGTGTGATTCACCGTGAAAGGCGGGGAGGTTGGCCGATCCGAAACCACCGCTGCAAATGTCTGGATTCGGCGTCACCGCCGAATCTAATCAATCCATGAAGAGCGCACTCAAGTGGGCATTCCGGCTCCTCGCAGCCCTCGGCATCCTGGTTCTGGCCTTCAAGGTGGCCGACCGATGGGTCCGACACTCCGGCACCCTCCCGGAAGTCCCGGATCCGAACGGCTATGTCGCCGTCCTCGAGATCGCCCACCGGATCCAGGGTCCCGAAGGTGACATCGCGGACGTTTCGGCCGACAAGGTCCGGGAATTTGCCACGACCCAGCGTGAGGCGCTGGACCAGGTCCGGATGGCGGTCCGAGGACCCTCGGGCGTCGCTCTGGAGGCCGATCCGAAATGGCCCGAGCGCCAGCTCACCGAACTCACCCAGCTGAAGCGTCTCGCGGTGCTGGTGGGTCTGCGCTCCAAGGCCGAGTTGCTCGAGGGTCGGACCAACGCCGCTGCCCGTGCGTGGGTGGATATGATCCTCGTAGGCCAGACGATTGCACGCGGTGGTCGAAAGCTGGAGGCGTTGTCGGGCATGGCGGTCGAGAAGGTCGCCACGGCCTCCCTCCGATCCATGATCCCGATGCTGGATGCCTCGACCTGCCGCAGCCTGGCGCAGGAACTCGAGCGGGCCGAGGAGTCCCGGGACACGGCAGAACGGATCCTCGAGACCGAGCGGAACTGGTCCCTCGCCGCCTTCGGTCTCGTGGCCAAGGTGGGTGAGCGGGTTGGAGCCGGGTCCGAGGCGCAGGCCCGCAAACAGTTCCTGACCCGGTATCGGGAGACGGAGCGGGACACCCGTCGTCTCATCCTCGCCCTCGCCGCCCGATCTGTGTCGCTCTCGACCGGCCAGACGGTGGGCGTCCCCTCCGACCTGGTGCCAGGAGTCCTCAAGGCCGTCCCGGTGGATCCCGAGACCGGCGTGCCGTTCACCGCGCTGCCCGGGACTCCGTAGGACCCTGGCTTCGGAGACCCTGATCCCGCCGGGAACGGTCTCCTGCATTCCTCGCTTGGCGACCGGCGCGGGTCGGGACACCGTCCGTGCATGTCCTTCGATGGTACGGATTTTGTGGATGCCGACGTGTCGCCGACCCGGACTCCACCTCCCGGGAATCGGGCACCGACCCGTGAGGAATTGGACGCCCAGCTGACGGGCACCCAGCAGCAGCTGGCCAAGCTGAAGGAAGCCCAGGACCAGCTGGAGAGAGCGCGTGCCGCCGTGGAGGAGATGCGCCGGAGACGATCGGAGTTCGGCAATGGACGGACCGAGATGCTGCAGTCCCTCGCCCGAGGCATCGGCATCCTCGACAAATCGGAACATCAGGCCCGCCAGGACGCCGAGCAGATGGCCAAATCGTTGGTCGGACTTCGCGAGGCCCTCGGTTCAGTAGAGCAGCTCAATGAGCAGGCTTGGACCGCGGAGAACTGGGAGAAGGAACTGACCCGGGCCCTGACCACGATCGAAAACGCCCGGAGGGAATATCTGGGTGCCTGCCGAAGCTGGCCGGTCCTCGACGCGAAGGCGACCGAAACCGAGACACGATCCGGTTCGGGGTCCGATCCAGTCCGGGGACTGGCCTCGCTCCCGATGATGTCCCTCTGTCGGCTGGGTCTGGCATTGACCTGGCCCGTCGCGGTGGCGGTGCTGATCGGGGTCGTCGTGTTCGTGGTTGGGTGAGGCGCTGAGCCAACAGGTCACAACCCCTATGGGCTGGTTTGGAAACAAGGACAGTGCGGATCCGCTGGCGGCCCGGGAACGGGAGCTGGAGCAGGAGATCGCACGGCTGACACAACAGGTCAGCCACTTGGCCCAGGAACAGCCGAAGCCCGTCGTCCGGCCCTCGGCGCTTCCACAGGACGTCGCGACGGGATCGAAGGCCTTCGGGGAACGGTTGGAACCGAATCCGGTTCCGGTCCCCCAGCGTCCGCCGGGCTACTACAACGAGTTCGGGGTCGCGAAATTCGACCTCATGGCCGCGATCCGTCGGTGGTCCGTCCACTTGAGGGGCCCTGCCTCAAACAATCCCAGGATGGCACGGATGCTCGCGGCGGGCAGCGTGCAGGGACTCCGGACGCTCCGTTATGAGCGTCGGGTGGCCCGGAATCGGTTCATCGCCCTCTTCGTCATCCTGCTCCTGATCCTCTGGGGGCTGACCTACTCCTACCTCCGGATCCGCTAGCCTCGCGGGTGTCCCATTTCGGGCTTCTAAGCGAGGACATCCCGGAGAGCCCGCATTGCCGTCGTTCGATCCCGGAAGTTAGGCTGCATCGATGCATCGCCTCCTCCGAACCGCAACCCTCCTCCTAGGCTTCGTCTTCACCGCAACTGCAGCGGAAGACCTCGTCCTGCGGGAGGGCGTCGCCGTGGCCTTCGGTGGACGCATGGGCCGTGTGCCATTCCGCATCGACCCCGTCGAGGCCCGCATTGTCCAGGGAACCTGGACCCCGCCCAAGGCGGGCGATCTTGTGGTCCTGCCCGCGGGAACCAATGCGGTCTGGGAGACGGTGGTGGCGAAGCCCGGAGGCGACTTCGAGCATCCTGCGGTTCGTGGCGGCTATGTGTCGGTGCCATTCGTGTCGGACAAGGAACGCGTCCTTCTCCTGCAGGCGGCGGGACATCAGATGGTCTACGTCAATGGCGTCCCACGGGCCGGGGACATCTACCGGAATGGATCGGTGTCCCTGCCGGTGGTGATGCGGATGGGCACGAACGAGCTGTTGTTCGCGACGGGCCGTGGTGCCTTGAACGTCCGCCTGGCGGAGCCCACCGAACCGATCGCACTTGAGTCGAGGGACCCCACGTTGCCCGACCTCGTCCTGGGCCAGCGCAATGACACGGTCGGTGCCGTGCTCGTGGTCAATGCCACAGGAAAACCCGTCGAGGGCCTGACCCTCCGTGCGACCGTGGCGGGTGGCGGAACCACGGACAACCGAGTACCCACCCTCCCAGCGTTCGGCGTTCACAAGACCCCGTTCCGGATCGTCCATTCGGGACGCTCCCGGACCGACCGGCTGGACCTTGTCTTGGAACTGCGCGACGGCCGGACCCGTCTGGCGACCCGGACCTTCCTTCTTTCCGCCTTGCCGAGGGAGTCGACGCGTCGCGAAACGTTCGTCAGCGGGATCGACGGCTCGGTCCAGTACTATGGCTTCGTGCCGGCTCGCCCTTTGGACGGGGACACAACCGCTCCAGGCCTTGTGCTCAGCGCCCATGGAGCCGGGGTGGAGGGCGCCGGTCAGGCAGCGTGTTATGTCCCCAAGACCAGCCTGCACATCGCGGCCCCCACCAACCGTCGGCCGTTCGGGTTCGACTGGGAGGACTGGGGACGCCGGGATGCCATCGAGGTTCTGGATCGCGTGCAGAACCTCTATCGAACCGATCGTTCGCGGACCTATCTGACAGGACATTCCATGGGAGGGCATGGCACGTGGCAGATGGGCGGCACGTTGCCCGACCGGTTCGCAGCCCTTGCACCCAGCGCCGGATGGATCAGCTGGGGTACTTATGGCGGTGGACGGCGACCCTCACCGACCAACGACGTCCAGCGCCTGATCCAGCGGGCCGCCACGCCGGTCGACACCTTCGTGCTGGCGACCAACTACCTCCAGCACGGGATCTATATCCTGCATGGTGATGCCGACGACAACGTGCCGGTCACCCAAGCCCGAACGATGAGGGAGCTGCTGGGGACGTTCCACCATGACTTTGCGTGGCATGAGGTGCCGGGAGCCGGACACTGGTTCGGGAACCAGAGCGTGGATTGGCCCGGGATCTTCGATCTCTTCGCGCGTCATCGGATCCCAGGAGCGACCGAGGTCCGACGACTCCGCTTCACCACAGCAAACCCTGGGATCTCGGCCAAATGCCAGTGGGCGTCGATTGAAGCACAGCTTCACGCGCTCGCACCGAGCCGGATCGACGTGGAATGGGATGCGTCCTCGCGTCGCCTCTCCGGCAGCACCGAGAATGTCGCCCGACTCGCGTTGCACCTGGATCGTCTCGAGAAGGGGTCCATCCCGACCCTGATGCTGGATGGCCAGACGCTCACGAATCTCGTCCAAGAGGGTTCCACTCCCCGGGGTGTCACACCGAGGACCGTGTGGCTGACACGCCAAGGGGATCGGTGGTCGCCCTCCGGACCGGCCTCTGTTGGCGACAAGGGGCCGCATCGGGCCGGGCCTGTTAAGGAGGCTTTTGCCCATCGGGTCCTCCTGGTCTACGGCACCCAGGGGACTGCAGAGGAGAACGGCTGGGCCCGGGCAAAGGCTCGGTTTGACTCCGAGAGCTTCTGGTATCGGGGCAACGCGAGTCTGGAGATGATTCCCGACACGGACTTCGATCCCGGACGGCATCGGGATCTTGGGGTGATCCTGTATGGCAACGCCGACAGCAACGCCGCATGGAAGGCTCTGCTCGCGGACAGCCCGGTCCAGGTGCGACGCGGATCGGTCCGAGTCGGCGGTCGGGAGACAACGGGGATGGATCTCTGTTGTCTCTTCGTCAGGCCGCGCCGGGACAGCGATGTCGCCTGCGTCGGGGTGGTGTCAGGAACGGGCCCGGTGGGGATGCGGCTGGCGGATCGGTTGCCCTACTTCATGGCAGGCGTGGCGCTGCCGGATGTGACGGTGTTTGGCCCCACCACCCTGGAACTGGGTTCGGGAGCGGTCCTGGGTGCCGGCTTCTTTGGCAACGACTGGACCGTGGAGAACGGCGAGTTCGCGTGGCGGTAGCACCGGGGACGCAGCGAGTTGCCCAGCGGGACAGGTCCCCTATTTCGAGCCCAGGGCGCTCGCCATCGTGAAGATCGGAAGCAGGAGCCCCAAGGCGAGGAACCCAATCGCCGCCGCGACCCCGCAGAGAATCGCGGGTTCGATGAGTCGGACCGCCTGGTCGACCTGACGATTCGTTCGTCGCTCGACCGTGTCGGCGATCTGCACCAGGACCTTGTCGAGGTTGTTGGATTCCTCGGCCACGGTGATCATCGCGAGGATCTGCTCCGGGATGAAGTCGCCCTTCCCGAGCTCCTCGGAGAGGCGTTTGCCGTCCCGGACCGCCTCGGTCGCGCTCGCGATGCGCTCAGCTAGCAGGTTTGAGCCGGTGGCGTCCTTGCTGATCTTCAGCGCGGCCAGGAGAGGGACGCCGTTGGCGAGCATGGTGCCGAGGATCCGGCAGAACCGGGTGATGGCGAGGAGTCGTAGGGCGGAGCCCACGACCGGGATCTTGAGGCGCCAGATCTCGAGCTTCCGGCTGACCGCTTCGTTCTGGCGCTGGGTCCAGAGGAGACCTCCGACCCCGGCGAGTCCGACGATCAGCAGGTACCAGTATTTCCGGACGATGAAGCTGGCCGTGAACATGATCTCCGAGGGCAGCGGTTTCTTCACGTTGCCGAGAAGAGGCTCGAACTTGGGCACGAAGAACATCAGGGCGGCGAGCATCACGACGGTGCCAAGTCCGGCGAGCAGGGCGGGGTAGATGAGGGCGCCCAGGACCTTGCTGCGGAGCTCCTCGAACCGTTCGATGAACCCCGCGAGGCTGCGCAGGACCTCCTCGAGGAACGCGGCACGCTCGCCGGCCTGCACCATGGCGGTGTGCAGCGGGGGAAAGACCTCGGGATACTGCCGCAGCGTCTCCGTGAGCGAACGGCCGTCGGCCACGGAGGCCCGGATCTCCCGGAGCAGTTCCTTCACCGGGGGCGACGGGGTCGACTTCACGAGCGAGTCCATTGCCCGGAGCAGCGGAACCCCGGAGCCGAGAAGGTCCGCCAGCTGCCCGTAGAGCAGGCCCAGTTCGGCCGCCTTCACCCGACGACGTCGTGGCTTGCCCGATGCGGCGGCGCCGACGCCCTTCACTGACACCGGGAAGAGCCGCTTCTCCTCGAGCATTCGGAGCGCGGCACCCTCGCTGTCGGCCTCGAGGGTTCCAGCGACGCGCGCGCCGGACTCGTTCATCGCGGTGTAGGCGAACTGGGCCATCGGGATGCCGGACTACAGTGCCGTGCAGAGCACCACCTCGTCGGGGGTCGTGACCCCCGCGCGGACCTTGATCCAACCGTCTTCTCGGAGAAGGCGGAGTCCACTTGAGCGGCCTGCGGCGACGATCTGTGGTGATGGGGCGCGCTCGATGATCCTCTCGGCAATGACCTCGTTCATCACAAGGAGTTCGTAGAGCCCGCTCCGACCGCGGTAGCCCGTGTTGCGGCAGTGGGGACAGCCGGTGCCCCGTACCAGGCGTTCACCGGGCGCGAGGACCAGGTCCCGTGGCAGGGTTCCGGGCTCCGGTTCGTACTCCTCGCGGCATTTCGGACACACCCTGCGCACCAGGCGCTGGGCCATCGCCCCGATCATCGTGCTGCTGACGAGGAAGGGTTCGACCCCCATCTCGACGAGTCGCATCGCTGCGGAGGCGGAATCGTTCGTGTGAAGCGTCGACAGTACCAGGTGGCCGGTCATCGCCGCCTGGGTCGCCGCCCGGGCGGTCTCGAGATCGCGGATCTCACCGATCATCACGACATCCGGGTCATGACGCAGGATTGCGCGGAGCCCCTTCTCGAAAGTCATGCCCACCTGGTGGTTCACCGGGATCTGGTTCACCCCCTGGAGGTGGTATTCGACCGGGTCTTCTACGGTCAGAACTTTGATGCCGGGTCCGACGATAGCGTTGAGCGCCGCGTAGAGGGTGGTGGTCTTGCCGGCTCCGGTCGGACCCGTGACGAGGAAGATCCCGTGCGGACGGTCGATGAGGCCCTTGAACAGGCCGTAGGTGGCGTCGTCCATCCCCAGCTGCTGCAACGTGAAGAGGACGTTCGACTTGTCGAGAAGACGCATCACGACGCCCTCGCCGAAGAGCATCGGGATGACGCTCACGCGGACGTCGACCTGGCGGCCACCGACCTGGAACTTGATGCGGCCGTCCTGTGGGATGCGTCGCTCGGCGATGTTGAGATTCGCCAGGATCTTGATGCGCGAGATGATCGCCGCCTGGAACCGATGCATCTGGGGCGGCACCGAGGCCTCCTGGAGCACGCCGTCGATCCGGTAGCGGATCGACATCTGGTGCTCGTAGGGCTCGATGTGGATGTCCGAGGCCCGCTCGTTGACCGCCTCGATGATGATCTCGTTGACGAGCTTGATGACCGAGGCTTCCTGGGCGGCCTCGAGAAGGTCCTCGCCGCCCTCGACGGCACTTGTCATGGACTCGAGTCCATCCGCCCCGACCATCTCGTCGAGGGTGTCGCCTCCGAGGCCGTAGTGCGTCTTGATGACCTTCTCGATGTCGTCGCGGGGCGCGAGCACGGGACGGACATCCAGTCCCGTGCTCAGCCGGAGATCGTCGAACGCGTAGAGGTCGAAGGCATCGCTCGTGGCGACGTTGAGGATCCCATTCTCCCTGGAGATCGGCACCAGGCGTTTCCGATAGACCACCTTGGACGGCAGGCTTCTGAGGACCTCCGGGTCGATGGCGAGGTCTTGGAGCTGGACCAGCGGGATGTCGAGCTGTTGGGACATCAGCTCCAGCAGCTGGCTCTCGGTGAGCAGGCCGAGCTGGACCAGCGCCCGGTCGAGGCGCAGTCCTTCCGCTCGTTGGAGCGCCAAGGCGTCGTTGAGCTGGCTCTCGGTGAGCAGCCCGCGGGCGACGAGGATGTGCGACAGGTTCATGGGGGAGGTGTCCCGAGGATGACGGCTGGGACCCTAGAGGGTGTGGGTCCCGGAATCACCAACGACGGTGTCCCAGACGGGAGCGGTTCCGGGAACATTCATCCGAAGGCGGATCGCGACAGGCGCATGGGGATTCGCGTCGCCATGGAGGGAGGCGTCAGGTCCGACGGTGGACCTTGTGGAAGGCGGCCTGGTCGGTGGGCTTGAGAATCAGTTCGTCGACGCAGACATGGGGTGGACGGGAGGCCATCCAGACCATGGAATCGGCAACATCATCGGCCGTCAGGGGCAGGACCCCACGGTAGACCGCGGCGGCGCGGGTGGTGTCGCCCTTGAAGCGGACATCCGAGAACTCGGTCTCGGCCATGCCGGGATCAATGGAGCCGACCCGGATGCCGGTCCCGTTGAGTTCAAGGCGCAGGGATTCGGTGATCAGACGCACGCCCGCCTTCACACCGCAGTAGGCGGCACCTCCCTCGTAGCCCCGGTGACCGGCGATGGAGCCGACGTTCAGGATCCAGGCGCCATCGTGGTGGGGGAGCAGCGGCAGCACCGCGCGGGTCATCCGGAGCAGCCCGAGGAAATTCGACTGCACCATGGCTTCCCAATCCTCGTCCCGGGCCGTGGCCACGGGGTCCAGCCCGTGGGCACCGCCGGCGTTGTTGATCAGGACGTCGATCCGCGGCGTGAGGGACCGCGCCCAGTCGAGGAACGCCTCCACCGAGGTGGTCCGGCCGACGTCGAGGGAATGGTGGTGGACCGACGCGGCTCCTGCAGCGCGGGCGGCTGCAGCACTTTCGGCGAGGCGTTCATCCCGTCGGGCCCCGAGAAGGAGGTGACATCCTTCACCGGCGAATTTCCGGGCGGCAGCGGCCCCGAATCCGCTCGAGGCCCCGGTGACGAGGATCCAACGACCTGCGAGCTTCATCCGGGGTCGGGGGACCGGCGCTTCAGAGCACGCCTTCGCGGATGCGGTCGAGGAGCAGCTTGGTGGCCCGGATGCCCTGGGCCTCGCTGAGTTTGTCGCCTTCGTATTCGATGCCGACGTAGCCGTGGTATCCGGCGTCGAGGACGATCTTCATCATCCGCGGATAGTCCGTCTCCACGCACTGACCGGCGTGGTCGAAGTTGTAGCTCTTGGCGCTGACGGCCTTGGCGAAAGGCATCAGTTCGGTGACTCCCAGATACCGGTCATACCAGTTGCCTTCGGAGATCTGGAAATTACCGAAGTCGGGCAGGGTCCCGCAGTTGGGCTTGTTGACTATCCGCATGACTCCGGCCAGCCACTTGCCGTCCGAGCTGAGGCCACCGTGGTTCTCGACGATGCAGTTGAGGCCCAGCGGGGCGCAGTAGGCGGAGAGCTGGGACAGGCCGTCAGCGGCCCGCTTTTGCTGTTCCTCCGGGGAGCCAATGCCGCCGGTGCCGGCGTTGACCCGGATGCTGTGGCAGCCGAGGGCCTTGGCGGCATCGGCCCACTTATGGTGGTTGATCACGGCCTTGGTGCGTTTGGCCGTGTCGGGATCCCCGAGCTCACCCTCTCCGTCGCACATGATGAGCAGGATCTTCACCCCCTCGTCCGAGGCCCGCTTCTTCAACTCCTTCAGGTAGGCGTCGTCGGTGGCCTTATCCATCATGAACTGGTTCACCAGCTCGATGGCTTCGATCCCGTAGTCGGTCCGCGCCACCCTCGGGAAATCGAGGTTGGTGATGACGTTCGACCGCAGCTCGCGGTGGAGCGACCACTCGGCGAGGCTGACCTCGAATGGGGCCTTGGGAACCTTGGGTGTGGCACATCCGGCGGCCGCGAGTGCGATCGTTGCGGTGGTGCCGTGGAGGAACTGGCGGCGGGTCAGGTTCATGATCGGGGTCGGGGAGCGGTTCAGTGGGCCGGGGCCGAGGATCCACCCGCCGAGGCGGCCGGATCCTTGGGCGGATGGAAGAACAGCGCGAGGGCGACCGCGGCACCCGCCGAGGCGATGAGCGGCACCAGGAACAGACCCTTGAAGTCGACCATCTTGGTGGCGGGGTTCGTGTAGACCGACTGAATCAGATACGGGCAGATCGAATTGGCCACGAGGGCGCCGATGCCGAGGATCTGGAGGTTGAAGAGGCCCTGGGCGCTGGAGCGGATGTCCTTCGGGAAATAGGCATCCACGAAGATGTAGACCGTCGCGAAGAAGAAGGCGTAGCAGACACCGTGGAGGACCTGGATCAGGATGATCGCGGTCGGATCACCCGGCATGAAGGAATACACGGCGAAGCGTGCGGCGTGTCCGAGGATGCCGAAGATCATCGTCGTTCGCCATCCGAGGGTCTTCAGGGTCGCACCGAGGACGAACATGGTGAGAATCTCCGCAATCTGGCCGATGCTCATGATCGGGGTGATCCAGGGGGCGGCGATGCCGACGCCACCGGCCTCCTTGGCGGTTCCGAGGAAGATGCCCGTCCAGTTGAAGTAGCAGTTGTGGACGAAGGAATCGACGAAGGTCACCAGCCACAGCACGAGCACAAAGGGGTGGGCGAGCAGCTTGACCGCCTCGAGCCAGGCGAGGTTCTCGCTGGCGCCACCGGTCGCCTTCTTGGGCGGGGTGTGGGGCAGGGTGAAGCTGAACGCGGCGAGCACCAGCGAGGCGATGCCGGCGACGATGTAGGTCCACTTCGTGGCTGCCTTGGCGGCATCACCGGTCAGCGGGTGGCTGAATACCGCCTCCAGCCACTTGCCCAGACCCTCGGGATTTGCCGCGCGGACCGCGTCCCAGTCGACAAAGATGAACGTGAACGGCCAGGCGGCGAGGATCCAACCGATCGTGCCGCCCATGCGGATGATGCCGAACTCCTTGGCCGGATCCTTCATGCTGGCGAAGGCGATCGAGTTGGTGATCGAGATCGTCGGCACGTACAGGAGGCAGTGCACGAGCATCGCGAGGAAGAAGGGCCAGAACTCCTTGGCAAACCCGCAGTACAGGATCGCCAGGCCGCCGATGACATGGGACACCGCCAGGAATTTCTCCGCGGCGAACTTCCGGTCCGCCCACTGGTTGCTGAAGAACATCCCGACGATCGAGGCGATCGGGAACGCGTTCAGGATCCAGGACTGTTCCGCCGCCGAGAACTTGAGGCTCGGGAGGTATCCGAAGATCAGCGGGAGCCAGGCGCCCCAGATGAAGAACTCGAGGACCATCATCAGGAACAACTTGAGGCGAGGGGTGGAATTCATGGGGAGTAGAACGTCTCGAAGCCTAGGAAACGAGGGATGCCCCGGACAAGCCCCATGTCGGGATCCAAAGGTGCATCCCACGGTTCCGGGACTAATCTCTCCCAGTGAAGATTCTCGTCACAGGCGGCACCGGGTTTGTCGGCAAGGTCGTGGTGGAACGCCTCCTGGCCCGCGGCCACTCCATCCGTGTGCTCGCCCGGGGGACCCGCCCCGCTCCGGGGGGTACCTGCGAGACGGTCCAGGGCTCCATTCTCCGGCCTGAGAGCCTTCCCGCCGCCTGCCGAGAGGTCGACGCCGTCGTCCACCTCGTGGGCATCATCAGCGAGGTCGGGGACCAGACCTTCGAACGGGTCCACACCGAGGGGACCCGGAATATGCTCCACGCCGCACAGTTGGCAGGGATACGGCGCTTCATCCACATGAGCGCCCTTGGAACCCGCCCCGAAGCCGTGGCGCGGTATCATCGATCCAAATGGGAGGCTGAGGTGGCAGTGCGGGCCAGCGGGCTCGATTGGACGATCTTCCGGCCCAGCCTGATCTACGGTCCGGGCGACGGGTTTGTCGGCCTGTTTGCCCGGATGGCCGAGTGGTCTCCGGTCCTGCCGGTGATCGGTACCGGCCAATCCCGGGTCCAGCCCGTGGCGGTGGAGGATGTCGGCCACTGTTTTGCCTCGGCGCCGACGACCCCGGCCTCTGTGGGCCGCACCTTCGATCTCTGCGGTCCGCGGTCCTATCCGTTCGATCGGGTCATCCGGATGATCCTTGAGGCGACCGGGCGGCACCGCGGGGTGGTTCACCTGCCGCTCCCCATCGCGCGACTCCAGGCCAGGATCCTTGAGAGCGTCTTCCCACGGATCCTGGACCAGGCGCCGCCCCTCAATCGGGATCAGATCCAGATGTTGGAGGAGGACAACGTCGGGGATCCGGTCCCGGCCAGCGAGGTGTTTGGCTTTGTCCCCCGGTCCTTCGAGGACGGGCTGGCGCGTCTGTTCGGAAGAGCCTGAACCGACCTTTCTCCAATTTTGAACGGGTCCGGATCCTGGTGCGTCGGATGAACCATGAAAGCCCGCTCGTCACTGAGATCGGCCGGGCCGAAAAAAAAAGCCCGGTCTCGGAGCCACGGACCACGGATGTCCACCCCCCCCAGTGAGGATGGCGACGTGAAAAGTGAACTTGGCTTCATCATCCCGGCGGTTCCCAGGACCCGTCGGATCACCCAGCCCCGTCCCGCCGCGCAGCTGAACTTTCCGCTGCCGCCTTCGGCCCCCGCCCCGGTCCGACGCCGTCAGGAACCCGTCGGCACCAACCGCCCGTGTCCCCGTCGGCGTGCCGACTGGTGGTTCGACCAGATGCGGCTCCTCGTCGCCGAAGGGCGCGAACTGGATTCCCCGGGGGTGTTCTGACCTGGCGCAGGCCTGTCTCGCCGCTCTCCACGTCGTTGTGTCCCCCTGTCCCGGGGGGGCTCGGCTGCCTCTCCCGGCTCCGCGGGATCAGTCGACACGGGGTGACACCACCCGGAAGAACCGGGGTCCGTCGCCCGGCTCGGGAATGGGGATTTCCACAGCGCCACTCGTCGCTGCCGGTGGAATCCGGACGCCGGGGCTCCAGGGTCCCGTTGCCGCATCCGGGCTCGATTCCACCGAGTAGCTCTGCCCGGCGGTGACGGTCACCATGAACCGCATAAAACCTGGAGTCGAAGCCGGACGTTCAATGGCGAGGACCCTAGGTTCCACGGTCGGGACGTCGTCCCACCCCGGTGTCCCACCCATCACCGCGCTGGCGGTCCAGGTGCCTGTGGGAAACCGACGCACCAGCGACCGTCCCTGACCATCGGTGGACGGATGGGGGGCATCGTCATAGGTCAAGGCCTCGAGCGGTTCGCCCCACGGACCGGTGAACACCAGCGTCTCCCCGGCGTTGTTGAGCTGTCCGGTGAAGGTGCCTTCGATGCGCGCAGACCGTCCGTAGCGTTCCAGGAAGGCCTCCCGATCCCGGACCACCACGGCATTCTCCCCGGGTAGGAGTGGACGGGCGTCGCTCGGGAATGTGAATCCGATCCCGGCGCTCAGTTCGGCTCCGGCGAGCGCCACGGGTTCGGTTCCGATGCTCCGGACCTCCAGGAACTCGTAGTCCTCCGGATCACGGAGCCCCTTCGGATCGTCGGTCGGATGGTACATGATCTCCGAGATCCGGATCGGCGGCACTGTGGTGGCGTAGTTGCCGACTACCGGCGGACTCCACTTCGTGCCGTTCTTCGCCCGGGCAATCACCCGGGTGCTGGCCTCGACCCGGAAGGGCGTCGAGTAGGTCCGGGCACTTCCGGAGACAGCGCCGCCGATCGCCCGGGGATCGGATCCGTCGATCGTGTAGAACACCGGGAAGGAAGACTCCAGGGTCACGGTCACGCCATTGGGACGGTAGCAGCTCGCAGGCGAGAGGGTGGGCCACCGGACGATCGTGGAATCGATCCATCCCAGACGCCCGGTCACCCACTTCTTCAGGAACCCGATCTCCTCCTCGTAGGT
>SYEM01000038.1 GCA_005801385.1 Verrucomicrobiales bacterium | reverse complement strand
GAGTAGGGCGAGTTCGGCGCGTAGGGCGTGGTCTCGAGAAAGAACCCCTCGGCACCCAGCGAGCCGTAGACCTCGTCGGTGCTCACATGATGGAACCGGTGTCCCGACCAGTTGCCGCTCCACTGGTCCCGGCAGGCGTCGAGGAGGTTGAACGTCCCGACGATGTTGGTGGAGATGAAGTCACCAGGGCCCGAGATCGAGCGGTCGACATGCGACTCGGCCGCCAGGTGCATCACATGGGTGATCTTGTGATCGCGGACGACACGCAGAACCTCGGCCTTGTCCCGGAGATCGACCTTCTCGAAGGCGTACTTCGGATGGCGCTCGACAGGACGGAGATTGGCCAGGTGGCCGGCGTAGGTGAGGGCGTCGAGGTTGACCAACCGCTGGATTTCCGGGCGGTCGATGATGTGGTGGATGAGATTGGAGCCGATGAATCCGGCGCCGCCCGTGACGAGGAGGTTCATGCGAAAGGGGTGGAGGAGGTTACTTCGACTCGGGAACCCAGTTCCGGAGGGATTCGTCCAGGGCCTCCTCGACGAGCCGAATGCGGACGCCCGTCGCGAGGAGCTTCGAGTTGTCGAGGATGCAGTTGGACCGCGGGGTCTGGGCCGCGGAGGTGTAGAATTCAGCGTCGTTCTCGAAGTACTCGAACTTCCTGTCGAGACGGAGCACCGCCTGGACCTTCTCGACCACCTGCCGCGTGGTGACCCAACCGGTGTTGGTGACGTGGTAGATGCCGAACGGGGCACGCCGGTCCCAGAGGTCGAGGCAGGCCTTGGCGAAGTCCTCGCGGTGCGAGATCGAGTTGATGTTGTTGTACACCCGGGAGTAGCGCTGGACCTTGCTCAGGTAGTTCCGGGGACTGTCGTAGCGGTCGAACGGGATCCGGAGCCGCCACAGATAGGAGTCGCCCACGCCCAGCATCGCCTCATCACCGAGGGCCTTGGTGCCGCTGTAGAAGCTGCAGGGTCCGTCACGGAACGAGAAATTGGGGGCGTCCTCCTCGGAGAACCCGCGGAGCCGCTCCGGATGCTGCTGGACCAGGTGATGGACCCCGGGCCTCATCAGGTCCTTCTCAGGCCGGAACACACCATGCTGGTCAGCCAGCTTGGCCCCGGCGTAGATGCAGCCGGAGGAGACATGGCCCAGCGGGACCTTCTCGACCTCGCAGGCCTGGGCCAGGGTCAGCGGGAACAGCGTGTTGCCCTGGAGCGTGTCGGCCTTGGCGACCTCACAGGCGTCCACATTCGGCTTCCCAGTGTATCCGGCGCAGTTGACCACACACTCCGGTCGCAGAGATCGGAGGGTCTCCCGCAGGACGGAGAACCGGGTGTAGTCCACCGAGCTCCGGGTCAATTCCGTGAAGGGTCGGTTGCGACGCCTCAGCTCGGCGGCAAAGGCCTGTCCGACATACCCGGTCGCTCCAAGAAGCAGTATCATGAACGGTTGAAAGGAAGTGGATGGGACCTGTCGGTCCCGGTTCTCGAATCCGATTGAAAAGCAGGGGGCATGCCAGCCCTCAGCTTCGCCTCGCCTCGGCGATAACCCCCTCGAGATAGCTGCGGTAATCGCACTTGGGGAGCCCTCCTGCGACCTCGACCAGCCGGTCGAGGGACAACAGTCCGCGACGGAAGGCCGCTTCCTCCGGACAGCCCACCTTGATGCCCTGCCGGCTCTCGATGGTCTGCACATAGGCACTGGCCTCGTGGAGACTGCTGCTGGTCCCGGCATCGAGCCAGGCGAACCCACGGGCCAGCTTGAAGACCCGCAGTGTGCCCCGGCGCAGGTACTCGACATTGACGTCGGTGATCTCCAGCTCGCCACGGGCGCTCGGCTTGAGGTCTCGGGCGATCTGGATGACCGAGTTGTCGTAGAGATACAGTCCCGGGACGGCGTAGTTGCTCTTGGGAGCCTTGGGCTTTTCCTCAATCGACAGGGCCCTTCCCTCGGCGTCGAATTCCACCACGCCGTAGCGTTCCGGGTCGTGGACGTGGTAGCCGAACACCACCGCGCCCCCGTCGAAGCGGCTGAACGCCTGCTGGAAGACGTCGCCACCCCAGAAGATGTTGTCGCCCAGGATCAGCGTGACGGCGTCGTTACCGACGAAGTCGGCCGCGATGCGGAATGCCTGGGCGATGCCCTCAGGTCGGGCCTGTTCCCGGTACTCGATGCCGACGCCGAACCGGGATCCATCCCCCAGCAGCTGTCGGAACCGCGGGATATCCTGGGGCGTCGAGATGAGGCAGAACTCCCGCACGCCCCCTTCGATCAGGGTCGTGAGGGGGTAGTAGACCATCGGCTTGTCATAGACCGGCTGGAGCTGCTTCGACGCCACCAAGGTGAGCGGATACAGGCGCGAACCCGCACCACCCGCGAGAATGATTCCCTTCATTCAGAAGATGGTAGGAAATGCCCTGTGATCCCGTAAACAAGTTCCTCCCGGACACCACGACCCGCGGGTCTGAAGCCCTCGCCGTGAACTCCACCCTTCCAACCGGGTTCCACCGGCTGATACCAACGCGCTCGTTCATGTCGGATCTCGACCGCATCCTTGCGACAGAACTCGAGGCCTGGGCGGCCGCGGACCTCACACGCACCCTCCAGTCGGTCGAACCGGTCGGATCCCGGCACCTGCGGCATGCCGACGGCACCTGTCTCAACTTCGCCTCGAACGACTACCTCGGTCTGACCCGTCATCCGGGGGTCTGCGACGCCGCGGCCCGTGCGGTCCGGGACCTGGGTTCCGGCAGCGGCGCCTCACGGCTCGTGTCCGGCTCCCTCATGGTCCACCACCGCCTCGAGGAGGGACTCGCCGACTGGATGGGTACCCCTCGGGCCCTCGTCTTCGGGAGCGGCTACGCGGCCGCGTTGGGGGTCATTCCGGCCCTCGTCGGTCCCAAGGACGTCGTGATCCTCGACAAGTCTGTGCACGCATGCTGTGTCGACGGGGCGCACCTCAGCGGGGCCCGGCTCCGGGTGTGCCGGCACAACGATCTCGACCAACTGGAGGACCATCTCCGGTGGGCCCGACGGAGCCTCACGTCCTCCAACGGCGGGCGCATCCTCGTCGTAACCGAGAGCGTGTTCTCCATGGGTGGCGATCTCGCCCCGCTCGAGGCCGTGGTGGACCTCAAGGAACGCCATGGCGCATGGCTGTTGGTGGACGAGGCCCACGCACTGGGACTCTTCGGGGAGTCCGGAACGGGTCGCATCCGACAGCTCGGCCTGGAGAAACGGGTGGAGGTCCAGATGGGAACCCTCGGCAAGTCCCTCGCCTCAAGCGGAGGGTTCGTCGCGGGATCGACGATCCTGGTGGACTACCTCATCCACCGCGCGAGGAGCTTCATGTTTTCGACCGCACCCACACCCGCCGCCTCCGCGGCTGCGTTCGAGGCCCTCGCCGTCATCCGGTCCGTCGAGGGACAGACCCTCCGCAAGGCGGTGTGGGACCATGCCCATCGGGTCGTGGACGCGCTGCACCCGAGGTCGACACCGGACAGCGCCATTCTCCCGGTGATCCTCGGAGCCGCCGCCGAGGCCGTGTCGGCCGCCCGCAGGCTCCGCGAGCAGGGGCTTTGGGTACCGGCGATCCGGTATCCCACCGTCCCGCGGGACCAGGCCCGCCTGCGGATCACGGTGACCGCCGGACACACCCTCGAGGACATCGACCGGCTCGTGAAGGCGATCACCCCTCTCGCGGCGAGGATCCAGCAAGCGAACCCCGCCGCATCGGAGTCCTGACCCGTGCCCCACGACCCCGCCCATCTTGACCAGCGGTTTGTCTGGCATCCGTTCACTCAGATGCGGGACTGGCTCCGGACGGAGCCGATCGTCCTCGAGCGGGGTCGTGGATCTGTACTCTATGACACCCGGGGACGGGCCTACCTCGATGCCAACGCCTCCATCTGGACCAACCTCCACGGTCACAACCATCCCCTGCTGAACCGGGCCCTTCGCGAGCAGCTCACGAAGGTCGCCCACGTGTCGGCCCTCGGCTTCGCCAACCCGCCCGCCAGCCGGCTCGCCGCGGAGCTGGTCCGGCGGTCCCGGTTCCGAGGCGAGGGCCCATCGCTCGGTAAGGTGTTCTTCTCGGACGACGGATCCACGGCACTCGAGGCCGCCATCAAGCTCGCCCACGACTACACCCGTCGCACCCGAGGGCCACGGCCGAAGCCCCGGTTCCTCAGCCTGGGGGGCGGCTACCATGGCGACACCCTCGGCGCCGTCTCGGTCGGGTATTCCCCCCTCTTCCACGGCGGCTACCGGGACCTCGTGTTCAAGTCGGACACCGTCATGGCTCCGTACTGCTACCGATGTCCGTACAATCGAGCCCGGCCTGAGCGGGCCGACGCACGGACCTACCGGTCCTGCCGCTGGGAGTGCCTCGACCAGGTCGACCGGAAGCTGGCCGCCGCGCGACGGAGCGGACGGCCCTACTCGACATTTGTGGTAGAGCCCCGGATCCAGGGGGCCGCGGGGATGATTCCCCAGCCGGATGGCTGGCTGAAGGAGACCTGCGCCCGGATGCGCAACCACGGAGCCCTGATCATCGCCGACGAGGTGATGACAGGATTCGGCCGCACAGGAGCGGGATCCTCGCTGTTCGCCTGTGGTCTCGAGGGGATCCGCCCCGACTTCCTGTGCCTCGCGAAGGGACTCACCGGGGGCTACCTGCCCATGGCGGCCACGCTGACGACCCAGTCGGTGTTCGACGCCTTCCTAGGCGAGTACTCGGAGTTCAAGACCTTCTTCCACGGACACAGCTTCACGGGCAATCCCCTCGGGGCTGCGACGGCCCTTGCAAGCCTCGGATTGCTGACCGACCCCAGTAACCGACGGCATCGACAGACGCTGGCGCGCGCGTTGGGACAGGAGTTGGAGTCGCTCTGGACGCTGCCGGCCGTCGGCGATGTCCGCCGGGTGGGCCTTGTGACCGGGGTGGAACTGGTCCGGGACTGGCCGACGCGCACTCCATTCCCATTGGAGGCCCAGGCCGGGATCCGGGTCTGCAAGGCCATGGCCCGCCGCGGTGTGCTGACCCGTCCGATCGGCAACGTCGTCGTCCTGATGCCCCCCTACTCGACAACTCTCCGACAGCTGAAAACCATGGTGTCGACCCTGCACGACGCCATTGGTGAAACGCTGGGGGGCTAGGCAGCCGAAGGTCTGGGGAGGCATGCATTCCGGAGGGGCGAAGGCCGGAACGTCCCAACGGCGACGGAAGTCATGGTCTTGTCACCGTGATGACGCCCGGTCGACACGGTTCCGAGCTTCGGTATGGCCATGCTTCGAACTGCTTGGATCTGGTTTCTGGGTTGTATCCTGTCCTCGGTCACCGGCGTGGCCCAACTGGCGATCACCGAGGTATTCCCGGCAGCCTCGACCAATGGGGCACCTGCGCTGCATGGGGACTGGTGGGAACTGACAAACTTCGGAACTGCTCCGATCGACCTGACGGGATACCGGTTCAACGACGCCAACGGCGGACTCACGAATGGCGTGGTGACCCTCGACGGCATCACGATCGAGGCCGGGGAATCGATCGTGTTCCTCGAACAGAACGTCACCACGAGTCTGCCCTCGGTGGACGATTTCCGAACCTGGTGGGGCACCGCGCTGCCGGCCAACCTGAGGATCTTCGGGTATGCGACGAACAACATCGGTCTCTCCGGCAGCGGCGATGCCGTCCGACTCTGGAACGCCTCGGCGATGGACGATGCCGACACCGTGGCGGAGGCCTCGTTTGGCGCCGCCACCCCGGGCGTGGGCTTCACCTACGATCCGGCCACTGGCCTCTTCGGTTCCGCCTCCGTCGCAGGACGCGCGGGTGTGCTCGCAGCAGCCGAGAACGGCGACCTCGGATCCCCGGGCACCACCACCGGCACCGTGCCGCTGGCCCTCACCCAGCAACCCCGGGGAACCGTTGTGAACCCGCTCTCCGCCGCGACCTTCACCGTCACCGCACACGGCATGCCCCGGCCCCGGGTGACCTGGGAGTTCCAGGGATCCGCACTTGCAGGCGGGTTCGGGTTCACCCTGCGGATTGCAGAGGCGAAGGCCGGGAATGTCGGTTCCTACCGTGCGGTTCTCGACAACGGCCTGGCTCGCATCACCAGCGAGTCCGCCAGCCTCGCGTTAACCGAGCAACCCACCCCGCCTGCATTCACGCTCCTGCCGACCAACGCGACCAATTTCCCGGGTGGCACGGTGACCTTTACCGCCCTCGCCACAGGGGTTCCGCCGCCCACCTACCAGTGGTTCCTCGGTACCGGCGCGATCGACGGCGCCACCAATTCCGCGCTCATCCTCACGAATCTCACGGCCGCCTTGGCGGGCACCTATCGGATCGATGCCACGAACCCGAGTGGTACTGTCAGCGCATCGGTCGAGCTCACGCTTCTTGCCAAACCGGACCTCCGCATCACCGAGGTGGCATCCTCGGCGGCACTGGATGCGGATTTCCAGACGGTCTTTGGGTTCTCCAAGCAGGACTGGTGGGAGGTGACCAGCTTCGCCCCAACGCCGATCTCCCTTCTCGGATGGCGGCTCGACGACAACAGCGCCAGCCTTGGGAACGCCCACACGATCACCAATGACGTCACGATCCTTCCGGGCGAGTCGGTCGTCTTTGTGGAAGTCCTCCTTCCCGAACAGTTCCGCAAATGGTGGGGCGAGGCCAACCTGCCGGCAGGACTCAAGATTGTCTCGTACTCCGGCAGCGGTTTGGGCCTCAGCTCCGGTGGCGATGCCATCCGCCTATGGGATGCCACCACGACCAGCAGCGCGGATCCGATCGCGTCAGCCGACTTCGGGGCCGCAACCCCGGGCATCAGCTTCAACTACAACCCCGAGACCGGCGTTTTTGGCGACAAGAGCGTGCTGGGGCAGAACGGCGTGATCGCCGCGGAATCGGCAGCCAGCGGAGGACAGGACATCGGCTCACCGGGCCGCATCCGAGAGGGGGTCGACCCCGTGCTGCCGCCGGTGGTTTCAGCCACCCTTGCCAACGGCCAGGTGAAGGTCCGGTTCCAAGGACAGAAGGGGCGCACCTATCAGCTCCAGTCCAACGCCATCCTCGACGGCACCTCCTGGAATACACTGGGATCGCCCACGACAGCGTCCGAGGCAGGTCCCATCGAACTGATGGTCGAGACCGCCCCCGGACCGATCGGCTTCCTCCGCGTGGTCGCCCAATGATGCGTGGGTCGACATCCTCAAGGATCCGCACCTCGAGGTCGAAGGGAACCCGTCAGGAGGGCGGCTTCACGCTGATCGAACTGCTGGTGGTGATCGCGATCATCGCGATCCTCGCCGGCATGCTGCTGCCGGCCCTGGCCCGGGCGAAGGCCCAGGCCCAGCGGATCAGTTGCGTGAACCAGGAACGTCAATGGGGCCTGGCCCTGCTCCTGTACACCGCGGAACACCAGGAACGTCCCCCTCGGGAGAAAGCGACCGGCATACCCGACATCCACTCCTGGACGGTCTGCGCCGACCCGGCCAATGCCGATGTGTGGTTCAACGCCCTACCCCGGATGATCCGCCTGCCCGCGGTGGCCGACTACGCCAACACCAACGGCAACCCGAAGGCACGCCAGGCGTTCTACGAAAAAGGCAGCCTGTTCCTGTGTCCGTCGGCGCGGTTTTCGGAACACCCCCCCAACCCGCGGAAGGTCGCATTTCCCCAGTTCTCCACCGCGATGAATTCCAAGCTCATCCGGTCCGGGGTCCAGCCTCCTCTGACGGCGATCCGGAACGCCTCCCAGACCGTGATCTTCAACGAGAGCGGCGTCCCTGGGGAGACGTCGGCCCGGGTGGACGAGAACCAGGCGGTCTTCAACGGACAGCCGTTTTCGTTCGCCAGCCGATTCGCCGCCCGCCACGGAGGCTCCGGCAACCTGATCTTCGCCGACGGCCATGTGGAGACGAAGCGGGGTCGACTCGTCGTGGAAACCCGGACGGGCCCCAACAAGGGCAAGGCGATCCTCCCACAGACAGACGTTGTTTGGACCTTCGATCCGGAGGACAATCCCAATTAGAGAACCCCGATATCAGGGGTGACGGGAAAGCACCGCGCCTTCCATGTTCCTCTGACGCAGGAACCAACCTGCTGCGATCGCGAACGACACGGCGCTCGCCAAGCCGGCCACCAGGGCGACCTTCAGGAACCACGGCAGGAGCGCCTCCGGGGCGAGCATGCGGCCCCGGAAGACCATGACTCCCAGGACCCCAAGGTATCCGAGGGAATCGGCCAGATACATCAGGAACCCGAGATTGCCCCGATCGCGGGTCAGGGCGATCAGACGCTCGAACACGGTCGCATGCACAGCCACATAGGGGAGGTACATCCCAAGGCCAAAGAGAATCATGAATCCCAGCGGCGACAGCCCGCCGCGAGGCCAGATCAGCACCGCCACGACGGCGATCAGAAGCCCCACCGATGAGGCGGCCAGCCCCATGAGAAATGCGAGGCGGTTGTCCCGGACCACCGACATGAGGCCCACGACGCCCAGGAGGGCCAGTCCCACCCACCCCTCGGACCGGGCGAATTGCATCGAATCCCCTCCCCCACCCAGACCCCGCCAGAGTTCGGGGAAGAAGTCGCTGCGGAGCGTGCGCAGGACCGTCACGGCGACATAGGCCCCCAGAATGAAGACCAGTCCCAACCCATGACGCCTCAGGAAGGCCACCCGATCGGCCCGAGTGAGAGGCGGACGGACGGACCGGGTACGGAGATCCTCCGGTGAGGGTCCCGGGATCCGTCCCAGCATTACGGTGAAGACCACCAGTGGACCGACGAAGAGAAGACCCGCCACCGCGGGCATCCATGCCTCCGGGATCCCATGCCCCAGGATCCAGAGCCCTACTGATTTGGAGACCCCATCCGCCACGATGAAACTGGCACACAGGCCTGCCATGAAAGCCTCCGTCAACCGGCGCCCCTCCAGAAACCCGAGCACGAGTCCGAATACCATGCCCAGGGAGAGCCCGTTGAGAAACATCGCTGGAAGACCCACGGCGCGCGGAGCCAGCCCGAAGAGGACCAGCGACAGTTCCGCAGAGGCGATCAAGACCAACAGGACTCGGATGCGCCGAGAGGCCGGCATCTCGGCGATGATCCGGATGCCCAGGAACTTCGCGGCCGTGTAACCCACCAACTGGGCGCCCACCAGCCAGGCCTTCATCCCGGGACCAAAGGGAACCGCCAGAAAACTGCCGGCCGTGAAAGGCTTCCGGAATCCATACATGCAGGCATAGGTCCCGAACGAGGCCACCACACACCAGACTGCCAGTCCCATGGGACGGGACAGCATCCTCGACACCCGGCCCCCTCCCGGAACCTCACCCCGCCACGGGGAGGATCCGCCGGCATTACGGGCTGACATGGACCAGCGACTCGAGGAGCGGACGGAAGGACTCGAGCGGCAGCGTCGGCATGTCCGGAATCTTGCCGCGGTCATCCCACCGCCGGACCTGGATCGCCGCCCGGAAGTGGTCGTGGGACTCGAACTTGCGCGCCTCTTCCAGGGTCATCGGCCCTCCCTGCAGCGCCAGGCTCCTGCGCGAGGCCTCCGACAGGCCGGTGAAATAGCCGTCCTCGATGGCGCACAGGTAGCGCTTCGAATCCGCATGCATCCGAACCGGCTCGACGATCTCCGGTCCGAACCACTGGCTCAACAGGTTCGCTCCCACACGCTCATGCCGTGTGTCCACTCCGCGCGCCGCGATGTCCTCGCCCAGATCATGCAGCAGATGGCCGATGTCATGGAGCAGGCTCGCCGCGACAATCTCCGGCCGGTCGCCTGCCTCCTCGGCGAAGGTCGCGCACTGGAGCGCATGCTCGAGCTCGGTGACATGCTCCCCATACGAGCGATGTCCTCGCGCGCGGAACACCTCGAAGATCTGTGAAACCACCTCGAACCGGTCCATGGAGGCATCCTCAGACCGACCCGTCACCACGCCGTGTCGATCCGGCAACGGGATGGCAACTTGAGAGGCCCGGAGAGACAGAAACCCGACACCACCGCCCGGTCGTCGCCTGGGCCATCGCCTCGTCCAATGATCCGAGTGGAACCGGGGGCGAGATCAGGGATCCCCAAGGATATCCTTCCCGATGCTCATCCAGGAATCGGACCGCCTGCTCCAGATGCCGGGATCCATAGTTGTGCGTCCCGTGCAGGGTCAGACACTTCCGGATCACGGTCTCCGCGGTCAGATCCATCTGGGAATCCGGATGCACCAGACCGACCAGTTCGTAGTGACCTCCGGGACGAAGCCAACGGATCGCCTCCGGCACCGCGGTCGGATCCCCCGCGGCCTCGATCACCACGTCGGCCCGTATCGCGGGATCGGCCGGACCGCACCCCGACAGCACCGGTTCCCCTCCGAAATCGGGGACCCGTGACAGCCGCTCAGGGTTCCTGTCCACCACCAGGACCCGTTTCCATCCGGCCTGACGAAGCAGCACCGTTCCATAGAGTCCCAGCAGCCCCGCACCCTGGATGACCGCCAGCTCGTCCGGAGGCGGCAGCGCTGCCACCGCGGCGACCATCGTCGCCAACGCGCAGTTCACCGGAGCCACGATTGCCGCAGCGAGCCCATCTGGAACCTCCACCAGCCGGGTCCCAGCCCGAAGAAGGATGTGGGAGGCGTAACAGCCGTTGAGGCCCGACCCGGAATCGATCGGGGCATGACCATATTTGAAGAGCGACTCGCACTTCTGCGGGAGATCCCAGCGCGCGCAGGCCGGACACCGGCCACAGCTGTCGGCCAGCGTCCAGGTGACCCGGCGTCCCACCCAGGAGGGATCCCGCCCTGTTCCAACAGCGACCACCCTGCCGACCGCCTCATGACCCAGGACCGACGGAACCGGGACCTCCCTCCGGCCGCGGATCGAGTGGAGGTCCGAGCCGCAGATCGTGGCGATCTCGATCCGCACAAGGGCCTCGCCGGAACCCGGCTCCGGCAACTCCCGGTCCTCGAGCCCGAACCCGAGCCCCACCCCGCGGAAGACCGCCACACGTGCCCCGATCATGTTGGAATGAGACCGCACGGTGGAGGGAACGGAAAGCCGTGATTCAGCGGAGGACTACACCAGTCACCTTCGGCGGGCGCCGGGATGCCACACAGAACACATCCACATCGCCGGCACCCGCCGAGGCACCGATCCCACCCGGGACCGGATGGCCATCCTAGATCCATTACCCCCAAGGAAGGGAAGATGCCGGAGGGTTACGTTTCACACATCTCGTCTGTCGGAATGTCACTTGCCTGACCACCCCGTCACCCCGGAGATAGACTCCAGCACCGATGAAACAATCCAACCCGCCTCTCACCCTCCAGGTCCTCGGGCACCTCAGCGATGCCGCCTACTGGGCCGGATTCCTGTTCATCCTCGTCGTCGCCCTCCAGGAACGGAGTCACTCGGCCGACGCCCAGTTGAAACGTCCAGAAGCCCCGGAGGCGTTCGAAGTTGGACCCGCAAACGTGGAGCTCCTACCGCGCGGAAAGGAAGCCGATGGGATCCTCGGGGATTTCGTCCTGCGCAATGGCCGCGTCGAACTGGTCATCTCCCACAACACTTCGCTGCGCCGGGCCAACATGAGCACGTTCTATGGAACCAACGGGGTCACCCCCGGCTGCCTCTATGACCTGACCCTCCGCGGAGCCGACAACGATCAGATCATCATCTTCTGCCCCCTCCGCCAACGCGGCCCGGTCTCCTCCGTTCGGATCTCCAGGGATGGACGGGAGGGGCTTGCAGAGGTCGAGACCGAGACCGCCGCTGTGAGGAACCAGGGACTCTATGTGCGACATGCCTACCAGCTGGGAGCCGACGACCAGGGACTCCGCATCATCTCCACCGTCCGCAACGAGTCCAAGGAGCCGCGCAAGGTGGAGGTCGCCGACCAGTGGACCCAGTTCGCACGTCAGGGCGAGATCGGCTCGATCCGCTGGGCCGATGCCCAGGATCCCGCCGACAAGGCGGGATACGCCACGGCATTTCTCCCATCCACCGACAGTACACCCCTTCCCGAGACTGTGATGCTGGAGCCGGGGCAGGAACGGGAGATCCAACGGGTTCTGGCGGTGGGACACTCGCCTGCCGAGGCCGCCGGGATCGTCGCCGCCCAGCTCGGCCCCGTGGGCACCCTGAGGGCCACCCTTCGGGACCGGTCCGGAAAGGCGATCCCCTCAGGACGGATCGACATCCTCTGGGGCACCAACACCATCCCGGCCTATCCCGATGCCACCGGTGTCGTCGAGCTTCCCCTTCCCCCCGGCAACTATCGCTGCACGGCACGTGACATGGGCCGTGGCGACGCGGTCGAGGAGGCACACATCGAATCAGGAAAGACCCAGACCCTCTCGTTCACCCTCGGCCCGGCAAGCCGCATCGCCTTCGATATCCTGGATGCCGATCGGCATCCGATCCCCTGCAAGGTGCAGTTCCGAGGAGTGGACGGAACGCCGACACCCAACCTGGGTCCCAACAACCGGGCTCACGGCTGTGTCGACCAGTACCATTCCGAGACTGGAGGATTCTCGGTCGCCGTCCCCCCGGGAACCTATGAGATCACCGTGACACGCGGGATCGAGCACACGCATGCCCAGCGTCGGATCCAGGTGCCGGCCGGGCTAACGGTGCCGTTCCGGGCGGTGCTGAAGCGGGTGGTCGACACCAGGGGCTGGGTGAGCGGCGACTACCATAACCACTCCACCGAGAGCGGCGACAACACCTGCGGCACGCCGGACCGCCTCATCAACCTCGCAGCCGAGCACATCGAGTTCGCCCCCACCACCGAGCACAACCGACTGTTCGACTGGCGCCCGACCCTGCAGCGGCTCGGACTCGAGAAGGAGATCCAGACCGTGCCTGGCCTCGAGCTCACCGGTTCGGGGGCCCACATGAACTCCTTCCCTTTCACCCCGGTGCCACGGGTCCAGGACAACGGCGCCCCCGTGTGGAGCCGCGATCCACGGATCACGGCCCTCACCCTCCGGCGCTGGCAGGGCGAGGACCCGCACCGCTGGGTGCAGATCAACCACCCCGACATGGTGGAGAACTTCTTCGATCGCGACCTCGACGGCCAGCTTGACGGCGGATTCGTGCAGCTGGGTGGGATGATCGACGCCGTGGAGACGGAGAACTTCACAACCCAGGACATCCTCGGCGACGCGCCGTTCCGCATCATCCGGGGCACGGGACGCCGGGAGCAGGTCGAGTTCAACCGGGCCTTCCTCTGGCTGCAGCTCCTCAACCGCGGGGCCCAGTTCCGCGCCATGGCCGTCTCCGATGCCCACACGGTCCATGGCAATGGGGTCGGCGGCTGGCGGATGTACCTGCCAAGCCAGTCGGACGCCCCCGCGGAGATCGACTGGCGAGAGAACGTCACCCACGCCAAGGCCGGCAGGAGCATCCTGACCACCGGTCCCTTCCTCCAGGTGCAGCTCGTCGACGGAACCCTCCCCGGAGGCCTCAGCCGGGGCTCACGGACCAACCAGCTCCGCGTCACGGTCCAGTGCACCGACTGGATCGACATCGACCGCGTCCAGGTGCTGGTGAACGGGCGACGCGTCCCCTCGTTGAATTTCACCCGCGACTCGACGCCTGAGCGGTTCCGGGACGGCGTCATGCGGTTCCAGGAGACCCTGCCGATCGTGCTTTCCCAGGACGCCCACATCATCGCGGTGGCTGCTGGAGAGAAGAGCGACCTGTCCCGCGGCTACGGCACGAGCGACCAGGCAAAGCTCCGTCCGTGCGCCTACCACAACCCGATCTTCATCGATGTGGACGGCAACGGGTTCCAGCCCAACGGGGACTCGCTGGGCTTCGATCTGCCGGCCGGTGGACTGACCGTCGATGAGGCCAGGCGGATCCTGACGCAGGGTGGGCGGACCGCATCGGCGGGGGGCCAAGCCGACTGAGCTGGGTTCAAGACTGGGGCCATGTGGGACCAGGTCATCTATCACTCGATCCTGGGGGCCATGTGGGACCAGGTCATCTATCACTCGATCCTGGAGGGATCCAAGCCAGTAGCCGGTGGTTGAGCGCAACGACACCACCGGAATCCGAAACCCCGGGATCTTCCCGCACCCCGGAGGGATGCCAGATCCGTCGAGACAACCTCCGTAGAGGAACCGCAACAGCGTCCGGTCGGCATCCTGGCGTGGCTGGTATCCCTGCCGGAGTCTGTAGGGGTCAAGTCTGGTGCCAGGTCATCTATCACTAGATTTGGGGATGGGCTGGGCATGGCGTGAGGGGATGCGGCCATGATGAAATGGTGGGTATGCGAATACCTCGATTCAAGGCCGCGCCCGAAGATGCGGCTGGCTGTTACCATTGCATCTCCCGTGCCTTCGAGGAACGGGAACGTGAGGGACCATATGGGACCAGGTCATCTATCACTCGATCCTGGAGGGATCCAAGCCAGTAGCCGGTGGTTGAGCGCAACGACACCACCGGAATCCGAAACCCCGGGATCTT
>SYEM01000037.1 GCA_005801385.1 Verrucomicrobiales bacterium | reverse complement strand
TTAAACAGGGTGACCACCGATCTGGCATGATTGGCGATCGTGCGATTGCTCAACTTGGCCTGTCCCACCGCCAGAGACCGCATCCACTCTCCCACCTGAGGCCCGGTGACGCTGGAAAGGGTCCCGGTAAACGCGAGTGCGAATCGTCGAAGGTGGGACTCCAGCTGGGATAGATAAACGTCACTGGCTTTAGATCGACGGCGTTCCTCCAAAAACTCATCCAAGGCCTCGTCCACCGTCACTTTAGGAGCGTTGGCAGGGTGGCGTCGTGCGAAGTCCTGAATGGCGGCCATCAAATCCGTACCCGGGGGAAGTGCACCCAGAGCTTGGGTCAGAGCCACGGCGCCCGTGTAGGTGGTCATCCCGAGAGGGGACAGAAGTTTCATGGCAGCCTCGAAGTCCCGGCGTTCCTCTGGGGTGAAGCTCAGGGCATCAGGTCTGCCCAATCCGAATGCCCCAGCCGCATCCTGAGCGGCCTGTCGGGCCTTATTGAGATCCCCAAAGTCCTTTCGGACCCGCTTCCGGCTCGGGTCGTGGTACACCACCCGGAATACTTCGTAATTCGTCCCCCTGACCGTCTTTTTGAGACGGTAGATCTTCACGGTGAAGGACCCCCGTTTAATGGTTTGGGGCCAATCGATCCTTCCACATTCACCCGCCTTCATGGCGATGAAGGTGGGAAAACTGGTGGAAATTTCAACTAGGTTCGCTGAAACCGTTGATCCAGTTGGTGGAGGCGGCGGGAGTTGAACCCGCGTCCCTGACAAGCTTACCGCCGATGACTACATGCTTAGTCGGCCAAGGGTTTTCTGCGGGATCGTCATGGGCCGACAGCAACCGACCCCGCCTAGCTCGCATGAAAATCCCAGTCGGCGGCGCGCGAACTCCGACGCCGACCCCGCCTGCTGATGGCGTTCGTTCCCCGTAGCAGGCGTTCAGGGACGAACGTCACGGCCTTAGGCCGCGAGAGCCAACTCTTCGTTAGCAGTTGATGTTTGACCCGATGATTAACGAGGCCAACGGATCATCCTCGGCATGCCGCCGGTGGCAGGATTACCAGGTCGAAACCAGTACGCCCCCCCGAACTGACCTCACCACCCTCGGGGGCGGGCGGGCTTGAGTCAACCGTCGCGTTCCCCGGATCCTATCGCCTCATGATGAGCTCGGAGGCCGCGAAGCGCACCTTTGGCGCCTTGCTATAGCCATCCTCGGAGGAGCGGTACCCCGCGGCGCACCCCACCACGGTCGCATACCCGGTTCCCTTGAGGCCGAGGATCTCGTCGTACTTCGCCGGGTCGATACCCTCGAGCGGACAGGTGTCGACCCCGATCAGTGCGGCCGACGCCATGAACTGGCCCAGGGCGATGTAGACCTGACGCGTCGACCAGTCGTCGAGAGTCCCCTTGGCCGTCGCGTGGTCCACATAGCCGGTGACCACGGACCGGTATCCGGCGAGCGCCTCGAGGGGGCGTCCAGTGATGGCCGAGGAGCACTGCAGGTAGCGGTCGACATCCTCGTGATTCAGTCCCTTTCGGACGGTGAACACGACCAGATGGGAGCAGTCCCTGGGCTGTGACTGTCCCCAGGAGACCGGGACGAGCTGGGCCTTGAGCGCCGGGTCCGTGATCACGATGAACTTCCAGGGCTGCAGGCCAAAGGAACTTGGACTCAGGATCATCGCCTGTTCGAGGGCGGACCAGGTCTCGGACGGGATCGTGCGGGTGGCATCGAATTTCTTGGTGGCGTAGCGCCAGCGAAGTGCCGAGAGGAGGGAGTCGGTTGAGATGGGATTCATGGAGTGTGTGCCCGAAGCCGGAGCGGCAGGTTAATCGCGGCTCTCGGCTCGGCAAGTTGTGCTCCCGCACCCAGTGATGCAGTGCCCTGCATCACCCACCTGATCCGCACCGCATCACACACCTGCCCCATCCTGCATCATCCTCCCCGGAAAGAGTCCCATGGTTCGGAGCGATTCCAGGTGCGGAGGGCTTGGCGGGGAACCGGCATCTGCGGAATGATCTCGGGCATGGCTCGTCGGCGTCCCCTGAAATGGCTCCTCGTTGCCGTGGGGCTGGTGGTCCTCGTCACGCTGATCCTCGGGATCGGCATCGGGCTCTCACTCAACTCCAAATACGCCAAACGCTGGCCCGCGACGGCGGCCTTCTTCCAGGATATCGCCATCCACCTCGTCGTGGGACGGATCCCGGAGCACACGGTCCTACCCACCCGGGTCTATGGCACCCGACACGGTCGACCTCTCGTCATCGAGCCGTTCCGACCGGCCCAGACTAACGGCCTGGGTGTGCTGCTGCTGGTGAGCGGCAGGTGGAAATCCAGCACCAACTCCATCCGTCCCTGGATCCTCGCCCCGCTGCTCCGCCGGGGCTACACGGTCTTCGCGGTCTGCCACCTCTCACAACCCGAGGCCACGATCATGGAGATCGTCGACGACATGCATCGGGCGGTCCGGCATGTCCGACACCACGCCCGGGACTTCGGCATCGATCCCGCGCGGCTGGGGGTCACCGGAGGCAGTGCGGGGGGACACCTCAGCCTCATGCTGGCGACCCGGGGCGGGCCGGGGAATCCCGCGGCCCCGGATCCCATCGACCGCGACAGCAGCGCCGTCCAGGCCGTCGCCATCTTCTATCCGGTGACCGACCTCCTCAACCTGGGCACCTCGACCGAGAACCTCGGTGACGGCGGCCCCCCGAAGAGCTTCGTCCGTGCCTTCGGTCCCGGGGCGACCAACCTCACCCTGTGGAAGGGCATCGGACGGGACACCTCGCCGATCTACCACATCCATTCCAACCTGCCCCCGACGCTGATCTACCACGGGGATGCCGACACCCTGGTCCCACTGGACCAGTCCCAACGCTACCAGTCCGCGGCCCGCGGTCTCGGCAACGTGGTCTCGCTCGCCATCCACCCGGGAGGGGGCCACGGCTGGCCGACCATGGTCTGGGACCTCGATCACTTCGCCCGCTGGTTCGATGACCACCTGCGCCGTTGAACGAGGAGCCGGCCGGGTGCCACCCTTCCCGGCATGAGCACCAGCTCCATCACGGTCGAACGCTTCTACACCGACGTCGGCACCGCACTCGGACTGAAGCTCCTTGCGGGCGCCGGGGGGCTCAAGCGCCTCATCCGTGAGCCCACCGTGAACCGGCCCGGACTCGCCCTGGCGGGATTCCGACAGTACTTCGCACCGAAACGGGTCCAGGTGCTGGGCAGCGTGGAGACCGCCTACCTGCGGTCGCTCGCCCGGGACGTGTGTCGACAGCGGATCCGGGAGTTCTTCCGCTACAAGATCCCCTGTGTGGTGCTCTGCCGGGACATCAAGCCGGGCCGACTCCTGGCCGCAGCCGAGGAGTCGGACGTCCCGCTCTTCGGCAGCTCGCTGATCACCATGCAGTTCATCAGCCGGGCGACCATCGCCCTGGAGAACCTCTTCGCCCCGCGTCAGCAGATCCACGGCGGCATGGTCGATGTCGGCGGCGTCGGGGTCATCGTCCAGGGCGAGAGCGGCATCGGCAAGAGCGAGGCGGTGATCGGGCTCCTCGAGCGCGGACACAGCCTCATCGCCGACGACGTGGTCTGCCTCTGGATCCAGGACGGCACCGAGCTCTACGGCACCGCCAAGGAACTGGGACGCAACCTCATGGAGGTCCGCGGCATCGGACTCATCGACGTCGCCGCGATGTTCGGGGTGAAGGCGATCCGCCAGGACATGCGGGTCGACCTCGTCGTCACCCTCAAACGCTGGGAGGACTCGCAGGAGGTCGATCGGCTCGGACTGGAGCTCGAGCATGTCACCCTTCTCGGCAAGCAGATCCCGCACATGGTGATCCCGGTCCGACCCGGACGCGATCTAGGGGGGCTGATCGAGGTGGCGGCCTACCAGACCAAGCTGCGCCTGCAGGGCTACCACGCCGCGGCGGAGCTGCAGGATCGGATCGCCCGGAAGATGAAGCAGTCGCTCTGAGCCGTGATGTCCACAACAGCATCCCCCACCGCCGAGGGATGGCGGTTCGACAACTCGTACGCCCGCCTCCCCGCCCCGTTCCACTCCAGGGTGGATGCCACGCCGGTCCCATCCCCACGACTCCTCGTGTTCAACCGGGACCTAGCCCTCGCGCTGGGACTCGATCCCGATCGGCTGGATCGTGCCGAAGCGGCGCCACTCTTCACGGGGACCCGACTGCCGGAGGGCGCCGAGCCGATCGCGCAGGCCTATGCGGGACATCAGTACGGAAACCTGACCCGGCGCGGCGACGGGCGGGCGATCCTGCTCGGA
>SYEM01000004.1 GCA_005801385.1 Verrucomicrobiales bacterium | reverse complement strand
GCTGCAGAAGATCGCCAAGACCAACGTCGTCATCCCTGCCGCCATCGAGTTCGTCGACATCGCCGGCCTCGTGAAGGGCGCCAGCGCTGGTGAGGGTCTTGGCAACAAGTTCCTTAGCCACATTCGCGAGGTCGATGCGATCGTCCAAGTTGTCCGCTGCTTCGAGGACGCCGACATCCACCACGTCTCCGGCTCGGTCGACCCGGTTCGGGATATCGAGACCATCACGACCGAACTCGTCCTGGCCGACCTCGATGCCGTCAACAAGCGGCTCGAGCGGGTCGCGAAGGATGCCAAGCGGGGCGACAAGACCGCGCTCGCGGAACAGGGGGTCCTGCAGAAGCTCCAGCCCCATCTCGATTCCGGGAAGCCGGCCCTGACGGTTGAGCTCACCCCTGAGGAACGCGCGATCTCGCGCCTGTTCTGGCTGATGACCGACAAGCCCACGATCTTCGCCTGCAACGTCAAGGAGAGCGATCTCGCGACTGCCGAGACCAACCCCTATGTCCTGAAGGTCCGTGACTACGTCGGTGGCCACCTGGCCTGCGATGCCGTGGTGATCTCGGCCCAGATCGAGAGCGATCTGGTCGACCTGAGCCCCGAGGAGGCCTCGGCCTTTCTCGCGGAGCTGGGCGTGAAGGAGTCGGGGGTCGGGTCCCTGATCCGGGCGACCTACAAGCTGCTGGGGCTGCGTACGTACTTCACGGCGGGAGAGAAGGAAGTCCGGGCGTGGACCATCCACGACGGCGACACCGCCCCGAAGGCTGCCGGGGTCATCCACAGCGATTTCGAACGGGGATTCATCAAGGCCGAGACCGTGGCCTACGCCGATCTCGTTGCCTGTGGATCCGTCGCGGTGGCCCGCGAGAGGGGCCTCTACCGCATGGAGGGCAAGGAATACGTCGTCAAGGATGGCGACGTCCTGCTCTTCAAGTTCAACGTCTAGTCCGTCGGCCCACCCACGGATTCCGGGGTCCGGACCCGCTCGGTTTCCCTCAGTGCTGCGACGAACCCGGCGGCCTTGGCCAGCGTCTCCTGGTGCTCGGCCTCCGGGTCGGAGTCGGCCACGATCCCGGCTCCGACGTGGAACCATGCCGTGTCGTCCCGGAGGATGGCGGTCCGGATGGTGATGCTCAGCTGGCTCTCCCGATTGAACCCCAGATAGCCGTGGGCCCCGCAGTAGGGGCCGCGTGAGACGGGTTCGAGCTCATCGATGATCTCCATGGCCCGGATCTTCGGGGCCCCGGTGATGCTGCCGCCCGGGAAGCAGCTCCGCAGAGCCTCGAGATGCGTGAGTTCGGGCCGGAGGTCTCCCTCCACCGTCGACACCAGATGCTGCACCTGGGCGAACCGCTCGAGTCGCATCAGATCCGGGACCCGCACCGACCCGTAGTCGCAGATCCGCCCGAGGTCGTTCCGCAGCAGGTCGGTGATCATGAGCAGCTCGGCGTTCTCCTTCTCGCTCCGCTGCAAGTCCCATCCCAGCTGGGTGTCCCGGACCGCATCCGGATCGCGAGGGCGGGTGCCCTTGATGGGGCGGGTGGTGATGTGGTGTCCGCTCAGGCGCAGGAAGAGCTCCGGGGATGTCGACAGCAGCTGGAACCCCTCGCAGTCGAGGAACGCCGAGAACGGCGCCGGAGAGCGGGATGTCAGGCGCTCGAAGAAGTCCCACGGGGTGGATTCGAGCCGGGTGTGCAGTCGCTGGGCGAGGTTGACCTGGTAGATGTCGCCCGAGCGGATGTAGTCCTGGGCCCGTCGTACGGCCTTCACGAAGCCCTCCCGGGTCATGGAACTCCCGAGCGGTGCCGACGGAACCTCTCCCGGTTGGGTCTTTGGGGCCGTTTGGGAGTCGCCGAGGCGTTCCCGCCACCAGCCGATCTGTTCCCGGATCCGTCGATCGCTTCGGGTGCCGGACGCGTCGAGGCCGGTGGCCACGATCCAGGTGGACTGCTGCTGGTGGTCGAAGACGACGAGGCTGGTGTGGAAGCCGAGATGGCAGTCGGGGAGCTCGAGGTCGTTGATCGCGCGGCGTGGGACCCGCGGTTCGACGAACTGCTTGAGATCGTAGCCCCAGAATCCGAAGCACCCTCCAAGGGGGAAGGGAACGTCGGCCTCGTCGGGCAGTTCGAACTGTGCGAGCAGCATGGCCAGGTGGCGCCAAGGATCCCCGAACTGGGTGGAAGTGGATCCGTCGGTGGAACGGATCTCGCAAGCGGAGCCCCAGGATCGGAAGGTCAGCTCGGGCCGGCACGCCACGAGGGAGTAGCGGGCGCTGGGGACATCGAACGATCCGGTACGGAGCAGGACCAGGCCCGGTTCGCCGCGGAGCGCGGCCGCGAGGGACTCGGGGCTGTGCCAGGTGGTCGTGGGTTCGACGACGGTGCGCATCCGTTTAGGCGGACTGTGGCAGACCTAGGGCCTGATGGGAACGATCGGTTGGTGTCGCCCGTGAATCCCCTCTTCTCCCCTCCGCGTCCCCTCATCCCCATGGGTGTCCCCCGTCCCCCGGGGCACCAGGATGAACCCGGTCTCGAGGTCCCCCAAGACCTCCGAACATCGACCCTGATGTGACACGTGGTGCAGTCCGATCCCTGCACAGATCACGGCATCTAGCCGGTCCTCGGCCTCCTTGGTCCACGACCGGTTCAGCAGTTCCTCGAGCAGGGGGCCGGATTCGAGGGACGGAAACAGAACGGGCCAGTCTTCGGCAATCAAGGCCTGCAGCCTCCGGAATTCCTGGCGGCGGGAGGCGACGGGGCCGCGCTTGTACTTGAGAATCTGAGCGAGGCCGAAGAACCGCACGAGCGCGGCGTGCGGGTAGACCTCGACCATCTGGCGGCCTGGGTTACCGGTCTCCCAGCCGATGCCGATCCCGAGGGCCCTCAGTCGGGTTACCAGCCGCAGCGGGCGGGTGCAGAGACGCTGGTTCGAGGGGTGACAGCCGGCGTGCTGTCGACCGAAGACCCGGTGCGACTCGCGGTCGACCGGACGGGACCCCGTGGCGTTGGGGCAGACGACCGGGGCGTCGATGAGGAGCAGGGCCGGTTCCGACCGGGGTGCGGACTGTTCGATCCACCCCAGCAGGGCTTCGTCGCCCTGGACGCGTCGGCTGTCGACCAGACGCGCCGAGGTGTCGGTCACCTCGAGGAGCGCTACGCCGTCGGGATTCCGATCCCCCCACGCGAGGTCCAGTCCAAGGATCCGCATGGGGAGTCCGTTCCGCGGTTCAGGTGGGCATCTGCAGCCCGATCTTCGACGCCACCTGGGCGACGTCCTTGTCGCCGCGTCCGGAGAGGTTGACGATGATGATCTGATCCTGGGACATCTTCGGAGCCCGCTCGATGCATTCCGCGACGGCGTGCGCGGACTCGAGGGCGGGGATGATGCCCTCCAAGCGGGCCAGCTTCATGAAGGCCTCGAGGGCCTTGTCGTCCGTGGCGTAGGCGTATTCGACCCGTCCCTGGTCGTGGAGCCAGGCGTGCTCGGGTCCGACCGCGGCGTAGTCCAGGCCGGCGCTCACGCTGTGGGTGCTCTGAATCTGACCGAAGGCGTCCTGGAGGATGTAGCTGCGGGTGCCCTGCAGCACACCGAGGGAGCCGCCGTGGAACCGGGCGGCATGCTGTTCGGGCAGGATGCCGAGTCCACCGGCCTCGACCCCGCACATGCGAACCGAGGGGTCATTGAGGAAGGGGTAGAAGAGACCGATGGCGTTGGAGC
>SYEM01000036.1 GCA_005801385.1 Verrucomicrobiales bacterium | reverse complement strand
GGCTCCGGCAAGAGCACGACGATCAAGATGATCCTCGGCCTGCTCTATCCGACCAAGGGCGCCATCTCGGTCTTCGGCGAGTCGCCCCGTGACGTCCGGACCAAGGCCCGGATCGGCTACCTGCCCGAGGAGAGCTACCTGTACCGGTTCCTGAATCCGGGTGAGACGCTCGACTTCTTCGGCAACCTCTTCCAGCTCGACGCCCGCGAACGCCAGCGTCGCTCCGAGCAGCTCATCGAGATGGTCGGCCTCAACCAGGCCCGCACCCGGACGGTTGGCGAGTTCTCCAAGGGGATGCAACGCCGCATCGGCCTCGCCCAGGCGCTGATCAATGATCCCGACCTCATCATCCTCGATGAACCCACGGCGGGTCTTGATCCGATCGGATGCCACGAGATCAAGCAGCTCATCCTCACCCTCGCCCGACGCGGCAAGACGGTCATCCTCAGCAGCCACCTGCTGGCGGATGTCGAGGACGTCTGCGACCGCGTCGTGATCTACTACGGCGGACGGATCCAGGCCCAGGGAACCCTGAAGGAGCTGCTGGCCGAACCCGATGAGGTCCAGATCACGGCGCCCAACCTCCCGCGGGAGACCCTCGACCAGGTGTTGAAGATCCTCCGCAAGGAGGGTGGGGACCGGGTCCGTCTGGACACACCGACCCGCAATCTCGAGAGCTACTTCCTCGGCGTCGTTGAGCGTGCCCGGGCCGCGGCCGAGACCAGTGGTGCGACCAGCGGGCACCAGGTTGCCGAGTTCATCGCCGGACAGGCCGAGGCGTCGTCCAGCCAGTCCGAACGCGTCCTGGATCGTCTGGCCCGTCCGACCGCTCCCGCCGCGGCTCCGGTGGAGGTCCAGCAACCGGCCGCCCCGGTCGACCAGGCGCGGTTGGAGTCCCTGGCGCGCAAGACCGAACCCACGGCCCCCGCCGCGCAGGCAGTCCCGGAGGCGTCCAAGCCGGTCGACCTCTCCAAGGCCAACGACAAGCTGTCGGGACTGCTGGGCAAGAAACCCTGAGGGATTCCCCACCGCATCCGTTGTCCGGCGATGACCTCGCATTTTGAGATCTACGAGAACGACGCCCGGGAGCAGGTCGCCCTGTGCCGGGGGTTCTACTGGATCGCCGCCCTCTTGGACTGGATCTGGGTGTTCGCAAAGGGCCTCTGGGTCGAAGGGATCGTCACGGCCGTCATCAACGCCCTCGGACTCCTGTTCCTCTATCTTGGCCAGGCCGGATGGGGACTCGGCGCGGCCTTCCAGGTCGGTCTGGGTCTCGGCATCGGCTTCGCCGGACGTCGGCTCGCCCAGCTCTCATTGGAACGTCGGGGCTACTACTACCGGTGCACGATCGAGGCCCGGGATGGTGCCGGGGCCATCGCCAAGCTGGCGGCGGTCGGCGGGAACCCGCTGCCGGAGTGGCGCGCGCGCCGGATGTTCGTGGTGCCCGACGTGGTGCCCCGATCCGTCCGCGGTCTCGCGGCGGTGATGCTTCTGACCCTCAAGGCCGCCTTCCGGTTCCGGCTGGTCGTCGTGCTCCTGGTCCTCCTCCTGGCAGTCGTGATCCTCCTGCCGGTCGTGATCAAGCACGACGGCTCGGCGCAGGGATTCACCCAGATCCTCATCACCTACACCCTCACGAGCATCACCAGCCTCCTCGGCTTTGCCACCTTGTGGCTGGCCTGCGGCACCCTGGCCCGGGATGTCGAGGACGCCACCATGCAGGTGGTCTGCACCAAGCCCATCCCGCGGTGGCAGATCTGGCTGGGCAAGTGGGCCGGGATCATGGTCCTCAACGGGGCCTTCCTCGCCATCACCGGGACCGCGTTGCTCCTCCTCCTGAACTGGAAGGCCTCGGGTCTGTCGCCCGCCCAGCAGCAGGTGCTCCGCAACGAGGTGCTGGTCGCGCGGGGAACGCTGAAGGAGACGCCGCCCGACTATGAGGCGGACGTCGAGAAGCTCTACCAGGAGCGGCTCTCCCAGAACGCCGCCTCGATCACTGACGCGAAGGACCGCAAGTTCCTCCGGGACCAGATCCTCGAGGGGCTGAAGACGGGCGACCAGTACATCCCCCCGGGACAGTACCGCATCTGGCGGATCCGCTTCGGTCCGCTTGCGGCGCAGATGAAGGACAAGCCGCTGCAGCTGCGGGTGAAGTACTACTCGCAGGATTCCCCCGGATCCTCGACCCCCCACCGCTTCGAGTGGAACGTCGGCAGCGAGACCCGCAAGCCGAAGACCTTCGTGAACAGCTTCGGTCCGGAATCCCCGACCACCTTCAGCATCGGGACCAACCTGCTGGCCGATGACGGCGTGCTCTCGGTGCTGGTCTTCAATCTCAATGAACGTCCGGTCTTGTTCCCGCCCGAGGATGGGCTCGAGGTGCTCTATCCGGCGGGGTCCTTCGGACCGAACTTCGCCCGGGGCTTCGTGATCATCGCCTGTTGGCTGGCCCTGCTCGCCGCGATCGGCCTGTTCGCCGCCTCCAAGCTCCAGTTCAGTGTCGCGGCCTTCGTCTCGATGGGCATCCTGATCGTCGGATTCTCCAGCGGCACCCTCAAGCAGGTGGTGGAGCAGAAGGGCATCGTCGGCATCGACCACGACACCGGGCAGGTGTCCGCCGAGACCTTCATCAACCGGACTGCCGTGACCCTCTACGGCGGGGCTCAGAAACTTATCGACCTCATCACGGGCTACGACCCGGTCGATGCCCTGAGCACCGGCAGGATGATCACCTGGGGACGCCTGGCTCAGGCCGTTCTCCTGGTGGTCGTCGTGGCCGGGGGCGCTTTCGCCTCGTTCGGCATCTGGATCTTCACCCGGCGGGAGCTGGCGGCACCGATATGAGCCCCCGTCTCCACAAGGTCATCGGCATCGTGGTCCTGGTGGTCGCACTGGGACTCTCCAGCTTCCTCCAGCGGGGTCTCAACCGGGACCGCGAGCGGCTGGGCATCACCCGGACGACGGTGATCAGCAACGCCCCGCCGGTCCTGGCCTTCACCACGGTCGCCCTCGGTGCCTTCCGCGGCCTGATTGCCAATGCGCTCTGGATCCGGGCGAACGATCTCCAGGAGGAGGGCAAGTACTTCGAGGCGGTTCAGCTCGCCGACTGGATCACCAAGCTCCAGCCCGGACTCGATTCCCCGTGGATCTTCCAGGCGTGGAACATGGCCTACAACATCTCGGTCAAGTTCCCCGAGCATGCCGACCGCTGGCTCTGGGTGCTCCGGGGCATCGAGCGCTCCGCGACGGCGGTCTCCGATACAACCCGGGCAAGGCACTCATGTATCGCGAGCTCGCCTGGTTCTATCAGCACAAGATCGGACAGAACCTCGACGACGCCCACTTCCTCTACAAGACACGCTGGTTCGAGAAGATGAACCCGCTGTTCCCCAATGGCCGGGCGGACTATGCAAGGCTCCTCAAGCCCGAGACCCCCGAGGACCAGGAACGCGTCCGGCGCCTTACGACCGAGTTCAAGATGGATCCCCGGACGATGCAGAAGGTCGACGAGACCTATGGTCCGGTCGACTGGCGGCTGCCCGAGGCGAGCGCCATCTACTGGGCGATGACGGGCATCGAGAACTCCCCGAACCAGGACAAACTCCCGCTCCGACGCACCATCTACCAGCCCATGCTGGGCACGCTCCACCACGGACGCATCATCACCAACCGCATCACCCAGATGCCTGATCTGCGGCCGAACCTCGACATCATCCCGAACGCCTCGAGGGCGTATGAGGATGCGATCGGCACCGAGTCGGAGGAGAACAAGGGGCACATCCAGCGCGCCCACCGCAACTTCCTCAAGGACGCCATCTACTTCCTCTACGCCAACAACCGGCAGGCCGAGGCTCAGAAGTGGTTCAACTACCTGCGCCAGAAGTACGGAATTGGTCCAGAGACCGGCATCGATCCCAACGCGACCATGGAGACGTTCGCGCTGGGCAAGATCGAGGAGGACGTCAACGAGACCTCCCGCGACCGGGTGACCCAGGCCATCCAGGGCCTGGTGGCCACGGCCTACGACCAGCTGGCCCAGGGCGACAACGACCAGTATCAGGGTCTCGAGAAGATGGCGGCCAAGGTCTACAGCGTGTACCAGACCAAGGTGAGCCTCCCGACCCAGGCGCAGCGCGTGGCCCTGCCTCCGCTGGCCGAGATCAAACGGGATGTGCTCCTCGACATGCTGCGTCCGGATCCGAACGTGAACCCCGAGTACCAGGCCCGCCTGCGGACGGAGCTGAACCTTCCGGCCACCTTCGGGGTTCCCTCGACCAATGCGGTCCCTGCCGGAGTGTCCGTACCGGGAACCGGGACGGCACCGGCCACGGGCACCCCAGCCAAGCCCTGATCCCCGCCATGGACACCACCGGGGCGACGGCGGCGTACACGGGGTTGTCGGGACAGCAGTACCACGGGACCAAGCGTTCCATTCCCCCTTCGGCCCTTCCCTGGGTGCACCGCGTCCGGACCCGGATGTTCCAGCCCCATGTCGCTCCGGATTCGGTCGTGCTCGAGTGGGGCTGCGGGGCCGGGTGGAATCTTGCGGGACTCCAGTGTGCCCGCCGCGTCGGTCATGACGTCACGCCGGATCTCGCCGAGACGGTTCGGTCGCACGGCATCGAGTTTGTCCTCGATCCCAAGACCCTGCAGGACCGGTCCTTCGATGTCGTGATCTGCCATCACGTTCTGGAGCACCTGCCCGATCCGCTGGCCGTGCTCGAGGGCTTCCATCGCCTGCTGCGTCCGGGCGGCCGGCTCCTTTTGGCGGTGCCCTTCGAGAAGGAGCGGCGTTACCGACGGTTTGATCCGGAGGAGCCCAACCACCACCTGTACTCCTGGAACGTCCAGACGCTGGGGAACCTCCTGAAGCTGTCCGGATGGGAGTGCCAGAGTCTCGGGCTTCGGGACTACGGCTACGAGCGGATCGCGGCCCGGTGGGCGACGCGACTCCATCTGGGTGAGCCAGGGTTCGCCCTCCTTCGGAGACTGGTGCACTGGATCGAACCCATTGAGGAGATCGTCGTCGTCGCGACCTCGATGCGGAAGGGGCCCAGACCGACGTGCCGCTGACCTGGATGCGCCATTTCTCCAGGGGGTTTAGCTTCGATGGATCTGCGATTTAAATGATCGGCAAAAAAGACCGATCTCACGGCGGTGTTTGTTAAAACCCATTAAAAAACGTTTAAAATAATTCGAAGATCGGCAATAAGATCGGCAATAAGATCGGCAAAAGTGCAGGTAAAACAACTATCCGACCAGGTTGCCTTCATGGAGCCCCTGATGCCGGAGGATCGCGAAGGAAAGCTCGCGGTTCTGGGGCTCGAGGTCATCCGTCGTGCTGAGCGTCTCCGATCGGCGCTGCATCCGCTGACCCGACAGGGGGTGGTGCAGTTGGTGAGGTCGATGAACAGCTATTACTCGAACCTCATCGAGGGGCATCGTACCACGCCTCGCGACATCGAGGCGGCGTTGCGTCACGAGTTCACCGGCGACCGAAGGCAGCGCGAATTGCAGCAACTCCATTGGGCGCATGTGGAGACCCAGCGGTGGATGGAATCTGAACTGGTCCGTGACGCGGTTCCTGTCATCTGCGGGGTCGATTTCCTCTGCGAACTGCACCGGCAGTTCTACAGCCGACTCCCCGAGGCGTTCCAGGAGGTGGAGGATGGGTCCGGGCGTCGGCATCGGATCGAGCCCGGAGGGTTGAGATCCTCCGTGGTGAGCGTCGGCCAGCATCTTGCTCCCGCGCCGGAGAAGGTCCCGGGATTCCTGGAGCGGTTCATGGACTTCTACGGGCCACTGATCCGACCGACCCCCACGGGACTCGTCGCTGCTGCTGCGGCGCACCATCGGCTGGCCTGGATCCATCCGTTCCTCGATGGCAACGGCCGGGTTGCACGTCTGTTCACCCAGGCGTGGCTGCAGTTGGCCGGGGCCTCTGCGGATGGGTTGTGGACGCTTTCAAGGGGGCTGGCACGGCGTCAGGAACTCTATAAAGCCGTGCTCTCGAATGCGGATGAGCGGCGGTTGAATGATTTTGATGGCCGCGGCTATCTGTTGGAGCGTCGCTTGTCGGAATGCAGTGAATTCCTGCTCCGGACCGCCGTGGACCAATTGGAATTCATGCAGGGGTTGCTGGATCTGGACCGGGTGCAGAACCGGATCGCTGGCTATGCCGAGCGTCGCGAATCATCCAAGGAACTACCCTCCGGCAGCGGTTGGGTTCTCCGGGAGGTCTTCCTGCGGGGACAGATTGCCCGAGGTGAGGTCGCTCGCGTCATCAATGCATCACCCCGCACCGCCCAGACGGTGACCGGGAGGCTGCTCCAGGAGGGATTGCTGATCTCCGATTCCCCCAAGGGGCTAGTGAGACTGGGCTGCTCCGCGGATGCCTCGAGCCACTTCTTCCCGAACCTGTTCCCAGCCGGCACGGAGTAGAGGACGACGCGGTCGAATTGGCGGGCCTGAACGCAACCTACTCCGTCTTCACCTTCCGGGTGACCGTGCCGACGAAGACGAACGGCCCCTCGGGCGTCCGGAAGATGAAATAGGGTTCGGTCATGCCCGGGTAGACCGGCTGACGGAGGGTCACCGCCCCGAATTTCGGACCGTGGCCCGCCGCGCGGTAGAGGCCTTCGGCCTCCAGCTCATCCAAGGCCACAGGCCAGGGCAGCCGTGCACTGCCCATCCAGGGCTGGGGACGGAATTCGGGGTTGATCGGCTGGGTCCAGTCCGTCTCCGTCACCACCACCGTGCCACCCTCCACGCTCAGGACGACTCTCAACGCCACGTCCTCCGGATAGGTCTCCACGAGCGTGTCCGGAATGGAGCTGGCCTCAAGGAGCACCGCCTCGCGCCACTGTTCACGGACGATCCGGACGATCCGGTCAACCCGCCCATTGAATCCCGGTGTCTCAAGGGCGCGGACCCGGAGAAACCTTTGGGTCTCCGTACCCGTGAGCACGCGGCTCACGGTGGGGCCTGAGATTGAATCCACCGCAAAAAGGGTCCAGGAGCCGTCGTCCAGTCGGTCCGTAGACTCCCAGACGACCCGCCGGGTGCTCGCGGAGCAGGTGGCCTCCAGCCGTATCCCGGCAGGCACGGCCTGGGCCCGGAGGGCCGGTTCCATCGGTGCCTGTGCCAGTGCTTCCCCGAGGAGCAGGAGTCCCAAGGCGAAGGCCTTCGACGAGGTGTCGCCGAGCAAATGCTTCATGGTTTCCAACGTTCGTTTCCGAAGGCCAGACCCTCAACCCCCAAGTGCAGTCCATCGCTCCGAGATTTCCACTTCCACGGTGGACGTGGCTCGCGTTGACTCCACGCGCATTGGTTTGAACGCATGAAAATCGTCCTCGCTTATTCGGGAGGTCTCGACACCTCCGTCCTCCTCTCCTGGATCAAGGAAACCTACGGCAACGCCGAGATGATCGCCTTCTGCGCCAACATCGGCCAGGACGACGAGCTTCGCGGACTCGACAAGAAGGCCCGCAAGACCGGGGCCTCGAAGATCTACATCGACGACCTCCAGGAGGAGTTCGCCTCCGACTTCATCTTCCCGATGATGCGGGCCGGTGCCATCTACGAGGGACAGTACTTCCTCGGCACGTCCATCGCCCGTCCCCTCATCGCCAAGCGCATGGTCGAGATCGCGCGGGCGGAGAAGGCCGATGCCGTCGCGCACGGTGCGACCGGCAAGGGCAACGACCAG
>SYEM01000003.1 GCA_005801385.1 Verrucomicrobiales bacterium | reverse complement strand
TGTAGAAGATCCGCGACAGCCGGGGTGTGAGACGGAATTCGCTGCCGAGGGTCTCCTCCCAGAGTGTCTGGACCTCCGGGACCTTGGTGTAGAAGCGGTGTCCGCCGATGTCGAAGCGAAAGCCCCGATGCTCCTCGGTGCGGGCGATGCCCCCGACCCGATCGCCCTGCTCGATCACCAGCGGGGTGATGCCATGGCGGACGGCCTCATGGGCGGCGGTCAGCCCAGCCGGGCCAGCGCCAACGATCAGCCATTGGGACGAGAGACTGGAATACGGAGCGACCGGACGGCCTTGTGCATCGGATCGCTGTGGATCACTGGAGTTGGTTCTGAACTCCCGCTCGCAGAGGGTATCGGCAGTCCTAATTCGCATCCGGGTTGGATTGCGGCACGAACCATGCCATTCTCGGAGTCAGGAATCCGGAGGGATGTCTTCCGGGGACCGGAATCCGAAGGCTACCGCGCATGTGGACACGACCCGCCGGGGCTTCCAGGAAGTCGTAAGTGCCTCAGCGGAAGCGGGATCAGTTCGAGGTAGGTCACCGGTGGCGTCGAGCGTTGGCTTCCGTGGCCGTTTGGGGAAGATCTCTGGTTGCGAAGGCATGGAGGAACGCTCCGATGATTCCGGCCATGCCGCAGATGAGGAAAAAAAGGATGTGGTGGGGGACCGCCCTCAAGGCAAAGGCTGGGCCCCTGAGTCCCGCAAGGTGGTGGTAGAAAGGTGTGTTGATTCCCAAAAGCAGCACCAGGCTGAGCATGCCGAGGGCAGCGGCCCATCGGCTCCACAGGCCGAGGCCCAAGCCGAGCAACCCAAGGCTGGTCAGCGCGGTGCTCAGCCGGGCTTTCGGGTCCACACTGAGATCATTCGGGGTCTGCCCGCGCCTCAGGATCAGGCGGGTCCACGGGATGCCCCGATCCAACAGGTCGGTCCGCAGCATCGATCCAAAGGTCCACCTCTTCAGGTGGGTTGCCTGGAGGGTTTTCTCCAGGCGGATCGCTCCACCGTGGTCCCGGATGCGTCCGCCCAGATCGATGTCCTCGATCGAGGGCCTTTGGAAGCGGGGATCGAATCCGCCCACCTTCCTGAACATCTCCACCCGCACGGCGCCCAGCCCCGCCCAGAACGTCTCTGCGTCCTCCCGACCCTGGAGGTGGACGAACTGGTGGAGCAGGTTGCGGTACTGGGAGAGAAACCCTGGATCGCCGGGGTTTGAGTCATACGTGCCGAACAGCGCCGCCAATCCAGGGCTGCGCCTCACGATGTCCCGGACGTTTGCGATGGTGCCTAGCGGCACGACGACATCGGAATCCACAAACAAAACCCATTCGCTGGACACGAGGTTGACACCTGCGTTCCGGGCTACAGCCGGACCCGACTGCGGGGGAACCTCCACACACCGGGCGTCTCTGGGCAGGAGGGCAACGTCTCCCGGTGCGGACGGGGTGTCGATGACGATGATCGTCTCGTCCGGTCCTGGGCTCAGCTTCTCGAGCGCACGGAGCGCCTGGGCTGCTCCCTGGAGAGGCCCGTGGGTGGGCATCACCACTGCGATCGATGGACCGCAACTGGATCGGGAAGTCCGGTCATGCGACATTCGACATCGACGCTAGGTGTGACCTCCCGGCACGGGCAAGGAATTGATCTTTCCTCCTGTAGCGTGAACCCGGACCGTCTCGCCGGTCGTCGTTGAAGTGTGTCCTCCGATCGTGTGCCAGATCCAGTCGCCGCGCCTGTGCATGGGTTCGGGTTGCCCGTCCGTCGGGTTCTCTTGCTCATCCTTGGATTCTTCCTTCTGACGGCCTCGGGTCGGATTGGAAACCGCGATGTCGCGATTACGGTCGATCTGAGCCGATCTCTTTTGGTAGGGAGCGTGGCTGTTCCCGACCACTGGAAGGGCGCTCCATTCCGGCCTGAAGGAGGGCGGACGAGCCAGTATGGAATCGGTCACAGCCTTAGCCTGATCCCGTATCTGCTCTGCGGTCGATCGGTCGCTGCCATCCTGCCCATTGCCTCCGGCACGGATTGGGAGGAATTCTTTGTCAGTTTCTCGAATGTGCCGGTTGTGCTGCTGCTGTTGTACCAGCTGGCGCGACGATGGAGGGGGCTTGGAGCCCAGGGGCAGCACATCGCTGCGGGGCTGGTCCTGGTCGCCATCGCGACGCCGATCGGTCCCTATGCACGGATTCCATTCTCGGATGGCCTCTTGGCACTGGGCATTTTCGCCGCCTGGTGTCGCTGGATGGAGGGCGGGTTTAGGTCTTCGATCGTTTCTGGCCTATGGTTGGGGGTCGCGTGCGTCAGCCGCCGTCAGGCGGATCTCGTGATCCCGTCCCTCATGTGCCTGATGGCAGTCCACGCTGCCGCTTCAAACCGTTGGCGCAACCTTGCGACCGCGGTCATCGCCACTCTGCCTGCGGTTGCCCTCCGGTTGGCCTACAACCAGGCCCGCTTCGGATCCCCGTTCATGGAAATCCATCCGGGACTTCGGGTGGATCGCCTCGTGGATGGGGCGATGAGTCATCCACTCGCGTTCAATCTCAACGAGGTCCTCCTGTCCTCAAACCATGGACTGTTGATCTACGGGGTCGTCCCGATAGGGGTCTGCTTCCTCGGAATCCGGCCGTTGTGGAGGGAATCAATCTGGGACGGCATCGCGGCGATTTGGATCCCGATGACTGGAGTGCTCACGATGGCGAAGCTCGGTTTTGGCCCGGGAACTTCGTTTGGATGCCGATACCTGATCTTTGCCCTGCCGTTCCTGCTCCTCGCATGGCCGGGCATCGAGGTGCCCAAGGGATGGCTGTCTCGTCTGGCCTGTGCCCTCCCGGTGGCCGGGTCGGTGGGCCTCATGGCCATCGGATTCACCCTCGATCCACTGCCGATCGAGACCCGCATGAAGCGATCGATCCCCCCGATGGGCCATTTCACCGCCTGTGGCCGTGAATGGGGGCGGGTCCTGGGTTTCGACGCCGGCTCGGAGTCCCTCGAGTTGAGGGCCGACACGGGTTGGAACCATGACCCCTTCCGCAGGCCGGATTTCTGGTGGTGCCATGCGGTCGACCGGCTGCGAAGCGGGCGTGGGGTTGCCCCTCAGATCCCCGCGTCCGGGAAGTAGTACTCGACGTAGCCGAGCATCATCTCCTCGAAGGTCTGCTCACCCCAGCGGACCTCCTGGGTGGGATCCGGGTTGGCCGGATTCCCGGTGCTGTTGTCGTACCACGCGGTCGCGCGGATCCGGGTCCCGTTGCGGATCGACACGGGTTGCTCGAACCGGTAGCTCAGCTGCCAGTTGAAGTCGTAGCGCGGCACCTCCAGAAGGGTCCTCCGGTCACCGTCGGCATCCAGGGTCTCGAAGCGGAAGGCCTTTCCGCGGACATGGAGATGGGGCATGAGCGCCAGGATCCGCGCCTCGCGAGGCACCGGCAGCGAGGCGGTCTCCTCGTGGTTCGGGGCTCCAGGCGGTATCCGGAGAAGAGGATTGGCGACGCCGACCACATGGATCCGGTGCCGCGGCGCTCCCTTGGCGAACCGGAACCCGATCCGCATCTGGTCCTCCGTTGCCGTGCCGTTCGGCGTGTAGTGGATCTGGAGGCGGAGTCGGCTCCCGGCCGGCAGGGGCTTGGCGAAGCCCTCCGGGTAGATCTGGAACGTGTTCCCGGGCACGTAGGCGGCGAAGAACCCGGTCACGCCGTCGCCGCTGGAATCCGAGCCGCCCCGCCCCCGCTGTCCGGGTGGACGGGCGAAGACCAGCACATGGTGGACAACCGCTTTCGCCGTGGGTTGGATCTCGACCGCCGTCACCCACTGGTCCTCGGTCAACTCGGTCTCGATGGTGGTCTTCTGGTACGGCATCACGCCCTCGGCCGCGACGGCGATCGGCTTCGGGATCGTATAGACGGCGTCGGGTTTCCCGATGCTCCAGTCGCCCGCCGGAGGCAGGGGCAGTGGGGCGTCCTTCGGGTTGCCCGCAGGACGGGATCCCGACAGCCAGGCGACGAGATCCCGTCGGTCATCCTCCGGCAACGAACGGTCGTTCAGCCACGGACTGTGGTTGGAGGCCCCACCTTTTTCCGGCGCGGCAAACCACGGGGGCATGAGGCCCTTCTCGACTTGGGTCTGGATCACGCGGGCATGGCTGCCGACCGAGGCGAGGGATTCCAGTTCGAACGGTCCTGGGCCGCCGGTGGTATGGCATCCCTGACAGTGGGTCTGGAGGATGCGGGAGACCCGGTTGTGGAATGTCACCGTGGCACCCGTCGGCACCGGGATCGGCCCTGCGGAATCGAGATCGCATCCGGGGGCGGTCGTGGCCGCGATCGCAGGACGGTCCCCGGTTCGTACCGCCGCCAGGGCGTCCTTCAACGGACGACGGGTCGGCTCGGACTTGGCGTAGCCCAAGCCATACTGGTCATCGACCGCCCCGCGGTACACGACCGTTCCGGCGGCGTCGGTCAGGATCGCCTCGGTGGTACTGCGGAGGCCGAGGCGTCGGGCCAATTCGCCCTTCGGATCCCGGAGCACAGGAGCCGTCCATCGATGGGTCGACGCCATCGTCTTGAGATCGTCCTTCGGGTCCGAGTCGACCGGTGCAATGAAGACCACCTCGAAACCCTGGGCCGAGGCCTCGGTGGCGAGGCGTCCAAGGGCGGGACCGTATTTGCGGCTGAGGGGGCAGGTCGATGAGGTGGCGAGCAGGAGCCGTCCCTTGCCAGACGGGCGGACATCCAGATCCACTGGGCGCCCATCGAGGCTGATCCACGACCCGGCCTGGAGGCGTCGTCCGATACCCCAGGCGATCGGGTTCACGGGCCAGAAGGATTCCTTGGGCTCAGCTGCGGCGGACGTCGTAGGGAGGGGAGCGTTGGTGGCCTTCGGGGATGGAGCGGCCCATCGGCGGCGTCCGCCGATCTCCGTGATCGCCTCGGCGGCCTCCTGTCGGGTGATGGCCCCATCCCCATCGCGATCCAGCCACTGCAGCATGGCGGGGTTGTTGATCTCGTCCGCGGTCACCCGGCCGTCACCATTCCGATCAAACCGCTCGAAGGCATCCGGACGTTTAGGTCGTCCGCCGGGCTGGGCCTCTGCTGGACGCTGGGCTGCTGGGGCGTTTGGGGAGGGAGCGGCCTCCTGAGCGTGAAGTACTGGAAGACCGAGCATTCCAATCAGCACGAGGCAGGAGGCTTTGGGGACACAACGAGTCCGGACCAAGGAAACCTTCATGGGGGGATGATGCCATCGAATCGGTGCGGAGCCTAGGGCGGAGAGCACCGGGCCCGGGTTCTGGTGGGTGATGCAGTGCCCTGCATCACTGGGTGCACGGTGTGCCCCCACAACACCCCAGGCGTCGTTGATTCCTTGGGTTGGGGCCGAGGTGGGCTGACAGACCAGGACAGAATCGACTTTGGGTCAGGTTCGGTTTCGGGCTCTGGGCCTCGGGCTCACTCGTCCAGGACGAGCTTCCCCGCCTCGCCGGCCTTGCCCCGTTTCTCGAGATCCGCCAACAGGCCCGCATCCGAGAGGTCCACCTTGTGGGAATGCTCTCAATCGTGGTGCGCGACGTCATGGAGCTCCTCGACGAGGGTGGTGTCGTCGACCTCGATCGCGAGCTCACGCCGGTCGTCGAAGCTGCCCGGGGCGAGGTTGATGGAACCGATGATCGCCCGCTTGCCGTCGGCTAGGAGCATCTTTCCGTGGAGCTTCAGCTTGTTGAGCTTGTGGATCTTCGCCCCGACGTCGTTGAGCATCCGGAGACCGCTCACCCCTTCGAGCAGCTTTTCCTTCTTCAGGTTGTGCGGCGGACGGGCCATCACGTGGACCTTCACGTCCCGCTCCCTGGCGCGAATGAGGCGCTCGATGATCACCGGGTCCTGATACCGCTCGTTCTGGACGAAGAGGCTGTGCTTCGCCTTGTCGATGAAGTGGGCGATGGCCTCGCGACCATTGGCCGGACACCAGATCAGCGGAGTCGTGCCCGGGGGCTTGAACGCCTGGCGATGCCAGTCGGCCTCGAAGCAGTCGAGGATCTCGCGGACCTCGTCCTTGTGCTCGGTGGTGACGGCATAGTCGCGGGTCTCGGTCAGGTTCCGGGTAGCCCAGTTCAGGGACTTCACGAAGGCGAGCTTCTCGTCCACCACCATGGATTTCTCATGCGTCACCCCAAAATCGGGGCTGCTGTCCTTCATCGGGATGCCGGCGTGGTGGAGGGTCTTGCGCGATTCGGCGTTGTCGTCCTCACCATCGCGACGCGCAGCGTTGAGCATGATCTGGACGTCCACGCCCCGCTTGCGGGCGGCGATGACGGCCTGGATGAGGTCCGGGTCGGAGAACACGAACATCTTGATCCGGATCGAGGACTTCGCGTTCTCGATGGCGGTCAGGAAGGGTCGGGCGGTGCGGTCCGGCAGGACGATGAGCGAGCGGTGGGACATGGGGTATTGTGGAAAGGGTCAGGCCTTCGGGGCGGGGGTGTCTCCGGTCTGGATGCGATGGAGTTCGGCGTAGACGCCGTTGAGACGGACCAGTTCGGCATGGGTGCCCTCCTCGGCCACGACGCCGGCCTTCAGGACGATGATCTTGTCGGCATCTCGGATCGTGCTGAGGCGGTGGGCGATCGTGATCACGGTGCGGCCGTGCATGAGACGCTCCAACGCTTCCATCACCAGCTTTTCGGACTCGGTGTCGAGTGCCGCGGTGGGTTCATCGAGGATCAGGATCGGCGAGTTCCGGATCAGGGCCCTGGCGATGCCCAGACGCTGGCGTTGTCCGCCGGAGAGGGTGAGGCCGCGCTCGCCGACGAGGGTGTCGTAGCCCTGGGGCATCCGGTCGATAAATTCATGGGCGTTTGCGAGCCGCGCGGCCTCGCGGATCTCGTCCTCGGAGGCCCCGGGACGCCCATAGGCGATGTTTTCCCGGATCGTGCCCCGGAACAGGACCGTGTCCTGGAGGACAAACCCGATGTTGCGACGGAGGGCGGCCAGTTCGAGGTCCCCCAGGTCCTGGTCGTCGATCCGAATCCGACCGTTCGTCGGGTCGTAGAACCTCGGGATGAGGCTCACGACGGTCGACTTGCCACCGCCGGTGGGGCCGACGATCCCGATGCGTTGTCCGGGCTCGATGGTGAAGTTGACGTCCCGGAGCATCGGAGCCGCGGGGTCGTAGGCGAAGGCCACATGCTCGAAGACGATCCGTCCACGGAGCGATCCCGGGTCCTTGGCGTCGGTCTTCTGTGGGATCCCGACATCGGTGTCGAGGATCGCCTGGATACGCTCCAGTCCTACCGAGGTCTGGGCGATCGTGTTGGTCATCTTGGCGAGGTCCTGGACCGGCTTGAAGAACTTGGAGAGGTACGCGAGGAAGACGGTGAGCGAGCCGACCGTCATGGCGCCGCTGAGGATCAGGGACGCGCCGCGCCACAGGACGATGGCGGTGCAGAGGGCGACCGTGAGGTTTACCACGGGGGAGAGGAGGGCCTTGATCTGGCGGGCCTTGAGGGCGGCCTCGACCGTGGCGTGGCTCGCCTCACCGAGTCGGCTTTCCTCGAGGTCCTCACGGCCAAACGCCTCGACCGTGCGCATGGATCCGAGTCCCTGTTGGACCACGGCCACGATGTCGCTCTGGCGTTTGCGGACCTCATGGGTCGCCTTCTTCACCGACTTCTTGAAGCGGCTGACGAAGAGCAGGAGGAACGGGGTGACGCCGACCGCGATCAGGGCGAAGTCCCAGTCGAGCCAGAACATCAACCCGAGCATGCCCACGATGGTGAGCAGATCGATCAGGATCCCGAGCGTCGCCGACGAGGCGAAGTTCTGGATCGTGGCCACGTCGTCGGTGAGCGTGCTGAGGAGGAGACCCGTCTGATGGGTGTCGTAGTAGGACAGCGACAGCCGTTGAAGGTGGTGGTAGATCCGGAGTCGGAGGTCGTTGGCAACCCATTGTCCGACGCTCTCGGTATAGTAGTTGGCAACGTATCCGGCGATGGAGCCGATGAGGGCGATGAGCACCACGGCGGATGCCGCGAGGAGTGCGAGGCCGCTCTTGCTCTGGGCGATGGGGTACCGGTGGATCCATTCCAGCCAAGCGGGCAGGTGATGGTTCCCGACGACGTTGTCGAGGATGACCTTAAGCGGCCAGGGCGCGGCGAGGCTCGTCAGCGTCTGGACCAGCATGGAGCCGAGCACGATGGCGAGACCGGTCCGGTAGGGCCTCAGCAGATCGATGATGAGTGAGGAGAGCTTCCCCGTTGTGGCGTCGGGGGTGGGCCCAGCTGGGTTGGGCCCTTTGGCAGCGGACGTCTCGGATTTCTTCGCGTGGCTCACTTTCGCATTAGCGCCCAGATGCGGCGGCACGTCCAGACCCGGGCAGCAGGGGAAGAGAAGGGGGCTCACACGGGGGCGCGGAGACGTGGAGGAAAGGCAGGGGGAGAAAAGAGGAGAGACAACGGAGTGCGGGTGGGTGATTCAGTACCCGGCCTCACTGGGGGCGGGTGGGCCCATTCCCCGGGAACCGATACTCTCCGTGCCGTTCCGGACATCCCCGGAAGGTTGGAGCGAATCCGGGGGGGGAGTCCGGTATCCTCCCACATGGGAGGGGACCCGTCTGACCTCTCGGGCAGATCCATGTGCCGCGGATCGCAGATGGGTTCCCAGGGGTTTGAAGCCTGTGCTTCCGATGTCTCTTCCTTTGTCGTTCGCCGTGTCTCCGCGTCGCCGTGTGGGTCACCCTCTTCATCCCTGTATGACACCCCTTGGCAGGCGGGAGGGTCCCCAACCAGACTCCCCGCATGAGTTCGATGGACTTCGACACGGTGGTGGTGGGAGGCGGCAGCGCTGGCTATGCCGCGGCGCGGACCCTCGTTGCAGGCGGACATCGCATCGCGGTGGTGGACGGCGGACCCGAGATCGGCGGCCTGTGCATCTTGCGCGGATGCATGCCCACCAAGGCCCTCCTGCATGCTGCGGAACTCCGACACGCCATCGCCGCCGGACGCACCTGGGGTATCGAGGCCGGTCCGGTGACCGTCGATCTTGAACGTCTCATGGCCCGGAAGGATGAGCTCATCCGAGACTTCGCCGGCTATCGACGCCAGCAGCTCGAGCAGGGGAAGTGGGAGTTCATCCGTTCCAAGGCTCGGTTTGTGGATCCCCACCACCTGGAACTCGAGTCGGGTCGACGTCTCCGGACCCGTCATGTCGTGCTCGCGACGGGCTCCGAGCTCGCCCCACCACCGGTTCCCGGTCTCGAGTCGATCGGGTATCTGACCAGCGACTCGGCCCTCCAGCTCCGCCAACTGCCCGCTTCGGTGATCGTTCTGGGCGCGGGGGCCGTGGCCCTCGAGTTCGCCCAGTTCTTTGCCCGGCTTGGGGCCTCTGTGACGGTCGTCCAGCGGGGACCTCAGCTCCTCCGGGAATGCGACTCGGACGTCGCACAGGAGCTTGAAGGGGCTTTGATGGACGAGGGGATCTCGGTGATCACCGGTGCGACGCTCCAACGCGCTGAGGTGGTCGGTCCCCGGAAGCGTCTCTGGATCGAACGTGCGGGTTCCGTGCAGTCGATCGAAGCCGACGCCATCTTCCACGGCCTAGGACGCAGGGCTGCGGTGTCGACCCTGGGTCTCGAGGCAGCGGGCGTGGCGCTGAGCCGGTCCGGGAAGATCCAGATCGACCGCCAGCAGCGGACGAGCGCCTCCCACATCTTCGCGGCAGGTGATTGCTGTGGCCCGAAGGACATCGTCCATCTGGCGATCCAGCAGGGGGAGATTGCGGCCAAGAACATCCTGGGCCAGTCGGTGTCGCGGGACGACCGCCTGACGCTGTCGGTCGTCTTCACGGATCCAGCGGTGGCGGTGGTGGGGCACACGGAGCGGTCCGCGAAGGAGGCCGGTCTCGAGGTCCGTGTGGCGGCGTATCCCTTCAATGATCACGGGAAGTCGATGATCTTGGGGTGCCGTCGGGGCTTCGTGAAGCTGCTGTCCGACCGTACGACAGGCGAGATCGTGGGCGGTGCCTGTGTGGGCCCGCAGGCGGGCGAGCTGATCCACGAGATCGTGGTCGCCATGGACTGTCGAATGACCGCTGCTCAGCTGGCTGCGGTCCCTCACTACCATCCCACCCTCGCCGAGATCTGGACCTACCCGGCCGAGGAGCTGATGTAGGGGACTTGGGACGATGGGCGATGAGGCATGGATCCGGGCTGCCAACGCCAACGGCGTTTTGGCCCTGAGCGCGGGGGTGTTCCCAGGGACGGGGACCTACCCCGGGAACCGGGAAGACAAGGGCGACAACCGCAAGGCGGTTGCGTCCGGCCGCGCCGGTGGCGGGGCAAACCCGGACGACGTGGTCTCCATCGGCGAGGGCCGCAACCGCGTTGCGGTTGAACACGCGTCGGGAAGGGGACCCAGGGTAGCCTCGGGAGCTCGGCAACCCTGGGCTGGGAGACGGAATCCCGTTGGGATTCGAAACGCGCTGGTGTCGTGACTCGCCCCGTCTGGCATCCCGGCAGGGATGCCAGTGAGGGAAGAGCGGAATCACCGCGTACGTAAACGCCAGAACTCCACCGCTCCGGTGGCGCCGGACTGGAGGTCCAGAATCAGGGGCTTTTCACGTCCCTGCCCAGTGATTTCCTGCCGGGCATTCCAATTTTGAAGATCGCTCGATGTCTCAAGAATGAGGCGGGCCCCCGAGGCGCCGATTGCTTCAATTTGGAGGAGGGCATCATTCCGTGGAACCCAGCGCAGTGAGGGCGTGATGGAGGGAAGCGATGCCTGGCCCGTTCGGCGGAGGTTTCCTCGGAACATCGGCCATGAGGAGTCCGCCACACCGGACGAACCGGACGCGATGGCGTGGACCTTTCCGTCCATGCCGCCGATGAAGAGGGTGCCATCGGGAGCAAGGGCTGGAGAGGAGTGGAGCGCGCTGCTTCCAGTCTTGTAGGTCCACCGAGGTTGTCCGGTCGTTCCATCCAGTGCGTAGAAGGTCCCTTCCGTGCTGCCGAGGTACACGGTTCCGTCCGACCCCAACACGGGTGATGATGTGATTGGTCCGGCGGCGATGTATTCCCAGCGTTTGTCCCCGGATGCAGAGTTCAGCGCATAGACCTTATTGGCTGGCGAATTAAATTACCTCGGGTTCCGAAGACCACCGTTCCGTCTGACGCTATGGCTGGTGAGGAGCGGATGGGTTTCTCGGTCGTAAAACTCCACCGGAGCGAGCCCGAGGTTTCATCGATCGAGTAGAGTCGATTGTCACCCGACCCAACGTAGATCGTTCCGTCGGCACCGATTGCTCCCGTGGAGTCAACGGCTCCTCCTGTGATGATCTCCCAGAGCTTGGATCCACTTGCCCCATTGAGGGCATGGAATCGGCCGTCTGAAGATCCTGTGTAGACGGTTCCATTGATTCCCACGATGGGTGACGAGATCCACTCATCAGCCAACGGGACGGAGGCACCGACGGTGACCTCCCATTTCTTGCTCCCGTCGGTGCGATTCAGGGCATAGATACGGTTGCTGGCCGTATTCCCCAACGAAGCCTCCCTCCTGCGCCTGGTCAGCGCACTCCTCGTCGAGTTCAGCGAGGAATGGGAAACCGGAAGAATCTACCTCAGCATGGACAGCCAAACCCAGCCCTCGGTTTAAGCGCCGCCGATTTTACAGAAAAGATTTTGCGCCGCCTCGGCTGCTCCATCTTGGAAGAAGTTGCCTTTGGTTCCCGAGCTGGATCGAGACCAGCGTAGACGTTATCTCGGGCTTCTTCGTGATGCTCTGGATCCGGGGAGGGGACTCCGGGTCTCCAAATACGCCCCCATTGATCAAGTGGGTCATGTGAAGCCGCTTGTGGATCCTCAGCCATGCTTGTTCCTGACTGAGCAAGCTGCCTCAGGTTCAGTGGACCATTGGAGGCTGTATGGTCGGATGGGGTTTGGATTTTCAAAGCGTGCGATTTTTCGAGAGGGCGGCCGGCCGGTGATCTATTCGGGAGGAAGAAGGGATTCCCTTCAGCATGCTGTTGGAGTTCTTCGGAAAAGCTTGGATTCCAATGGGTCGTTGACGGCCAAACAGGCCTTGGAGTTCTTGGTCCGTTTCATCAAATCGACAGCGATCCCCAAGCGAATTCCCCCTGACGCGAAGCCGATGGAGAAGCCAAAGGCAACCAAGGCTGTTCCAGTTGGTGGTTAAGCTGGTTCGCCGAAGAGGTCCAAGCTAATGGAATTCTCAAGCGAGAAGAAAATCGCGTTTCTGCAGGAGCGGGAGTGGCGTCTACCCAAACCGATAAAGCCGTCGAGAGCGTGGAATCAGGATAGTGAGGGCTATTTCTGGTTCCGGCCCCGGATTGGTCACGACCTCCAGATGGTGGTGCTGCCTGACAACGAAACTCTGCATCTCGTGGTCGGATGCGATTTCATTCGTCCGAAGCTCTTGGCTCCGGATCGTCCTCCCCTCCAGCTGATTACGGCTGAACTTTTGCGGAAGGTTTGAGCCATTGCCCAATGATCTGGTTCTAGCCGGCCGAGGAGCTGGCGTAGGGGGGGGCGTTGGATTTGAAGCGCTGTTCGCAGCTCGACCCCTCTGGCATCCCTCCGGGATGCGGTGGACGTAGTGGTGCGGGTATCCGGCGGTGTCGCTGCGCTTAACCGCCGGCTACCGGCTGAGATCCCTCCGGGATGAAGAGAAGAGGGGGCGGGGCGCGGCGTCCCTCTTGGATGGAGAGAAGGGCTTGGCGTAGCCGGCATCCCTTTCGGGATGGAGAAGGTATTGGAGACCTCGGATGCCTCAAGGTTGATGGAATCCATCCGGGATGGAGAAGGGTGGGGAGGCCTGGGATGCTTTCTTCGGCTCGCATCCCTGTCGAGCGGTGGGGCGGCGCGCGCTTTCCACGGATGCCGGAGGCACCCCAGCGTGTAGCCGGTGGTGGAGCGCAGCGACACCACCGGGTATGGCTCCAATGGAATCCCGCATCCCGGCAAGGATGCCAGCCAACGTCGCCCATGCCATCAACCCATACCCAGCTCCTCCATCACCTGATCTTCGCCACGAAGAATCGCGAGCCATTGATTTCGGAGTCGTGGCGTGTCCGGTTGCATGAGTATTTGGGTGGTTGCGTGAACGGGCTGGACGGGTTGTCCCAGGGTGTTGGCGGCGTGGCCGACCACGTCCATCTGCTCGTCGGATTGAAGCCGACCCATTGCCTGTCTGATTTCATGCGCGAGTTGAAGAAGTCGTCCTCCACCTGGGTGCGGCAGGAAATCCCCATCCCGGGTTTTGCGTGGCAGGAAGGGTATGCGGCCTTCTCGGTCAGTGCCTCGGCGCGAACCTCGGTCCAGGAGTACATTGGTCGTCAGGCCGAACACCATCGGATCAGAACGTTTCGGGAGGAATTGGTCGAGTTCCTCGAGAAATCCGGGGTGGTGTACGATTCGAGATACCTGGACTGAGCTGGCATCCCTCCGGGATGTGGGGGATAGGGTGGGGCGGGTGTCCGGCGGTGTCGCTGCGCTCAACCGCCGGCTACCGGCTGAGATCCCTCCGGGATCGAGAGGGGATGAGGCGCTGGCCCCCCCCGGGTGGCATCTCTCGAGGGCTGGGGGACGGAATCCCGTTGGGATTCAAAATGGTGATGGGATATCGATCCGGGACCGCAACGCCAACGGCGTCATGGAAGTCAGCCGGCGGTCTCGGCGGCGAGGGCGCGGGCGGCGCGGCGGCGGGCGGCGTAGCGCTTCACCAACTCGTCGGCGATCACGCCCAGCAGGATCACGGCGCCGATGATCGCGAACTCGATGTTGTTGTGGGTCGTCACCAGCGTGATCATGTTCCGTAGCACCTGCATCAGGGCCGCACCCACGATCACTCCCACGATCGTCCCCTCGCCACCCCTCAGGCTGCAGCCCCCCAGGACCGCC
>SYEM01000330.1 GCA_005801385.1 Verrucomicrobiales bacterium | reverse complement strand
TGATGATCGGCCCCGCGCCGATGATGAGGACGGAGTGGATGTCGGTACGTTTCGGCATGGGTCGAACGAGGCGGGATGAAACACCGGACATGACCGATGCGCGAAGAAAAATTCATCCGCATCCACCCTCGTCACGGGGCCAAGGAAAAGCCGGTGTGGCTAGCGGGCCCGGATCCGGTAGAGACCGGATCCAGAGGCGGGCTCTGGGATCTGGAATTGGAGCGGGACGACCGTACCCGGGTCACCTCCACCGGTGGTGGAGGACTCGGCGATGGGATTCCAGACGGTCGTGGAGTCCAGGGCCGCCGTCTCCAGAAGGTAGACCCGCCCTGGGATGGCTCCCAGCTGGAGGGACAGGGTTCCGCCCGAAACAGTTGGAACCCCTAAAGACAGGGTGGGGACGACTGCGATCCGGGCTGCGGGCGCTGACGTCGAACCTCCCGAACCCGTCACCGTGACGACATAGCTTCCGGCATCGTCCGTCGAAGCCGAAGGGATCGAGATCGTGGGGGCTGTCTGGCCCTCGAGAACCACCCCATCCTTCGACCACGACCAAGACAGAGTGCCATCACCTGAGGCTGCGGCGTTGAGGACCACAGGTTCGCCGGAATGGACGGCCGCGGGACGCGGGATGGTGTTAAATTCCGGTGGGAGGCTTCCTGCGGTGACGGAGAGGACGGCCGGGGCGCTCAGGATGGATCCGCCGCTGTTGGCGACCCGGACCCTGTAGGTCCCGCTGTCCGAGACCTTCGCCGAGGGGAAGGTGAGGGAGGCATTCGTCGCGTTGGGCACCTCCAAATCCCCCTTGAGCCACTGGTAGCCCAGCGACCCTCCGGTCGCCGTGACGGAAAGGGTGGCAGGCTGTCCTGCGGTTACTGCGAGGTCGGCCGGCTGGGTTGTGATCGCAGGGGCGGCATCGACGACGACAATGGTAAGGGGGACGGTCGCCTTGTTACCGGATTTGTTGGCGTTCTGGTACCCGGTGAGCATCACGTTGGCGAACGTGCCCGCCGCCGTCGGTTTGCCGGTGATCCGCCAGATCGAGCCGGACTTGCTGGGCGGGTTGAATCCGGGGGGAAGGTTCGACGCCTCATACAGCGCAGGACTCAGGACGGTCGATCCCGAGGTGTACGTGAGGGAGACCCGGAAGGCGACGTCGACCCCGTTTGTCGCGCGGACTCGGCTCTCCGTCGGGTTGGTCACCGTGATCGAGCTCCCGGACACGGCGTGGAACGAACCTGCGACCGCGGCGGCACCCCCGATCCACCGGAGGAGCGCGACGATCGGGGAGGCGGCGGCCAGGACGTCCGTGGTGCTGGCCGACCGGACCAAGGGCAACGCATGGAGCAGAATCGACAGGACGAACGAGGGGAGGCGGATGGTGTTCATGGATCGGGAAGGAGGTCTGAGGAAAAGGTATCCACGGATCAGGAAACGACAAATCCCGATGCCGTTGTCCCAGCATCCATGCACGCTTGGGTCGAGCCCGCCTCGTTCAGCGGCTCATGGAGCCTTCGACTTGGTGAAGGCCCGCACGTTGGTGATCTGGGACTGCTTGGCGAAATCGAGGACCTTGACGACCAGACGCCACGCCGCGTCCCCATCGCCCCGGATGACGAGGCGCATCTGGGGGTCATTTGTCTTGGCCGACCGGAGCTCGGTCAGGAGGCGGTCGGCGGTCACGGCCCGGTTGCCGATGAAGTAATTCGGTTCCTTGGCGGCGACGGTGACGATCAGTGGGGGCTTGTCGTTGCTCGCCCCGGTCTTCGGCGCATCGCTCGTCTCGGGCAGCTCCAGCTTCACTGCCGGGGCGTTCTTGAACGTGGTGGTGAACAGCAGGAATACCAGCATCACGATGAGCACATCGATCAGCGAGATGATGATGATCGCCGGGGCGGCCTTGCGGCGTCTCGGATAGAATTTCATGGCCGCTCCGAGCCGGGTTTCGTGCCGTCGAGGCCCTCCCCGTGGTAGTGGCGTCGTATCAGCGCGTCACAATGCCCCTCGAGCTCCACGGCAAGGGTCTCCACCTTCTTGTTGAAGTAGCTCCAGGCGACCAGCGTGGGGATGGCCACGAGAAGTCCCACCAGGGTCTTGTTGAGGGCGGCCCCGATTCCTTTGGCGAGCAGGGCGTAGTCGCCGGAGATGGCCTTACCGAAGTCGACGAACAGGGGGATGATTCCATAGATCGTACCAACGAGTCCGATCAGGGGGGCGATGCCGACGACGATCTCCAGGATGACGAGCCCGCGCTCCATCAGGGCGACCTCGCGTCGGGCCTTCACCTCCACAGCGCTGGCGACCTCTTCCTTTGGCCATCGGAGATGATCCAGCACGGTCACGACAAGCCGGGACAGCGGCGAGGGCATCGCGGTGCAGGTTCCCCGGAGACCGGCGGCATCGAGCCGTTCCATGGCATCGACAAGCACCTGGGGCATCACCCTGGATCTCCGGAGGTACGAGCCCCGTTCAAGGACCAGCGCGAGCGAGACCACGGACATCACGAGGAGGAGCCAGACGAAGGGGCCGCCATCGGCGAGGAGGGCAAACATGTCTCAGTAGTAGTTGAACGTGAAGGTGACCGGGATGACGTCGCCTCCAACCATGCGTCGGATCTCCACCGGCCAGCGGCCGAACGGGGCGGGTTGCATCACCGAGAGTTCACAGAGGAACGAAAGCGTCTCACCCACCTCCGACTGCTTGGTCTCGATGCCGGTGATGGATCCATCGGAGTGGAGGTCGAACGCGACAACCACCTTTCCGATGCGCTCGAGGGCGTAGCGGCGTTCCTCGAGGAGCCGGTACCACTGCTGCTGGACCGCCAGCACCATGCGGTAGTGGTAGTCCCCGAGGGGACTGGCTTTGACGTTGAGGGACGATTCCACCGACATGCGGGAGACCCCGCCCTCCTGCCGCATCGTCTCGCCCACGATCGAACCTCGCGCGGGCATGACCTCGGCGAGGCGCTTGGGGGTCCTGCGCTTCTGGGGACGCGCCTGCTCCTCCGGCTGCGCGGCCTTCTGGGGAGCCTGCTGGGTCTGGGGCAGGGGTTTGAGTTCCTGGGACTTCGGGGTGGCCTTGGCCAGCAGGGTTTCGCCGGGTGCGGTGCCAGGCTGGACCTCCTCCTGGGGTGGGGCTTTCTCGACGGGTTTGGGTTCCTGCTCCACCGGCTTGGGAGTCGGCGTGGCACGCCGTTCCGCCACCGCCTCCTGGTCGGGCGGCGATTCCGCCTCTGGGGTCGGTTGGGCCTTCTGGGAGGGCTTCGCCGTGTCGAACGTCTTCAGCGAATCCTCCCGTTTCCCGTCGATTCGGGGCTTGTTCTGGGGACTCGTCTTCGGCTCCGGGTTCGCCGCACGGGTGTTGGCGGTGGAGAAGAACGTGGCGTCGTCGGGCGCATCCGACATCGTCGACGGATCCACCTCCACGAACTGCAACGGGACTTCCTTCCAGACCTCGGCCGGAGGGGCGTTGGTCGGGGGCGGAACAGTCTTTGCGATCAGTGGGAGGACGGCCGGCTCCATCCATTTCGGAATCCAGCCGTTTGCCAGGGCCGCCTCGATCAGCACTGCCATCAGCCACACGTATCCATGCAGCAGCAGGGAGAGGAGCAGGGCGATTCCCAACGGGGATCGGACGCTCCTCCACCAGCGGTCAATGGGCCAAGTGGTTGTCACCGAGTGCCGTTGAACCTTGCCGCATGAAGGCCGAAGAGCAAAGGGCCAAGAGCGGCTGGAGATGCCGAGAGGGAGATGGAACGGGGCTCAGTCCCGGAAGTTCACGAAGTTCAGGGCCACGGGCCACTCCTCCTGCCGGACTGCGGTAATGACGGACTGCAGGTCGTCGCGGCTCTTGCCGGTCACACGGACCTCCTCGCCCTGGATGGCAGCAGTCACCTTGAGGCCTGTTTGGCGGATGAACTGCGAGATCTGCTTCGCGGTGGGCCCGTCGATACCCTGCTTGATCTTGACCACCTGGCGTGCGTGTCCGAGTGGAGAGAGCTCAGCGCTGCCGGTGTCGACGTTCTTTAGGCTGATGCCGCGCTTAGCCAGCTTGCCGACGAGGAGCTCCGTGAGCTGCTGCATCTTGAAGGCATCACCGGCCCGGAGCTTGAACTCGTTCTTCTCCAGCACGATCTCCGCCCCGCTGTCCTTGAAGTCGAACCGGGTGGCCAACTCCTTCTTGGCCTGGCTGAAGGCGTTGTCGATCTCCATCGGGTTGACCTGGGACACAATGTCGAAACTCGGCATGGGCCAAGGGATACCGTGTTTCCATGGTGGGGGCAATCGGGGCTGTGACCTCGGGGCCGGTGAGGGACAGGGGTCCCCTCCATTTCCCAGGGTCTGGGTCCCGCAGAGATCGACGCAGTCAGCGGCTCAGTGCCCCCTGCCATGCGTCTGGGCTGGTGCGCCGATCTCGCGGGCCGGGGTCTCTGGTAGCCGCATCACGCGTGAGGGAAAGATGCCGGTGACGATGAGGAGGACCAGACCGATTGCGAGCGGCCAGCGCTCCCGGGACAGCAGATCCGGAACGGGCAGGGCACGGGTGGCCGGGACACCGAGGAAGAGCTGGGTGAAGAGCCGGAAGACGCTCATGGCGTTCAGTGCCGAGGTCAGCGCCAGGGTCCATCCCAGAGGGATCGAATGTTCCGCCGCGCCGGTGACGAGGAGCTCCTGGGAGCAGTAGCCCAGCGTTCCCGGCAATCCGGCAAGCGTCAGGGCGAAGAGCAGAAAGAAAGCGGCCAGCCTAGGGGCCGAGACGCCGAGACCCTGGGGCTGACGCCACCAGTCAGGACCCGAGATCCGGCTCTCCAGGATCCGCAGGAGCATGAAGAGGCCTGACGAGGCGATGACCACGACCAGCCAGTGGACCAGCGCTCCGGTGATCCCTTCGGTGTTCGCGAGGAGCACGCCGCCCAGCACGAGTCCGGATTGTCCAATGAACAGATAGCCCAGCAGGCGACGGGGGTTGGGTTCCACGAGCCCGCGCAGACTGCAGACGATCGACGACAGGATGACGATTTCTTTGGCGATCTCGACGAGCCCGTTCTCCAGACCGTGGCGGGCGATCTCATGCCGCAGCAGGAGGAGGCCGCCCAGATGGCCATTGAACAGGAGCATGATCCAGACGAGCGGGCTTTCGGCGAACGCCCGTACGACCCAGCCATGGAAGGGCAGGATGCCCTTCCGCAGGGCCACGGCGACGAGGATGAGGGTGGAGACGGTGAGGGGACGGGCGCCCATGGCCTGCGCCAGGAGGGCGAGCCCGAAGACGAGCACACTGCCAACGGCCGACATGAGAACGGATCGGACCGACACGTCCCGGCGGAGGGCGCCGACGACGAAGGGGATCGAACCGACCGTCCAGCCGGCCCACATCGTCATCAGATCGTGTGCTGCGTACGCGATGAGGTTGCCGGCGCTGAGGATCAGTGCCCCGCCCACGATCCCGCGTCGCAGGTCCTGCTCCGGGGCCACCAGTCCGGTCAGGAGCGCGGTGAGCCAGAGCATCGGCAGCGACTCCGAGTCGACTGACAGGGAGAGACCGAAGTGGGCATGTCCGCTGGCGAACCAGTCCCCGTAGTCGAGTCGCAACGGTGTCGCGAGGGGACGGAGGATAAGTACGGTCTCGATGCTGAACAGGATCCAGGAGAGCAGAGCCACACCCTGGGAGGTTCGGGCGATTCCCCGTTCCCCGGGGATGAGGCCCAGCAGCCACAGCAGGCTCAGACCCAGGAACAGGAGGCCCGGGAGGAGTACGGCGATGAGGATGGGAAGGCTCACGGATTGAAAGGGAATGGGATAGGGAGGGGCTCGCTCCTCTCAGGAATCCCGGGAGTCCTGAGGTTGGACGCGGACGATGGGCAGGTGCTCCATGCGGTTCAGATGGTATTCGCTCGAACTGCGAACGGTCGGGAGGTCGACTTCCGAGCCGTCGACGGTCTCGAAGTGGCCTCCGCCCCGATACATCCGAATCTCCGCGGAGGTGGAGTCGACGGTGGCCAGTCGGATCCAGCGGTTCTCGAGAAACTCCCAGAGGAGCGGATTCGCCTTGAAGGTTGCCAGCGTCCTCTCCGGGGTGTTTTCGACGATGAACAGGATACGGACCGGTTCGTGGATCTCGACCATCTGCCAGGTCAGCCCGGTCCTCAGATCGCCCTGCATCCCGTTCATGACGCCCAGCAGTCCGGTCACATTGTGCGGCAGCTTCGTGCCGCATCCATACCGTTCATTGTCGACGGTCGAGAAGTAGTACTCGAGGTTGATGCCGCCGCAGACCGGGACAACGGCGCCGAGGATGGCTGCCAGCGATCTGCCCTCGGGATCCACATCCTTGTCGTAGGAGATCAGGAAGGCCCGCCGGTCAAGGAAGAGTCCGCGTGTGGTCCCACGGCGGCCCACGAAGGCGACGGCGTTGGTGCTGTGGCCGTATTCCGGTCGGGGTTCGCCAAGGTGCTCGGAGCGCCGCGGCAGGATCCGAGATCCCGCGGGCCGCCTGGAATCGCCGCGTGCGCTCGAGTGCGCTCAGGGCCCGGGCCCTGTCCATCGTCTCCCGCACCCGCGCCAGGTCGCCCCGGTGGCCTTGGGGCAGGTTCTCAATGTCGAACAGATCGATGTCGTCGCTGCAGGTGTCGTGATACCCGCCGATGAACCACGTGTCGTCCGGGATCCGGATCCCCCTTGCGGCCAATTCCGAGCGCACCTCGGGATGGTTGGCCATGCGGGCAAACAGGCGCGCATTGGGTCCACCGGTGCGCCCGCCACAGGCGCCGCAGTCGTAGGCCGACTCGTGGGGGTTGTTGAGACTGGTGGATCCATGTCCCAGGACGAGGACCAGACGGGCGTGTCCGGTCCGAAGACCTGCAGGTCCGAGCACCCCGGCCACCCGGTCCGCCATTTCGGCGGTCGTGAACCCTTGGAAGAGCGATTGCGTGGCCTCCTGGGAGTCCGAGTCCTCCCGCATGAACCGCAGCTCCGTCCGTGGCTCCGGCAGGAACTGGGCGTTGAGCCACCGGATCAGGCGGGCATGGGCGAGGGGGCTGAGGATGCGGAGAGCCAGCGGGAACAGACTCAACGCCCCCAGCAGCAGGGTGCTGGCAAAGCCCCGGAGAAGAGTGCCCGACGAGATCCGGCCCGAACGGGTCACCCAGGACCAGAGTCGCCTCAGGCGTCGTCGCCTCTGGTGGAGCGCGTCATGGCCCTCGACCGCGGTTTCCCCAACCGCGTGGGCCGGCTTCACGACGACAGGACACAGGGAGACCGCCTTGGCGTCGTCGATCCCGATGTAGTCGATGGCGCAGCCGAAGAAGCCGGCGGCGCCGTAGGTGTCGACCGACGATCCGCCGGATGGCGTGGAAGAGTGCTGCGGAGGTGGTGGCGGAGGGGGAGGAGGACCAGGCGTTCGTGACGCCGCTCAAAGGCGAGGTGGAGAAGTCGGCGGCGTTCGAGTTCCCCGAAGGCAAGGATCTCCTCGATCAGCCGATCGATGGATTCCCGCGGTAGCGACTGCAGCGGCCGGCTTCCTATCCCGAGCACCTGAAGGGCATCGAAGACCCTGGCCGATGCGGTCAGATCGGCGCTCGGACGGGCTTCGATCGGGATCGAACGCCACCCTCTGGCCACTCCCAGGACGTTGCGGGTGGCGATCGCTGTGAGAACGAGTCGGAGGGCCACGAAGTCCAGCAGCGAGCACCGGAGTCGGACATGGGGGGCGAGTTCCGGGTGCTCCTCCAGCCGACGGACCATGCCAGCCCATCCCGGCAGTGCCAGGAGTTCCGATGTGATCAGGTCGGTGGAATCCCTGGGGTGGATCCCCAGTTCGGTGATGGCCTGACGGAGCACCTCGCCGGCGGGGAGGTGCTCGGAGGCCAGCGTCGAAAAACGTCGCCCAAGTCCGGCAAGGCCTGTCGAATCGGGGAGTCCGGGTTGGGATAGCACTCGGCTGACTGCCCCAAGGAATCCCCGGTCGCGATCCGGCATGGGCCAGTAGGACACCCCCTGGTCGAGATACGCCGAGGTCAGGCGGATAAGCAGGGGATGGACCACGGCATCGAGGTCGATCCCCCGCGCAGCACTGATCGCCTCCGCAGGGCGTTTCCAGGCAGCCGGCGTCGAGGGAGATGACTTTGGGGTTTGCCGCACGGTGAACTCCCACAGATTGCCTGGGGAGTCCCCTGAAAGATCGCGAATAGAGTCCGGCGCCAGATCCTTACGGAAGCGGCAGAGCCAATCTTCCTCCTCGAAGTGCCATCGTAGCACGGGCTCGGGCGCGCTGCGGACACCGGTGACCAGGATCCGTTCGCGGAGCTGTCGCCGCGTGAGCCCATCGGGCAGAAGGATGGTGTCGGGTTCTTGTCCGACGACATGGCGGATGTCCTCGGGCAGGATCCGTCCTGAGGCGAGGGCGGCTTGGTAAGCTGTTTCAGTCAGGAAGGGCTGGGCGTCGAAGAGGGTCGAGGCCTCGAGCACGGCCGACTCGAACGGCTGGTTTTGGAACGCGTGGAGGGTGTTGTGGTGGATGAACACTCCGATGGGGCCCTGGGCTGGGAGCAGGTGGGCGGCGTGGTCCATGATATGGAGGAGATCCCGCGTGGAATCCTCCGGAGGGTGGATCTTCTGTGTCTCTGCCATGGGAGCCGCCGCCATCAGTCCGCCATTCGACCACGGATGCCGGTCTCTCGAACATCCCCTCGACAGGTCAATGGCCAGACCGGGAGAAGGGGATCCCCCTCGGGGGTGGCTGGTATCCCTTTCGCACGGGATACCGGGGTCGGGGTCCGTTTCGATAGGCTGATGGAGCTCGAACTGAAAATCCCATGGCCTCCACCGCATCCAGCAGTCCACGCCCGACGACTCCGGCCCCGATTGGCAACGTCGATGGCTTTCGTCGGTACCTGTCCCAGGATCTCCTTTCCGGGTTCCTGGTCTTTCTGATCGCCCTGCCGCTGTGTCTGGGCATCTCGATCGCCTCGGATGCACCGCCGATCGCGGGCATCTTTACGGCGGTCTTTGGCGGGATGCTGACCCCGTTCTTCAGCAATTCGGAGCTGACGATCAAGGGGCCGGCCGCCGATATGATCGTGATCGTCCTCGGGTGTATCCAGGAACTCGGCTATGAGAAGGCCCTGGCGGTCGGGGTGGTTGCCGGTGCGGTACAGATTGCCTTCGGTCTCCTGCAGATCGGTGTCCTCGGCGAGTTCTTCCCGGCGGCGGCGGTGCACGGGATGCTCGCGGCCATCGGCGTGATCATCATGTCGAAGCAGACCCACGTCGCCCTCGGGGTCGTCGCCCAGGCCCGTGAGCCCCTCGACCTCATTGCGGAGATCCCGGACAGCATCCGTCACCTGAACCCTGAGATCGCCGTGATCGGTCTGGCGTCGCTTCTGATCCTTTTCAGCCGACTATTCCTCAAGAACAGGACCCTCCAGAAGATCCCTGGCCCACTCCTCGTGCTGCTGGTGGCCACCCCCATCGGATTAATGTTCCACCTCCAGGAGACCCACACCTATCGGTTCCACGGCCATGAGTACGCCGTCGGCCCAAAGTTCCTCGTGGCGCTTCCGTTGAACATGATTTCTGCGATCAAGTTTCCGGACTTCTCCGCAATCCTCACGGGGGCCTCGATCAAGTGGGTGATGCTCTACTCCCTTGTAGGGACGCTCGAGTCGCTTCTGAGCGCCAAGGCGGTCGACCTCATCGATCCTTGGCAGCGTCGGACGAATCTCGATCGCGACGACCTCTTGGCCGTCGGCATCGCGAACACCCTGGTCGCGGCAATCGGCGGACTGCCGATGATCTCCGAGATCGTCCGCTCCTCCGCCAACCGGAATAACGGGGCTCATACGCGGTGGGCTAACTTCTGGCATGGGTGCTTCCTCCTGGTGCTGGTCGCCAGCGTGCCGTGGCTGCTCAACTACATTCCGCTGGCGGCGCTCGCCGCCATGCTGGTGTTCACCGGTTTCAACCTCGCCTCGCCAAAGGAGTTCCTCCATATGTGGGAGATTGGACGCGGTCAGCTGCTCGTGTTCGTGGTCACGATGATCACCACGCTGGCAACGGATCTTCTCATCGGTGTCGCAGCCGGGATCGCCCTGAAAATCTTCCTCCATGTCCTGTCGGGTGTGTCGCTGAACAACCTCTTCTCGCCCCGCCTTTCGGTGGAGCAGTGCGAGACCACGGGGATCGAGATCGTCCGCCTTCGCGATTCGGTCGTGTTCAGCAACTGGCTGGGGATCCGTCGTCGGCTGATCGGGATGAAGCATCCGAAGTTGAGGGTGGATTTCTCGGGAACCCGGTTCGTGGATCACACGGTGATCAAGAAACTCCAGGAGATGGCCCAGGACTGGTCGCTCGAGAGCCGGGAACTGCTGATTGATGGGCTGGACGGCCATGTGCCGGTGTCCAAGCACCCATAATCGGCGCGAAGACGGCGTTGAGCTCGGTGGGGCTCCGGTTCACCCTACGCCCCGATGCTCTCCCACCTCAGCTGGCTCCGGTCCGGACTCCTGGTACTGGTCCTCACCACGACGTTCTGCCGGGCCCAGGAGACCGACTGGAACAACAACCTGTGGTTCCAGTACTTCGGGGACCATCCGATCGGGACCAATGGCTGGGGGGTCCATCTGGAGGGACAGGTCCGGCTGGCTGACATGGGGAACCGCTGGCAGCAGCTCCTCGCCCGGCCTGGAGTGAACTACGACATCAACCCGTCCGTGATGCTGTCGGCCGGCTACTGCTTCATCGAGGCCTATCCCTACGGAGAATTCCCGGCTCCACACCAATTTCCCATCCAGGCCGCCTGGGAACAGGTGCTGTGGCGGGCAGACTTCCTTGGCCTGCGCTGGATCCAGCGGTTTCGTCTCGAACAGCGCTGGATCGGCGTCGTGCTCCCGCAGCCCGGCGGGGGTTGGGCGGTCGATGACTGGCGCTATGAAAACCGGTTCCGCTACATGCTGCGGACCACCATCCCGTTCAGGAAGCAGAGTCCGTGGTATGTGGCGGTCTGGGACGAGGTCTTCATCAACTTCGGCGAGAACGTGTATATGAACCAATTCGACCAGAACCGGGCTGCGGTGGCCCTGGGGCGGAAGCTGTCCAAGACCGTGAACCTCGAGGTGGGCTACATGCTTCAGACGATCCAGCGCCGCGGGGGACGCATCTGGGAGCAGAACAACACCGTCATGGTGTCGCTGTTCTCGACGACCCCGTTCTGACCCGCCGGTCAGCGTTCCCCTGGGCCGTTCCGCGGGATCTCCACCCTCAGGCAAAGTCCCCTGGGCTGCCGGGATAGGACCTCGAGTTCGCCCCCGAGCATCCGGGCGCGTGCCCTCATGCTGGTCATCCCCAGGCCCGACTGCGGATGGGCCCACTGGGTCGGATCGGGCAGTCCCCGTCCGTCGTCCTCGACCGTCAGGACAACGCTTCCCGGGCTCATCTCGAACCGGATCGACGCCTCGGAGGCGCCCGAGTGGCGAGCGATGTTGGTCAGCGCCTCCTGGCAGATGCGGAAGAGATGGGTCTCGACCTCCTCGGGCAGACGTTCATCTCCATTGGACTGGAACCCCACCCGGATCCCGAGACGTTCCGACGATTTCAGGGCCAGCCAGCGGAGGCCCGCCTGGAGGCCAAGGTCGTCGAGAATGACCGGTCGCAGGAGCTGCGAGAGCTCCCGGACGTTCCGGATCGACTCGTCGACCAGCACCAGACAGTCGGTTCGAACCGCTGCGGGATCCTTGTGGCCTTCCTGCGTCAGGTTCGATCGCAGGGCCGCGAGCGACTGGCCGAGCTCGTCGTGCAGCTCGTGGGAAAACCGTCGGGCTGCCTCCTCCTGGGTCTGGAGCATGTGCCTCGACACCCGGTTCAGCTCGTCCGTCTGCCACCGCATCACCCGGATCGAACGTCCCACCAGCAGCATGGTCACCACCGCGCAAAGGATCGAGAGACCAACGCTGAGTCCCAGCAAGAGAATCGAACTGTCTCCGAGTTCCTTCGACTGGAGATCGATGTCCTGCTCGATCTCGGTCAGTCGATGGAAGCTGGCGTCCACGATCGAGTCGGCCAGGGACAGGATCTCCTCATGCGCTGCGAACAGGGTGTTCAGAAGTTCGGGAGGATGGGGCTGCTGATGCGAGTGGATCCGGTGGGCGGTATCGGTGAACCGGGCGACCCCGTCGTTGAACCGGGTCCAGAGATCCCCGTTGGGAAGGTCCTGTCTCTCAGCCTGGAGGAGCGTTCCCTGGTGCCGGATCTCGTCGAGACGCTGGAGCAGCTGCTGGCGCTCGGTGGGTGTCAGATCCTGCCGGGTGCCCTTGATGAGCAGCTGCACCATCGCGTTCTCCCCCTGCTGGATGTCGTGCACCAGACGGGAGATCACCAGCTGGTCGCGGGTGATCTCGGTGACGCTACGCCGGATCCGGTTGCTATGGCGGACCGCGACGATGGCCGTGGCACCTAGTGTAGTGTCTCAATTAAGTCTTTCCTAACAACCATTACTCGTGCCATCGTTCGGACATGGCCCGTCCAAAGTTTCCATTCGAACTTTCCACTGAGCAGCGGGCGGAACTTCAGCGCCTTATCCAAGCGCCGAATA
>SYEM01000329.1 GCA_005801385.1 Verrucomicrobiales bacterium | reverse complement strand
GGCCGGCAACCCTGCGGGATCGATCCCAAGGCGAAAAATCCCAGGGGGCTTGGGGGACAGAGTCCCCCAGGGCCATCATCACTCCCCCAACGATCTGCCTTCTCTGCGCCTAACGACGATCCACAAAAGACAGTTGCTACCGGAGGGCGCTCCCGCGCCCAGTGATGCAGGGCACTGCATCACCCACCCGCCGACGCCGTCGGCGTCCGATGAGAAGCCACCCTGGGCCCCTCGTTTCCCCCCGGCACTCTCCCCCGTCTTCCCTCCGTGCCTCCGTGTCCCCATGTGAGTCCCCCGTCCCCGGGTGCTCTGTGACATTGCACCGGGGTGGCGGACATGCGACCAATCAGGGACGTCTATGCTCCGACTCGTTCTCTGCATCGTCGCCATCCTCGCATTCAATCCCGCCAACGCCGCGGATTCCGGGCCACAGCCTGAGATCCAGTGGCGATTCGCCGGCGGCGACGCCCTACAGACCCAGACGCGGGCGCCCGTCCTGGCAAAGGTCCTCACCCTTCCCGAGGCGACGGCGGTAGGCCCTGCGCTGTCCCGTCACCTTGCGGAGACCTGGTGGCGGTTCACGACAGGAAAGACGAATATCCCTCCCGCCGCGCTCGAGGCGGGGATCGCGCTGGCGCACGACCTCCTCCGAAGCGGCTCCGCCGGCGAGGTGCTCCGGGGGACGAAGGGACGTGAGGTCGCCGTGGCGATCCAGCTCCCGGCTGACCGGATTGCGGTCTGGGAGAAACGCTGGCCCGCCTGGGTGGGTGCCATCCAGGCCGCCCGGAATCCGGCCTCGGCCTCCAAGCCCCAGCTCCTCCGGAAGGATGCATGGGTCCTGGCGGTATCCGATTCCGCAACCCAGCCGATGGAGTCGACCCTCGCACGCCTGACGGTCCCTTCCCCTTCCCCGGGAACGCTGCTGCACTGGAAGAGCGCCGTGGCCGGGCAGCCTGCGCTTGAGCTCACATTCGCACCCACCAACGGGAATGTGCGGGTCGAGGGCACCCTGAAACCCATCCAGCCCATCCCGGAGCCGCTTCCCGGCTGGTTGGTGCCCGGGTTCATCCGCGAGCCCCTCGTCCAGTTCACGGCCGCGCGGGGTCTCGACCCACTCACGGCGGGTTGGCTGGACCCTAAGCCGTCGACCGGAAGCGGATGGCCCAACCAGCTTTTTGTGTGGGGTCAACCCAACAATTCGTATCGCTACCCCTATTTCGCAGCCCAGTACGACGATCCGACCGGGTACCTGAAGCGCCTGCATGGGATCTATCACGGGGGATTCGCGCCGGACAGTGCCACCCCACGCTACAAGGGGGAGCTCTTCGCGAGCACCAACCGGCTGGTCCTCGCCGGAGGCCTTCCGCTGGCGCCGATGGTGGAAGCGATGACCAAGGAGAAGAAGCCCCTGGTGACACTGGCCATGATTCCGCTTGTGAAGACCACCAATCCGCCGTCCCCGGAGATGCTCTCGCAGATGAACCGGCCGGACATGCTGGTCTATGACTTCGAATTCACCTCGGACTCGATCCGCCAGTGGAACGCCGCGCTCCAGCTCCCAGACCTTTTGGAGGGCCGCAGCGTGGTGACCACCACCCCCGCGGTGCGATGGCTTCTGGCTGCGGGGCCGCTGATCGGCGAATGCGTCACCACGGTGACCCGCAAGGACGCCGCCCACGCGCTGATTCGACGGAAATCTCCGGTGGGACTCTCCGGACTGGAGCTCGCCCTACTCGCCAAGTGGCTGGATCCGATCCCGCCCATTCGGCTGGGCGCCACAAACACACCAGCCAAAACCCGGACCTGAAATGCTCCGTCTCGGCGTCAACATCGCCCACGTCGCCACCCTGCGGCAGGCCCGAGACCGCGATGATCCAACCTTCTGGCGAGCGGAGCCCGACCCGGCTGAAGCCGCTCTCCTGTGCCAGGAAGCCGGAGCCCACGGCATCACAGCCCACCTCCGGGAGGATCGTCGACACCTCCAGGACTTCGACCTGCAGCGTCTCAAGGAGCGGATCCGGATTCCGCTGAACCTCGAACTGGCGAACTCGGCCGCCATGGTTGAGATCGCCCTCAGGACGCAGCCCGAGTTCGTCTGCCTCGTCCCGGAACACCGGACCGAGGTCACCACCGAAGGCGGACTCGATGTTCTAGGAAGCGAGGAATCGCTGCGCGGAACAATCGGACGCCTGAACGGAAGCGGGATCCAGGTCAGCCTGTTCATCGATCCAGATCCGGCACAGATCGAGGCGTCGGCCCGTGTCGGAGCCCAGGCCGTGGAGCTCCACACAGGACGCTATGCGGACCTGTTCAACCGCAAGGAGGACCGGAACCGGGAACTCCAGCGACTGGTGGGCGCGGCACGGCTTGCACACCAGGCCGGGCTGATCGTGAATGCAGGCCACGGTCTGACCACTGGGAACGTTCCAGTCCTGCACGTCGTGCCGCACCTCCATGAACTCAACATCGGCCATACCCTGATCGGCCGGGCGGTGTTCATCGGACTGCCTGCCGCCATCTCGGAGATGTTGTCCGTGATGAAGGGCTATGCCGGCTGAGGCTCGGGAAGGGTTGCCCGGACATGATCCATGGCATCGGAATGGACCTGGTGGAGGTCGACCGGATCGAAGACTCGATCCGGCGTTTCGGGGACCGGTTTCTGGGCAGGATCCTGAGACCCGAGGAGATCCAGTACTGTCAGACCCAGGGGCGCCCTGCGCTCCATGTCGCCGCCCGCTTCGCCGCGAAGGAGGCGGCCAGCAAGGCTTTTGGCACAGGAATCGGGACGGAGCTCGGATGGCTCGACCTTGAAGTCGTCCGTCACCCGTCGGGAAGACCTGCGTTGGTCCTCCACGACTCTGGATCTGAGCTGGCACGGAGGATGGGTGTGGTGTCCGTACACCTCACCCTGACCCACACGGTGACGACCGCCGGTGCGACGGTCCTCCTCGAGGGGTGAACCTCACGAGCCTCAGAGCTCCACGAGATCCGCGGGAACCCAGGGAGAGGGCTCCTCGGACGGCTTCATGACGGCCTCATGCTGCTCGATCTTCCGTCGAAGCTTGGACAAGGCGATGTTCTGGAGCTGGCGGATCCGTTCCCGCGTGACACCAAACCGACGCCCAATCTCATCGAGGGTCTTCTCGGCTCCCCCCTCCAGACCGAACCGCTCCTGAAGGATCGCCAGCTCGCGAGCGTCCAGAATGCCAAGGAATTGGCGGAGCATCCTGTGGGTTGTGGATTCCTCGAGGGTCGCAAAGGGCGTCTTCCCTTCCGCATCGGGGACCACATCCGCCAGACGGCTCGAGTCCTCGTCACCGAGCGGGGCATCCAGGGAGGACGTCTTCTGGGCGACGCGCTGCCAGAAGCGGACCTTCTTCACGGGGACATCCAGCTCCTCGGCCAGCTCCTCATCCGTCGCCTCCCGCCCGAGCAGCTCCTGGAGCTGGTGGGCGACCCGGCGCATCCGGGTGACCTTGTCGACGAGGTGGACCGGAAGACGGATCGTCTTCGACTGGTTGGCGAGGGCCCGCTTGATGGACTGCTTGATCCACCAGGACGCATAGGTTGAGAGCTTGCCGCCCTTGGCCGGATCAAACCTTTCCACGCCCTTCATCAGGCCGATGTTCCCCTCATTGATCAGGTCCAGGAGCGGCAAACCAAATCCGTCGTAGTCCCGCGCAATCTTCACCACGAGACGCAGGTTGGCGCGGATCATGTGTTCCCGAGCCTCCATGTCGCCCCGGTGGATGCGGGCGGCGAGGGCATTCTCCTCCGCAATCGTGAGCAGGGGCACCTCCACCGCATCCTTCATGTACAGGGACAGGGCCGAGCGGGTCTCGTACGGAGCGGACGCCGACGCCGTATCGACCACCCCACGGGCCACCTCGATCTGCGGCTTCGAGGGGATCGCAGCCCCCTTGTTCGGACGGGGCGAGACCGGCTTCGACCACCGACTCGAGCGAACGGAAACCCGGGCCGAGGGGATGCGGGTGGAGGACTTCGATCGACGCGGGGAGAGAAGAGTTTTTTTCATGACGGGCTGAACTGGAGGTCAATTGTGTGGGGTGAGACGGCGCACCTACCGCCCAACTTTTGTCCAAGATCAACCAGGCTGTCAATGTTTTGTTTATGTATTGTCCATCCCCTCTGCCACATCCCTTCAATCAATGCTCCCGTATTGATTTTGCGCCCAATCCGGAGGGTTGTTCTGTGGGATTGCAGTTGTATTTGTCCATGTCTTGTCTAGGTTCTCTCCATGTCTGAACGCCTGCTGCGACACTCCATCAAGACGGTCTCGGAGAGGACCGGCTTGAGTCCGCACCTAATCCGGGCTTGGGAGCGACGGTACGAGACGATCCAGCCGCAGCGAACGGACGGGAACCAGCGACTCTACTGCGAGAAGGACATTGAGCGCCTGACTCTGCTGAAGAGGGCCACGGAGTCTGGGCATCCGATCCGGACCGTGGCCCGCCTCCCGATCGAAGAGCTTCGAGGCTTGGCACCCCAACTTCCTGCCGGAGATCGGTCGATGATGGGCACCCAGCCCTCCCAATCCAGCTCGGGCGGCCCACGGTCAACGAGGACCGGACCTGAATTGGTGGAGTCCGCACTCCAAGCGATCACGTCCATGAACGCTTCCGCGCTCGAGTCCGTGCTGGAGGAGGCGGTCCTCTCACTCGGCCAGGTGGCGGTTCTGAGCCATGTGATCGGACCCCTCGTTCAACGGGTGGGTGATGGATGGCAGGCGGGCACGCTGAAGGTGGGGCACGAGCATCTGGCCTCGGCGGTGATCCGGACGTTCCTCGCGAACGCGGCACGTCCCTTCGCGGTCCACGCCTCCGCTCCCATGCTCGTGGCGACGACCCCGAGTGGCCAGGTCCACGAGATCGGTGCGGCCTTGGTCGCCGCGGCAGCCGCGAACAAGGGGTGGCGGATCACCTACCTTGGGCCATCGCTTCCTGCCGAAGAGATCGCCAGCGCGGCCCTCCAGAGTCATGCGCGGGCGGTGGCCCTGAGTCTCGTCCATCCGGCCGACGATCCCCAGTTGCCAGAGGAGCTGCGTCGCATCCAGCGCCTCCTGCCGGACTCGACGACCCTCATCGTCGGCGGCGCCGCGGTGGGTTCCTACGAGCGGACCCTCCGGCAGATTGGCGCCAGGGTCTGCCGATCGCTGAACGAATTCAGCGCGGTCCTCGACGGGCTCCGGCAGGGCAGCAACTGATCCTCCCAGAATCCGGGAGGTCACGTCCGAACGCCACCCGAGCGATAGGATGATTTCTGAATATTGGCCTGCAAACCGAGGTCGGTTCGGCTGATTCTCAACGCTTTCCCATGAGTGCCACACTTCGCTTCCTCCTCCTGCTGACCGTACTCGTTCCCCTAGGATTCCCCCAGACGCCCCACTGGATCTGGTTCAAGAAGACGGATGGGGCCGACAAACGCTTCTTTCGGAAAACATTCATCATCGAAGGTTCCGTATCCGAGTCGAAGCTCGTGGGAACCGCCGACGACGGACTTGAAGTTTTCGTGAATGGAAAACGAGTCCTCTGGGCTGACTCGTGGCAGAACGGTTTCGGTGTCGATGTCCGCCCGCAGCTGAAGACCGGAACGAATGTCATCGCGATCTCGGCATGGAACGGGGACGAATCCCCGGCGGGAGCCGTCGCCCAACTCGCCATCACGACCTCCATGGGCAAGGAGTCCATCGTTACCGATGCCTCGTGGAAGGGATCGGACCGCGAGGCGAAGGACTGGAACCAGCCTGGCTTTGATGACAGGGCCTGGGGAACGGTTCAGGCGCTCGGAAAGATGGGCATGCAGCCCTGGGGCAATGTCTTCGCCAGCCAGGTCGCCGGTTCGGCCAAGCAGGGCGCGGTGAATTCGGCACCCACGAAATCCGCCCCGCCGGCCGAAGAACTCTACCATCTGCCGGATTTTGCGGTGCAGCTGGTGCTGACCGGGGAACCGACAGAGGGATCCTGGGTCAACCTGTGCGTGGACCCCAAGGGTCGGCTGATCCTGAGCCCCCAGTACGCGAAGACGAATCCGGATGCCGGCTTGCTACGGGTCACGCTCGGGAAGAAGGGCGAAGTCACAAAAAAGGAGTTCATCGCCAAGCCCCTCTATGATGTCCAGGGCATGTGCTTCGCCCACGGAGCCTTCTGGGTCGTGGTCAACCGCTACAGCACGACGTTCGAGTCCGGGCTCTACCGGATCACCGACGACGGCAGCGACACCTGGTCGAAGATCCAACTGGTCAAGGCGCTGCCCGGTGGCGGCGAACATGGACCCCACGCCGTGGAGCTGGGTCCCGACGGCAACATCTGGGTGATGGCCGGCAACCACACGAAGCCACCCGACGGACTGTCGCCCAACTCGGCTCACAAGAACTATCAGGAGGACCACGTCCTGCCCCGCCAGCCGGATGGCAATGGCCACGCCACCGGCATCATGGCGCCCGGCGGATACATCCTGAAGGTGAAGCCCGATGGATCGGACTTCGAGCTGTTCTGCGGCGGCTTCCGCAACCAGTTCGACTTCGCCTTCAACGTGGATGGCGAGTTGTTCGTCTGGGACGCCGACATGGAATATGACTGGGGAGTGCCGTGGTACCGCCCCACACGGGTCAACCATGCGGTCTCCGGAGCCGAGTTCGGCTGGCGCTATGGCACCGGCAAATGGCCTGACGACTATCCGGACAGCGTCGGCGCGGTGGTCGACATCGGCATCGGATGCCCCACGGGCATGGTGAGCGGTCGTGGTGCCCGTTTCCCGGCCGAGTACCAGAGGTGCCTCTACATCCTCGACTGGACCTATGGCCGACTGATGGCCGTGCATCTCAAGCCCGACGGTGCCAGCTACAAGGCGACCATGGAGAACTTCATCGCGCCTGCTGGTCTCGTCACTGCCGGGGCCCCGAAGCCGCCGCTCAACCTGACCGACGTCGTCATCGGCGCCGACGGAAACATGTACTTCACCATCGGCGGCCGCGGCACGGTTTCGGGTCTGTATCGGGTGAGCTACAAAGGCAGGCAATCAATTGCGAAGAGCAACAAGCCCAACAAGGAGGGAATGGCTGCCCGCGAACTGCGTCGGAAGCTGGAGGCACTCCACGGGAAGGCCAGCCAGGACGGCAAGGCCCTCTCCTCTCTCTGGCCCCATCTCAACAGCCCTGACCGTGCCATCCGTTATGCGGCCCGGATCGCCCTCGAGTCGCAGCCGGTCGCGGATTGGAAAGACCGGGCGCTTGCGGAGACTTCGACCGAGGCGTCGCTTGGCGCACTCCTCGCGTTGGCCCGCGTGGGTGGCGATGAAGTTCAAAACCAGGTCTGGATGGCCTTGGGACAACTTCCTGCCGCAGGGTTCACGGATCGCCAGAAGGTGGATGCGCTCCGGATCCTCGGTGTGAGCATCGCGCGGCACGGTCTCCCGTCCGACGACATCGTCCAGGCTGCCGCCCAGCAGGTGTCCTCGATCTACCCTCAGGCCAATCCCCGGGTGAACCGCGAACTGGTGCAGGTGCTCGTCGCACTCCGGGCCCCGGATGTCGTGGAGAAGACCCTGGGGCTCTTGGCCCGGGCCTCCACGCAGGAGGATTTGATGAACTACGTGTTCCACCTCAGAACCGCCAAGGACTGGACGCCGGCCCAGCGCAAGGAGTACCTCGAGTACTGGCTGAAGGTCCGAGAGGGATACAACCATGACCCCATCGTGATGCGGTGGTTCGACGAGGCCGGCCGGCCCTACGGGGATGGCGCGAGCTTCAACAACTTCCTGAAGAACTTCCTCAAGGACGCGACGGCCAACCTGACCCCGGCCGAGAAGGAGGAGGTGACCCCGGTCCTGAACGAAATCGCGGCGAACCCTTCCGGACGGAAGGGCAAAAGCGAGTTTCCGCCGGCGCGGCAACGGCCCAGCGTGAAGGAGTGGACTATCGGTGACCTGTCGGGATCCATCGACTCCGCCTCAAGGGGTCGCAATTACGAACGCGGACGCCAGGCATTCGTCGATGCCCAGTGTCTGGCCTGCCACCGTTTCGGTCGTGAGGGTGGGGGCGTCGGTCCGGACCTCACCGCGGTCAGTTCCCGGTTTGGGAGACGTGACCTCCTCGAAAGCATCCTCGAACCCAGCAAGGTGTTGTCCCAGCAGTTCGAGAACACGACCGTGACCCTCAAGGACGGTGAATCCATCACCGGCCGACTGGTAGAAGAGACCCCGGACATGCTGGTTCTCCTGCCGAATCCCCTCCAGCCAGATTCGAGGGTCCGAGTCGAGAAGAACAAGGTCTCGTCTAAGGCGGCCTCGAAGATTTCCCCCATGCCAACCGGCCTGGTGGATGGCCTCACGCAGGAGGAGATCCTCGATCTCCTGGCGTTCATCGAGTCTTCAGGGCGGCGTCAGCACCCGTCGTTCGCCCAATAGCACAGGATCCGGCGGATGGGCCGGGATCTCTTAGAGGGATCCCGGCCGGTCCACGGACGCCAGTTCCTCGGCGGAATGGACCCCGGGAGGATGGACTGAGACGTTGGGAAGCCGGGGGCCGGATCTGTCGGCCGTCGACGGACCGGTCGCGGGAGCCGTGGCTGCGATGATTCCGGCGACGGCCACGAACCAGAAGGCAATCATCAGGGTCGGAACCATCCTCCGAACCCAATCCCGGGGTGAACCGTCACGCTCCTGTCCGACTCTACCCACCCCCGACGCGGAGCTCGAATACCTCGGGCTCGCGAGGGTTCTCGGACTGGCCTTGAAGATGCCCGACGCCTGAATGACCGATGCGGCCAGGATCTCGGTCGCGTGGGAGATGTGTTCCTCGAGCTTCCTTCCTGCCCGCCGCAGATCACCCGTCAGTGCCTCCGAACCCGGTTTCGCATTCATGGTCAGTCCTCTCGATCATCGGTTTCCACCGCGGGACCGACGGGGCTGGAACCTCCGCCTGTCCTCCGGCGACCGGAGAGCCGACAGGGCGTTGGGATCTCCCCAACCCTGCCCGCCTTCCGACACTTGAAAGAAACGACGGGGCGAACCGCTGCTGGCTAAGTCGTGGTGGGGTGGCTTCGCTTTCACAACGGTTCGACCCGACGGGCTGACCATTGCGCACGCCATCCGGATCCAACAATCGGCACTCACACCCGAAAAACCCAAGGAGTACGGCCAGCCTTCCTAGGGGATAACCCTAAAGGGGCCGTGCCAGGTTCCAGCGCCACCGGAGCCCGCCTCAATCTCAAGAATCTCCTCCCGGACGCAGGTCACGGGCCAACCGATTCCTTTGGATCACGAAACAAGGAGCACACCGACGGGCCAAGGCATCCCGAGGCGCGGAATCTCCCGATCATCAGTGGGCGTGCAGTGGGGACAGGAAATAAAGGAGTCCAGGTCTCAGGGTGCCCTGGGGAAGAATCCCAGGGACCTCGAGTCGGACACGTCCTGAAGCCCCGGAGCGACCCAACAGCCCGAGAAAATCCTCGAAGGAATGGGGCGAGTCGAAGGAGATGAGATCGGCGTCCTGGATCCCTGCCAAGGCCTTAGCCCGGGAGACTGCCTTCTGGAAATCCCCCAGCTCGTCGACCAAACCTGCCTCATGGGCCTGGCTACCGGAGAGGATGCGTCCATCCGCAAGGCCCTCCCATTCCGGAGACAACACCCGCCCGGAATCGATGCCAGCCTTCCGGTTCTTCTCAGCCGCCGCGTTCCGCCCCTCCCGCACCACCGTCTTGAACCGGGTGAAGCTTTCCTGGACGAGGTCGTTCAGGATCCGCTTCTCCTCGGGAAGGACTTCCTCGGGACGCTGCTCACCGCTGAACATGTCCTTGAGCTTACCGCTCTTCACCACGTCCGGGAGCACGCCGACCTTATCCATCAGCCCACGGTAGTTGTAGCCGTGGAAGATGACCCCGATGCTCCCGGTCAGCGTCAGGGGATGCGCGACGATCCAACGGCAGGGCGCGCTGACGTAGTACCCCCCGGATGCCGCAAGAGATCCCATCGCGGCCACGACCGGGATGTCGTGCTCGTCCTGAAATGAGCGGATGGCGTCGTGGATCTCATCGCTGGCGAGGACCTCACCTCCGGGTGAGTCGACACGCAGGACGACGGCACGGATCTCCTCGTCCTCAGCGGCGCGCTTGAACTGGTCCCGGATGTTCTCCACCAGATCTCCTGGGACACCCGGGGTGCGCCCACTGATGATGCCATCGATGTCCACCACCAGCACCTTGTGGTCGGCGTCGTTGTCCTCCAGGACCTTCTCGCGCAGACGAGCCGGACCCGAACGGGTTCCCGACGACAGCAGATTCGTCTCCCAGCCCGACTCGAGGACGCTCAGCACCAAGGCGAGGACGGCGGCACAGGTCACGAGGCCACCGATGCCGAGGATCCAGGGCCAGCGGGAGTGTCGCCGAGGCGGTTTGGGGGATGGGGCGGAGGGATCCACCATAGGCGCCATGGAAAGTTGGGGAGGAAGTCCGTCGGACATACCTGCAGGCTATTCCTGCCGCCTCCCGAGGCAAGGCATCAGGTCGGCATCAGGTCCGCCACGACAGGTCCAATCCCTCGACCGGAACCCGATTCCTTGAACCACGCCCGCCGTTGAGCCTAGCCTCGACGCCGGTGCAACCGTTCCAGATCATCTTCAATCCCACGAGCGCCGCCGAGCTGTCCCGGATGCCCAAGGAGCTCCAGCTCCAGATTCTGGGACAGTTCAGGGGGCTTCCTCACGAACTCCAGCGGGAGGAGGGACAGTACGGTCATCTGACCAAGGAGGGGCGGACCCTGACCCGATACCGCCTGGGCGAGTACCGGATCTATTTCGAGCGCCACCCGCTCGGCATCGTGGTGCACCGGATCCTCAGCAAGCATTCCCTCAAGGATTTCCTGTTCCGCTCCAATCTTGGCGCCGACGAGGATGCATCGCTCGCGGACAATCCGAAATTCTGGGAGCTCATCGAGCAGACCCGTTCCACGGCACGCCAGCCATCGCATTGACCCCACGGATTCGGCCAGGCGGATGCGTGGGATGGACAGGCCCGGATCCACCTCAGAACGCATGCGCCCTTCGAGGCAGCCTCAGTAGAGCGTGGTGACCTCGGTCTCTTCGACCGGGTCCTTGAATCCGTCCACCGTGACCGAGGCCTTCTGATAGGCTTTTCCCTCCGAAACAGCCCTCCCGATCAGGCTGAAAGTGACCCCCTTCCCGGCCTCGAGCTTCGGGACGGGCGGAAACTTGACCTTCTTCCCCACGATCGTGCCCTGGGGGGTGGAGACGGGCTCGGTCTCGGCATCGAGATCGATGCTGGCATTGAGATTGGAGAGTTCGGCGTTCCCCTGGTTGCTGATGCGAAGGACATAGCCCACCTCCCCACCCATCGCCACGGGATCGGAGACATCCACGAACTCCACCAGCAGGCCTCCAAGCCCCTTCCAAACCGGGCAGATTTCCCGGACCTCGACTAGTCCGCCGGGCGCCATAGCACGAACCTTCCCGCACCAGCTGCCGATTCGGGACGAGGTCAGAACGAGCGGTATCTCGCTCGAAGCTCCCGGCTTCAGAGGGGCCAAGGTCCATGTCACGGTCCGGCCCACCACGGTTGCACCCGGTGCGCTGGCCACCTCCACCTGCTGCGGAGCCTCGAAGGAGAGCGTCGTGCCCTCGTGCACCACGTCTCCATCGTTCAGAACCGAGAGGAGCACCCGGGCCTCGCGACCCACGACCTGCTCCTGTGCTCCTTGGTTGACCGTCAGACGAATGGACGGACGGAAGACGGTGACACAGGCCTCATCCTGGACCGGCGAGGCGTTGGAGGCCGTCGCAACGGCGATGTGGCAATGGCGTCCACGGTCGACTCCCTTGAGCCTGACGCTGAGTGTCCGCGATTCCCCCGGTGCAAGGTCCCCCACGGCGAAGGGAATCTCCCGGGCACCACCAAGCCCCGCTGGAATGCGGTCGGTGACCAGGACGCTCCTTGCAGTCGCCTTGCCGAGGTTTCTGACCACCAAGGCGCAGTCGGCATCCCTGCCGAGGGCGACGCCGGCCGGACCCGTTGCGTCGATCGACAGTTCGGGAAGATCGGGGGCCGCCTGGATGGCCGAGGACAACAGCATCGACGCGGCGAGGGCGCAGCGGACAGCAGCTGATGGGGGTGGGATGGCTCTTCGGAGTTCCATGGAATCGACAGTATGCGAGGTCCTTCGGATCGAGTTCGAAGGTCTGCCAACAGGCTGAGCCTTTGCCGGAATCCTGTACAGCACGCGGTCCCTGCAAAGCCCGCCCGGGAGACCTTGGGCCTCGATGGTCCTGCTGGTGAGCCAGGGAGGCCGACCTAACGCGCCACCGGGGCCATCCGGACGGCCCCGGTGGCGGGGTCGTAGGCGACTCGTTGTCCGGCCGGCACCCCCGGAACCGAGGCCAGCAGGCCCGCACGGACGAGTTCCTCCAGATCCGTCGGCCAACGGTTTTCGGTGGCCTGGAACTCCTGGATCGCCTTCTGCACCTGTGCCAGGGCGACGACGTTCTCGGCCCGACGCTTCCCCCGTCCCTGGGCCGAGAGGTAGTCGAGCGGAGCCATGGCGGGATGCTGAGTCGGCCCAGCGGTCGACGCAGCGTCGGGTGGAGTTGGGCCACACCCGGTCAGGAGCATCACCAGAAGGACTCCGGCTTGGACCGGTCCGCGGTCAAAACCACGCCCAATCCAACCGGGCGCTGCAGGGGACTTGATGGATGGGTGGGAGCCGGAGTGCATTCGGCCGGTGAATCCTTGGCGAGAAATCCAAAGGTGACGAACCCGATCGACAGGCCGTCACCACCACGTGAAGGACGGATCAGGTGCCGGGCCTGTGTAGTTCCATTGGTAGGCCGACTGCGGGAAAGCGAAGAACTCGGTGTGCCCATCCCCGAACAGGACGTTCATGCGATACTGGCCCCTGTAGTTGTGCCACTGGCTCATGGGATCCTCCTTCCGACGGTCGGCCCACCACGGCCAGTCGCCCTGGATGAGCTTGTTGGCGGCGCTCTTGGCGATCTCGCTCGTCTTGATCGACAGCGCCTCCTTGGACCCTTTGGCCGCCTTGGAGTCACCGGTCACATGTTTCACACGGAGCGTCTCGACGGCCCAGACGGTGAGGTAGCTGTTGCCCCAGGCGTCATAGCAGCTCTTCAATTTCTTGGGCTTGAACTCCGCCTGCCACAGCGAATCCCCCTTGTCGGCCGGACAGTGCCAGCTCTCGAATGCCGGGACATATTGGTTCATCGGACGATTGCTGACCGGCACGAAACCGCCATGAAGCGTCAACCTGCCAGTCTTCCCCCCCATCGTTCCCCAGTCGGAATAGATCGGGAAGAAGTCCTGGTGGTCATCGGCGTAGATGTGCAGGCCGATGCCGATCTGGCGATGGTTGTTATTGCATCGGATGGTGAGGGCCTTGGCCTTGGCCTTGCCGAGTGCGGGCAACAGCATTCCGGCAAGGATCGCGATGATCGCGATGACGACCAGCAGTTCGATCAGCGTGAACGCCTTCCGGGAGATCGGGCCGGGGAGCATGGCCATGGGTCTAGGGTCACACCGGGCCACCGACAAGACCGGATTTCTTGATTGTCGGATTCGCAGGCGTTCGAGCCCATCGGCCACCGTCGGTGGGATCCTTGTCAACGGGCGCCCTTGCGAATATCCCATTTGGCCCACCCTTCGAATGAACCTCCTCCTGCGTCTTCTGCTTCCCGGTCTCCTCCTCGTTCTGCCCATCCGGGCCGAGACTCTTGCCGAACGCCTCGGCTACCGGTCCGACGAGAGGATCCTGATCCTCAACGGCGACGACACCGGGATGTGCCACACCGCCAACCAGGCGACGTTGGACTGCCTCGGGGAGGGCCTGATGACCTCGGCAACGATCATGGTCCCCTGCCCCTGGTTCCCGGAGATCGCGGCGTTCGCCCGCACGCATCCGGGATCGGACTTCGGGCTGCATCTGGTCCAGACCTCGGAATGGAAGGGCTACCGGTGGGGTCCTGTCGCCTCGAGCGACCAGGTGCCGGGACTGATCGACCCCGACGGCTACTTCTGGTCCGAGGCTCCCCAGGTGTATGCGAAGGGCTCGCCAAATGAGGCCCAGATCGAATCGCGGGCCCAGATCCGCAAGGCCCTCGCGGCGGGGATCGACGTCACCCACCTCGACTCGCACATGGGCGTCCTGCAGTACCAGCCGGCCTATCTGGAGGTCTACCGCCAGCTGGCTGTCGAGTTCGACCTGCCGGTCCGGATGGCGGCCCAGGCCGATTTCGACAAGGCCGGCATGCCTCACTGGCGGGCGAAGTTCGCGGCGGACGGCATCCTGTTCACCGACGACTTCGTCCACGACATGGGCTACTCGAAACCCGAGGCGGTGAAGGCCTTCTGGATGCGGCGTCTTGCAGAACTCAAACCGGGCGTGACGGAGATCTTCATCCACGCAGGAAGGCCCACGGAGGAACTGAAAACGATCACCGGCAGCTGGGCGGTCAGGAGTGCGGAATTCGAGACGTTCACCCACGACCCCGAGATCCGCGCACTTCTCGACAGGCATGGCGTGAAGCGAATCGGCTACCGCGTCATCCGGGATCTTCAGCGCACGCTCCGCAGGAAGTCCGCGAAGCCCTGACACAGCCCCGGCGCCCGCTGGGACTGCGGGCTGCTCTCCCTGGTCGTCCACTTCGGGTCCACGTGTGGGTCCCGAATTGTTCCGCCGCCGCCGAATTGTCCCGCAGAATTGTCTTTGCAAACCGGCCTTCGTTTCCCATTTTCCCAACGCTTTTTGGTCCGGGGCGTAGCGTAGCCTGGCTAGCGCGCCTGTTTCGGGTACAGGAGGTCGTGAGTTCAAATCTCACCGCCCCGACCATCTCAAGCCCGCGGGTGGCGGTGAAACACCCCTGATTACGCGCACGTGGCGGAATTGGCAGACGCGCTACTTTGAGGTGGTAGTGCCGTAAGGCGTGCAGGTTCAAGTCCTGCCGTGCGCACCAATCGGGAACGCCTGATTTTACAGGGGGTTCCGGGGGACCCGGACGGAACCCGGGAGGTATCGCAGGAAGTTCGGGACGGACGGAACCTTTCATCCTCATCCATGAGCGTCGCCCGCACCCTCCCTCATCAGGTCCGATTCGGACGCCGCTGCTTTCTCAGGCTTGGAGCGGTCGCGGGGGGGCCCTTCTCTCTCGTCTTCCCACCCGCGCTGGCGACCTCGAGGCGCTGGGGCGGGATCTCCATGGACGACTCATCCTTCCTGGCGAGATGGGATACAGTTTCGCCCAGCGACCCAACAATTCGGTGTATGACGAGGACCGTCCGATCGGTGTGGCGGTCTGCGCCGATGGGCAGGATGTCCAGCGGTGCATCCTCTGGGCCCGGGACACCGGAACGCCATTCGCCATCCGGTCCGGCGGCCACAACTATGCCGGCTTCTCAACCACCCCGGGACTCCTGATCAGCGTGCGGGCGATGGACCGGGTGGACGTGGACATCGCCAACGGAACCGTCACGGCACAGGGAGGGGCGAACAACGAGGACATGGCCACCGCCCTCAGGACGTATCCCGTCGCCATTCCGTCGGGCCGATGCCCCACCGTGGGGATCGCCAGGATGACACTGGGTGGCGGCTGGGGATTCTCGGCCACCCGGACGGGGCTGTCCTGCGATGCGCTGATCCGGATGGAGATGGTTCTGGCCGATGGCTCCAGGGTCGAGACCAGCGTCTCGCGTGAGCCTGACCTCTTCTGGGCCTTGCGCGGGGGCGGCGGGGGCAATTTTGGGGTGACCACCTCCCTCACCTTCCGGCTCACTGAGGTGCCCACCCTGACCCGGTTCAACCTGGTCTGGCATCCGGGAAGACAGGTCGAACTGATGCTCGCCCTGCAGCGGATCCAGAAATCCCATCCCAGGACCCTGTCCACACGGTCCAAGATCTCCATGACGCGCCCGGGGGCAAACCCCAGCCCGAAGGAACTGAGGGTGGAATGCCTCGGGATCTACTGGGGACCCGTCGACGAACTCATCGAGATCCTCCAACCAGCCCTGACTCTTCACAAACCCATGGTTCAGGACATCCGCCACGGGGACTTCTGGTGGATACGGGACACCCTGATGACCAACGACCCCATCGGACTCTTCGACACGCGGAACCAGTACGTGGAATCCGAGATCAGTCCGGAAGGCCTCGAGAACCTCCTGCGCTGGATTGGAAAATGGCCGGGCGGCACGGCTGCACAACGGAATCTCGCGCTGCTGTTCGCCATCGGCGGTGCCGTCAGGGACATTCCCGCGGGGGCGACGGCCTATCCCCACCGTCGATCCAACTTCATCCTGGAGATGGCGATCCATTGGCCCGTCCTCGACAAGCCCTCCGTCGTGGATGCCCAGCGGTCCTGGCTTCGGAACTACCACGAGGACATGCGCCGGTTTCTGCAACCGGGGGCCTATGTGAATTTTCCGATGCGGGATTTCAAGGACTGGGCATCCGCCTACTACGGTCCCAACCTCAGACGGCTCATCGACGTGAAGCGTCGCTATGACCCGGACCGCATCTTCAGATTCCCTCAGGGGATTCCAACGTAGATGGATCGGGGTGGCGCCGACCCTGAAGGCGTCCGGGACCATGGTCCCCGAAGCCCCATCTCCCGAAGACCTTCAGTTCAGCGGGACTCCACAGCAGGCAAGGCCAGTCGGGGAGGAGCCCCTCCTCGAAGGGGATTGGGACCCTCGGGATGCTCGTTGACCCGGCCTCGCCAGTCCACGATCAGAGCCAGGACCTCCGTGAGGTCGATCCCGTCATGGCTCGTGGGGTATTTGCGGAGATTGGCGTCGGCCAGGTTGAACAGGGCCACGGCGGGCCCCAGCCGATCCTTCTGGAGATGGACGAAAGCGCCAGCCAGCTGGATCAACCCCTTGTGGAAGGAATAGTTCGCCGCCGTTTTCCCGCCAGCGAGCCAGAGTTCCTCCAGGACATCATGGGCCTCGTAGAACTCCTGCCGGTTGAAGCAGTCGAAATAGCCCAGGTAATGCGGATCCCATCCCCGCCCGGAAAACCCGGCGATCCGCTCCGCGATCCTGGGTGACTTCCGGCTCACGGGTGGCCTGCTGGCTCTGCAGTCCGGCCACCCGACGCGTCCGCCCGACGCAATCGCTCGAGCGCCGCGAGCGCGGCGGCGCTTTCCGCCAGCTTCTTGCTGCGACCCAGTCCCCGGCCCAGTTCGACGTCTCCATGGTAGGCTGCGCATTCGAACTGGCGGGAATGGTCGGGGCCGGAGACCGCGATCTGCTCGTATCGGGGTGGTATGGGGGATTTGGCCTGGAGCAGCTCCTGGAGCTCCCCCTTGGGATTGACGAGGTTCGGAAGTGCGTCGAGTTCGCCGAAGTCGTCGCGGAACAGCCTGCGGATCACCCCGGCCGCCTGCTCGAATCCACCGTCCAGGAACACGGCCCCCATGACCGCCTCGAACCCGTCGGCCAGGGTCGACGACCGGGTCCGTCCACCCGTCGTCTCCTCGCCCCGGCTGAGGATCAGGTGATCTCCGAGCCCCAGTTGCCGCCCCTTCTCCGCCAGCGAGGAGCGGTTGACCATCTGTGCCCTCGCCTGGGTCAGGGGACCCTCCCCGGAGATGGGAAAGCTGCGGTACAGTTCCAGGGTGATCACCAGCTGAAGGACGGCGTCGCCCAGGAACTCGAGCCGCTGGTTGTGCTGCTGGAGTGCCCCGCTTCCCGATTCGTTGGCCAGAGACGGGTGCGTCAGGGCCAAGACCAGGAGGTTCGGGTCCCGGAACGGGTGACCCAATGCCTGCTCCAGGGGGCCGAGGTTGGGTGGGGAGGACGGCACGATCAGTTCTCGCCCGGCAGGGTGGGGACGATCCCCGGAGCGTAGTAGGGCTCCGGCCCGGCGGTAGCGGCGGGATCCCCGGGAGGCCCCTTGGCGAGGAGATCCGCAACCTGACGCTGGACCTCGTCGAGCTGGTTCAGCTGGAGATCGGGGTCGACGATGGTGAACACATCTCCGCTCCGGGGGTTCTCGTAGACGAACAGCCGCTGGCCGTTCTCGCGCAGCTGGGCCTTCACCTTCAGCAGCCGCTTCCGCTCCAACATGACCGACAGGATGTAGCAGGCCGCGGAGTATCGGGGATCCCTGAGGCCGATCAGCCGCTGCAGGAGCGACTCGGCATCATCCCGCCGGATGGGCTCTGGGGGGACCGGGGGTGGGGCCTGGTATTCCCCTCGCCAATGCGAGATCAGGTTGGGCCTCGAAAGGATCTCCTGACCCTGCGCCTTCCAGGCCTCCTCGCTGACGTCCAGCCGTTCAAACCCTCCGGCGGGGGCGTTCAGGAGCACGGTGTGGCACGGCTCGTGATCCTGGAATTCCCGGCTGGTGAGGGCGCAGGCGGAGCTGCGGGACTGGATGTTCCACTCGTTCATGAAAGGGGGCGGACGGTCGGCAGGGCCAGTATCTGGCGACGGAGACCGACTGCAAACCGTTTTGCCTGGCACATATCCCTCCTCTGTCGGCCGGGGCTCGCCAGCGTGCGTTTGTCCCGCCCATGCCTTGACGGGACGGGTTCGGATCAGACAATTCGTCCCACATGGAGCCACCGGTGAAACGCCGTCTCAGCCGCCGCGAGGCCCACGACCTCGACATCGAGATCCAGTTCCTCGAGCGGCTGGTGGATCGGGATCCCGGCTATGTCGAGGCCTTGGAAGCCCTCGGGGACGCCTACGGGCTCCGAGGCCGTTCGGCGGACGGCCTTGTGATCGACGAACGCCTGAGAACCCTCAGTCCCGGCGATCCCGTGATCCGCTTCAACCTGGCCTGCAGCCTGGCCCTGATCGGCGAACCGGAACGGGCCTGCCGGGAACTGGAGCACGCCCTGGACCTTGGATTCCGTGATTTCCGTTCCCTGCAACGGGACCCCGATCTCGCCAGTGCCCGGAAACATCCCGCATTCCACCGGGTCAACGCCAAGGTCAGCGCGTTGACGACTCCGGAGTCGCCGAGCTGAACCCGTCCTGGACCACCTCCATCCGGGTCGCGAAGCGGTCGAACAGCTTCCGGCCCTCTATCCGGCTGTCGAGCCGGGTGTTGACCCAGACGCCACCCGGAAGGGGGCGTCGATCCATTTCGAAGCTGAGCCGGGACAACTCCGCAAGGAAGCCGCCGAACGTGATGCGCTTCAGGCTTTGCGCCTCGATTCTGGAGACCTCGAAGGTCTGTCCATCAACCCAGATCCTCCCCGCGAGCTGTGACAGTATGCGGTCGGCGATCCTGGGAGCGTCCGGGCCGGGTGCTGGAGTGAAGGCCAGGACGTAGTTGAGGCGGCCATCAACGACAGCGTTCGACACCCACTGGTATTTGAACTTCCGAATGAGGGCTTCATCGAGCTCGAGGTTGCCCTTGCGTCCACTCCGCTGGGCATATCGCGACCGGTTTTCCCTCTCGCGTTCCCCCTCCCGCCGCAGCTCCTTCTCGGGGACCTCACGGCCATCCACCTTGACGAGCCGCGCTTCTTGGACGGATCCGTGTCCCACTACCTCATGCTCCTTTGTCCGGCGTTTCTCCACCCGTCCACTCGAGTCGAGATCCTCCACCACCGTGAACCGACGCCACGTGTGCTGGAGCCCATTGTCATCCCCGAAACCCACCCGTGACCGTTCCACCATCCTCTCGATCACGACGTCGACCGGAGGCGGTGTCACGGCCGCGGTCTCCCCCGGGGCGGACAAACCGCGGCCCAGCATCAGAGCGATGCCTGCGAGAACCGAGGGGAGGCGTTTCATCGCCCCAGCGCTACCGTCATTTCTGGTGCCCGTCAAACCGGGGCTCCATGCCGGGAGTTTCCCGATGGGCAACACGACGGAATCACGCTTCCCTTGAGGCGTGTTCGCGATCCGATCACCGGCCACCCTCCTCACCCTCCTCGCCCTGTGTTGCGCGGTTGTCGCGGCGGAGTCCGGGGTCCGGCCGAACGTTCTGGTCCTGCTGTCCGACGACCAGCGGGCGGACACGATCGCGGCCTGGGGCAACCCCCACATTCAGACGCCGAACTTGGACCGTCTGGCGGCCCGCGGGGTGAGCTTCCGGAACAACTACTGCTTCGGCGGCAACAGCGGTGCCGTGTGCATTCCCAGCCGGGCGATGCTGATGAGCGGACGGACATGGTTCCAGGTCGGCCATGACCTTGAAGGAGTCGAGACCTTCCCAACCCGGCTGCGGAAGGCGGGATACCGGACCTTTGCGACGGGCAAATGGCACAACGGCCCGGCCTCGTTCCTCCGCAGCTTCGAGCAGGGACGTTCGATCCACTTCGGAGGCATGGACGACCACACCCGGGTCCGGATCCAGGACCTCAAACCCGACGGGACCTTCACGAAGCCCAGATCCGCCGAACGATTCTCGAGCGAACAGTTCGCCGATGCGGCCATCGGCTTCCTCCGGGATCAGAAACCCGGCGAACCATTCCTCGCCTATGTCGCCTTCACGGCGCCCCATGATCCCCGGAATCCACCCGAATCGTGGGCGGCACGCTATCGGTCGGCCCGCCCACCCCTGCCGCACAACTACCTACCCCAGCATCCGTTCGACAACGGGCAGCGTGTGCTGCGCGACGAGAACCTGCTGCCCTGGCCACGCCCCCCGGAACTCCTGAGGGAACAGATCGCGGAGTACTACGGCCTGATCAGTCACATGGACCAGGAGATCGGCCGCATCCTCGATGCCTTGGACCGGTCCCCGGTGGGAACGAACACCGTGATCGTCTTCGCCTCGGATCAGGGGCTCGCCCTTGGAAGCCATGGACTGCTCGGAAAGCAGAATGTCTACGAGCACAGCATGCGGTCCCTGATGATGATCGCAGGACCTGGGATTCCCGCCGGCCGGTCGGTCGAGGCGTTCACCTACCTGCTGGATCTCCATCCGACCCTCTGTGAACTGGCCGGGGTCGCTCCGGCGGAGGGCCTCGAGGGTCAAAGCCTGAGGCCCCTCTGGAGTAGCAGTCCCATGCGGATCCGTGACACTGTGTTTCTCCCGTATCTCGACCTCATGCGGGCCGTCCGGGATGACCGGTGGAAGCTGATCTGCTATCCGCCGACGAACCACCGCCAGCTCTTCGACCTGCGGAACGATCCGGATGAGCGGGTCAATCTGGCCGGGGATCCCGACCGTGCGGCCGATGTCCAGCGGCTGCTCGGACACCTCAAGGCATGGCAGGAACGGGTGGGTGACACCCTGGCGTTGACCACAAACCGCCCGGCCCCGCTGATCCGGGAACTGACAGGCCTGAACCGTGAACCCGATGGCTGGCAACCGCGCTGGATCGTGGAGAAGTATTTCGGGAATCCATGAGCGATCCCGATGCGCAGACTCGGGAATCGGAGGGTGTCGGTTCCGGGACACCCCGCCCCCGCAGCCTGATCGTGGGTTGCGGCTACGTCGGCGAGTCGATCGCCCGGAGGCTGCTCGCATCGGGACACCAGGTCTTTGGACTCCGTCGATCCGAGCCCAAGTCCCTGCAGGTCGGACTGCCCTACACCCCCCTTCAAGCAAACCTGACGGAACCGGGCTCCCTCGAGACCCTCGCCGCCCTGGACGCACCGTTCGACTGCGTCGTCCTGTGCGCCTCGGCATCCGGCGGCGACGCCGAGGCCTATCGTCAGGTGTACTTCGAGGGGACAGGCCATCTCCTTGCTCGGCTGAGGGGGCAGCCTCCAGGGGCCTTTGTCTACACGGGCAGCACCAGCGTGTATTCCCAGGCCGGCGGGTCCTGGGTCGACGAGCTGTCACCCACGGAACCGGAGTCTGAATCAGGTGTCTGGCTGCTGCGGGCCGAGCAGAGGATTCTGGACGCCCATCGGAAGTGGGGGCTGGCCGCACGCATCCTGAGGGTTGCCGGGATCTATGGGCCGGGGCGGGGATCCCTGCTGCGCCGGGTCCTTTCGGGACAGGCCCACCTCGAGGGATCAGGCAACCGTTGGACCAACCGGATTCACCGTGAGGACCTGGCCGACGCCGTCGTCGCGGTCCTCCAAAGGGGCAGGTCAGGCGAGATCTACAACGTGGCAGATCAGGAGCCGGCAACCCAGCGGTGCGTTCTCGAGTGGCTTTCGGAGCGGACCGGAATGCCCCTCCAGGAGGGGACAAAGGAGTCCCCAATGGCGGGGAGGCGTCGACGTGGGGGCTCCAACAAGCGGGTCCGCACCGACAAGGTGCGTCGCGAGACCGGGTGGAGCCCCACCCGCCCGAGCTTCCGCGAAGGCTACCTCGAGGAGCTCGAACACATTCGGGTCGAGGGATCGACGGGATCCACCGGGGGCTGGATTCCGCCGTTTAGCCAAGGCGGAAGCTGATCTTCTGGACGACCTGGCGTCCCAGCACGTGCTGGAGGCGCTCCAGGATCTCGCGGCGACGATACCGGTTCAGTTCGTCCAGCCAGACGTTGCTGTCGACCGCGATGAAGAGGGTTCCTTTGACCAGGCCGGTGGGCTGGGCGTGCGCGGTGATGACGGGGTCTAGGGATCGGGTCCAGATCTCGAGGATCTGGGACTCCGCCTGCTTGCGCTCGAGATTGAGTCCCTGGAGCACCCGGGGCAGGACATCGCCGACGGCGCGGCCGCGGATCTCCCGGGCCTTCTCGAGTTCCGTCAGATCGATCCGACGCCATTCGGTGATCGCCTGTCTGCGGGATCGGGGCGACGAGGCCGGGCGAGGGCGGTTGGAGGACGGCGGGCGCATGGAACTTCCTGACGCCCACCCCACCGGCTTGGGAACCGCCTGGCCAGCACTTTTTCGATTCCCGGTCCCTTGGTGATTTGCCACGCTCCACCGCATGTCTCGGCTGCGTCGTCTGTCGTTCCTCCTTGCCCTCGGGTTCTCGCTCCTCGGAGCCCTCGGGGCCGAGTTCAAGCTGATCACCGGTGACGTCTACCGCGGTGAGCTGTCGGTGGCGGACAACGAGGGTGTCGTGATCCGTCTCGAGACCGGCGAGTTCTCACCCCGAATCGACTGGGCGAAGCTGAGCGACGACACGCTGCGGATCCTGGCAGAGAACCCCAAGGCGAAGCGGTTCGCAGAACCTCTGATCGAACCCGCTGTCGAACTCCTCCAGAAACCGGCTCCGCCCATCACGATCCGACCCGTGGCAACCCGGGTCCCCCTTCCAGAGACGAAGAAGGGTCTCTGGGTGGCGTTGACCTCCCCGACGGGACTGGTGCTCCTGTTGGCCCTGTTCTTCGCCAACCTGTACGCCGCCTTCGAGGTGGCCCGGTTCAAGTGGCGTCCGGTGGGACTCGTCTGCGCGCTCTCCGCGGTGCTTCCCGTGATGGGCTGGGTGATCTTCCTGGTCCTGCCCCGTCGGGCGGCACCAGAGGAGGAGAACGCGACGGAGACGGCGGTGTCCCAGACGAACCTCACCGCTCCGACCTCGGTCACCGACTCCCCGAAGTCGGGCGGTGCCGCGGCGCTTGGCCTGTCGAAGAGCAGCAGCGCCGGTGGCAACGAGGGACTTCCCAAGGTCTTCCGACGTGGCGAAACCACCTTCAACCGCCGGTTCTTCGAGACCCAGTTCCCAAGTTTTTTCCGCGTGGTCACCACCGAGGCCGATCGCGACCTCGTCCTGGATATCGCCACCGGCAAGTCCAGCGTGGTGGCCTCCAGGATCAGCCGCATTTCGGCCAACGAAGCCCACTTCAAGACCGCCAACGGACAGGAGATCGGTGTCTCCTTCGCCGAGATCAGCCAGGTGACCCTGCGTCACAAGGACGCCGCCTGAACCGAAACCGGACAACGACGCCGTCGTGAAATACCGCGCCATCCTGCTGTTCGGGGCCCCCGGCTCCGGGAAGGGCACCCAGGGGAAGATCCTCGGCCAGATCCCCAACTTCGTCCACTTCTCCTGCGGCGAGGCCTTCCGGAACCTCCGCGTGGACAGCCCCCTGGGCCGCATCTTCGTCCAGTACGCCGGACAGGGAAAACTGGTGCCCGATGAGCCGACCATCCAGCTCTGGAAGAACTCGATCGATGCCATGATCATGTCGGGCCGGTTCCATCCGGAGGCCGACACCATGCTCCTCGACGGCATCCCGAGGAATCCGCAGCAGGCGAGGATCATGGCGGACCTGATCGACGTGGTGGCCATCTTCAACCTCTCGTGCCCACAGGAGGACAAGCTGGTGTCGCGTCTCCAACGTCGGGCGCTGAAGGAGAACCGGCTGGATGACGCTAACGTCGAGGTCATCCGCACCCGTCTCGCCACCTACCATCGGGAGACCCAGGCGGTCCTCGACTGCTACCCGAGGGAGGTGATCCATCCGATCGATGCGACCCAGGAACCGCTGGTGGTGCTGTTCGAGATCCTCAAGATCGTCACCCACATCCCCAAGCCAGCGATCAGCGACGGCGACACCATCTTCTTTAGGAAAGACTCCATCCCCCAGTAGTCCCCGCCCCATGAAGCGCCTCCTCGCACTCCCCCTCCTTGCCGTCCTCGCAACCCCCGTCTTTGGACAGGGTGTAGGCTACACCAACACCCCGCAGATCCGTGGCCAGAAGTGGAGGGTTCACGACAAGGACCGTCCCAACCCGCCCACCGTCACCCCGGGTGCCACCTTCAGCAACGGGGCCTCGGCACCCAGCGACGCCATCGTGCTCTTCAACGGCAAGGACCTGTCCCGCTGGAAGTCCGGAAACGGCGACGCGAAGTGGAAGGTGGAGAACGGCTACTTCGAGGTCGCCCCCAAGACAGGGGACATCCGGACCCGGGACGAGTTCGGCGACGTGCAGCTGCATCTCGAGTTCGCGACCCCTTCGAAAGTCGAAGGGGACAGCCAGGGACGGGGCAATTCGGGTGTCTTCTTCCACGACCAGTTCGAGATCCAGGTCCTCGACAGCCACAAGAACAAGACCTACGCGGACGGTCAGGCGGGTGGCCTTTACGGTCAGTGGCCACCCTTGGTGAACGCGATCCGCCCTCCCGGGGAGTGGAACACCTACGACATCGTGTTCGAAGCCCCCCAGTTCGACGCCTCTGGCAAGCTGGTGAAGCCGGCCCACGTCACCGCCTTCCTCAACGGGGTGTGCGTCCACAACCGGAAGGAGCTCAATGGCCCGACCAACCACCAGGCCACCGATCCGTACAAGGCCTACTCCGGCAAGGGCGGTATCCGGCTCCAGGACCACGGCAACCCGACGCGCTTCCGCAACATCTGGGCGCGCGCCATCGGGACCTACAACTGACCGACAGGCCCGGATTCTCTCCCAGCACCCTCAGGGCGTGGCCGGGGTCTGGACCCTGTAGAACCGCGGCACAGACACCCCAGCTGCGGGAGTATCGTCAATCAACTCCACCTTGCGATCCACGGTCGGGAGAAGGACTTCCGAAACCGGATTCCACGCTGCGTCGAGGCGGCCTTCGGTTCGAAGCACCCGGTAGCTGCGTCCGGCCAGGGCCTGGAACCTGAGACGCACCCGGCCTTCGGTCATCACCTCGGAATCCAGGCGGAAGACGCTGCCCGGATTCCTCGGATCGGTACCCGCCTGGTACTCGGCGAGGTTCCCTTGCCCATCGCCGTCAGGATCCCCATCACGATCGGATCCACTGGTGGGATCCAATCCATTCAGCAGTTCCCAGCCATCGAGGAGACCATCGCCATCGCGGTCCACCTCGGGCAACCGGTTGGGCTCTCCAGGGGACGCCACACCCGGGAAGGCGAGCACCAGGGAGCCCCCGTCCCGGTACCGTCCCTCCGAGACGCCCTCGGACTGAGGACCCATGGCCACGGAGTCGATCAGGACCCGCTGCGGGTCGAGCAGCCTCAAGGTCTCACCCCAGGCACTCAGTCGGAACCCCAGTGAGTCGGCGTCCACTCCCCGGTCGCCGCCGGCCCGCAGGACGAGGAATCCATTCCCGGGCACAAAGGTCAGCGGGACCAGCGGGGTGCGGAGGTATCCCAAGAGGGAGGGATCATCACTCAGGATCCAGCCCCCCAGGTCGACGGGGAGCGGATCAGGGTTGTACAGCTCCAGCCAATCCCCGACATCGACCCCGCCTGCGGCCGACCATTCATTGATGCAGGTGCGTGCCGGAGCACCCAGGGCAGCGGGTGAGGCGCGGAGCTCGCCGGGGGTGGGTTCGGCGAGGAGCACCCAGGTCGAGTCCACACGGCCAATGGACCGGCCGGGGACCTGGGATCCGAACTGGATGCGATCCAGAAGACGCCCCTTCGGATCGAACAGGCACAACAGGGTTCCGTCGTCCGGGAAATCCCGACCCAGATCCAGACCGCCTGGGCTTGGCGGGCCCGAGGCGCGGATCAGCAGGACACTCCGCGGCGGAACCACGCTGCCGGCGGGGAGAATCCATTCACCGGGCTCGGGGTTCCCGACGCTGACGCTATGCCCGGCAAGGGACACCGGGGACTCCGTGGGATTGTGGATCTCGAACCAGTCGGTGGAGCCCTGGACCGCGCGGGCCATGATTTCGTGGAACCGGATCCCGGTGCCGATGGAGGCCAGATGGTTGCTGGCCCCGGGCGTGGCACTGGACGGAAGATCCATCCAGTCACCCACGCCATCCGGGAGGCGTCCACGGGCCACCCCGGGGACGGCACGGACCCATTGGACCCGATCCACCTCGTCTCCATCAGGTCCCAAAAGGATCAGCCGATCCCCGGTCGCCGCAGGCCGGACTCCGATCCGATCGAGGCCCGAGGACTCCGACTTCAGCACCGCGAAACCGCCCCCGGCGACATGGATCGGGGCCGCCAGACAGAACCACGCGTTGCTCGTGGCGACGCGGCATCCCCGGAGGTCCACAGGCCTCGCCCCCCTGTTGTGGATCTCGAACCAGGCACCCGTTCCCTCCCCCTCGGCCTGCACTTCGTTCCATCGCAGATCCGAGACCGGACCGAGGACCGATCGCTCATTCGGCCCTGCCGGAGTGGGTTCACAGAGGACCCATCCGCCCTCCACCCAACCGAGGGAATGTCCCTCAACCGCAGGTCCGAAGGTCACGGCGTGGATCCGATTCGTGGCCGGATCGTACAGCGCGAGGGTTCCACCGTCGCGGTCCAGTCCGAAGTCCGTCGCCATGGAACCTGCCGCGGCCCCGTCTCCACAGAAGACCTGAAGGTATCCCCCCGCCGGGATCGCCACCGTCGCAGGAAAGACCCACCGCCGGGGATTCGAGGTGTCACTGAGGCTCCACCCTCTGAGGGAGACGGCCACGGTGCCGGGGTTCCGGAGCTCGACCCATTCGGGCTGCGGAGGCGCGGTCACCAGGATCTCGGCCAGCCGGATCGCCGGCAGCACGGGCACCGAGTTGGCGGCTCCAGGGGTGCCATCGGAAGGAACACTGCCCTGCCAGCTGGCGGGATCGTTCGGATCGCCCAGGGGATTCATCAGCTCCAACGATCCCCCCTGCCCATCGGGACGGGTCGGCCAGGGAGCGGCATCGCGGTAGTCCACCGACACCAGTTCGCGCCCATCGCGATCCAGGAGGGCGAGGATCTCACCGCCATTGGCAAGCGACCCCGGGAACCAACCCGAGACCATGACCCGAGGGTGACGCTGCTGGAAGGCCACAGGGTCCTTGTCGCTGGCGAGGACCAGGCGCCCTCCGGGAGCCAGGATCGGTCCGGGGTTGGGGAAACGGTATCCGATGCCGGTGAACAGACACTCCGAGAGATCCACCGGAAGACTGCCGGGATTGAGGAGCTCGAGGAACTCGAAGCGATCCTCATCAACGGGGTGGTAGTGGATCTCCGAGATCACGACCGCGGGAGGCGCATCGGCGATCTGGAACTCCGCCTCCGTCAGGGCGCTCCACTGGGTCCCGTTCAGGGAGCGGGCCCGGACCCTGGTGGTCCGCTCGAGGACCAACGGCTCTGCATAGACCCGGCTTGAGGGCGACGGGATGCCGTCGAACGCAACCCGGGGGTCGGACCCATCGGTCGTGTAGTGGATCTGGCCTAGGAGATTCCCCATGGAAAGACGGAAGCCCTCGGCCACAAGTCCTCCTTGCCGAGAGAGGACCGGGGCATTCGATGACATGAGGAAGCCCGCCTTCTGGAAACTGTTGGTGACCCATCGGCGACGGCTGGTGATCCAGGTCCCGACGGCATTGTTGAAACCGGCTATCGAGGGGGCGACACGGGCTCGCATGCCCTCATATCGGGTCCGGACACGGTCATCGGTGAGGGGTCCATCGTTGAAGAACGCCCGATGGATACGGTCAGCGAAGAGGAGCTTGAACTCGGGGGATCTCTTCAGGGCGTTGAAGAGCTTCTGGTAGTCGGAGGAGCCCCATGGTGGAGACGTGTTCGAGAGGGTGAGGGCCAGGGTATCGTAGCTGACGGAGTGGCCGGAGAACCCGAACGAGAATTCCGCGTCCCACGGATAGAAGCGGAAGCGGGATCCGGCCACCCGCTCCCGGGCCGCCCGGGTGTTGTTGTGCGGCCAGTCGTCGTTGTCGGCCCAGAGCAGAGGAAGCAGATAGTCGACGAAGTTCCCAAGGTCCATGCGCGCTGCGACCGCCTCGTAGTTCGGCCGGATCGTGAGGTCCTTCAGGGCCGCCGTCTTCAGTTGATTCCAAGCCACGCTGTCGCCACGCACCACGGCCGACATCGCACCGATGACATCCCATTCCTCTCCTCCGCCGTGGTAACGCTGGAGGAAGTCGTCGTCGACCCGCTCGGTCGGGTTGTAGATGCCCTTGTAGACCCCATTGAGGAAGAGGTTCACGAAGGTGCCATGGCAGGCGACGATTCCGACGTCATCCGACAGCGCACGGACGAACTCGTCCTTCAGGAAGGGGTTCGAGTGGTCATTCATCCCGGCCCTCAGATGCAGGCTGTTGAACGACGCGACCGTGGTCCCGGGGAACATCAGGTAGTCGAGCTGGCCAGGGCCATACTCGCCCCGGAAGTAGAGGCGATAGGAGTACTTGCCCTCCGGCGGGGTGGACTGTCGGTAGTTGTAGCGTTCCCGGATGTAGTCGCCTCCCGCGACCCGGATCCCAGCATCGATCTGGAATCCCCCATGGTCCTCGGGACGGATGAGCTCGACCGAGACCGGACGCTCCCAGGCGGGGCCATGCTTGGTGGTGTTCCGGGGACTGGACTCCATGATGCCGGTGGATCCGTAGAGATGGTTCGTTGCGGTGACGAGGGAGAGCGCAGGGAGGAGGCGCCGATTCGCGGTGATGTTGAAGAGATAGGTATGGGTTCCGACCGCCGACGGAACGAGCTGAGGGGCGAATGCGGCCGCGCGGACCACCCGGCTGCTGGCAATGTTGAGTGGCGAACCGTAGACGACGCCGGTGGTCAGGGTCGGCGCCGCGCCGTTGGTCGTGTATCGGATCGTAGCCCCGGGCGTCGGCGTCGCGAGGGTGAGGACAAAGGGCCGGTCAAAGAATCCGCGCTGGACACTGAAATGGACCGATTCGGCCCGCCCCGTAATCGTGCTGAGCCCGTTGCTCCTGCCCGGGGTGGGCGGATTGAAGCACCGCCACACACCCAATCCCCCGCCCTCCTGGAGACCAAAGGAATGGTCGGGACCCTGCTCCGGGTAGGACACCTCACTGACGACAGCCGGAGGCCACTCCGGTCCGAAGAGCCTCCATGTATCCCCGGTGGCGTTCAGCTTGGACGCCAGGTGCAGGGGAGCGCCCGGGGCGGTGGGGCGTCGATCCTTCCCCGACGCGAAGACAACCAGAAAACCCCCAGCCGGAACCTCCGCTTCCGGAAAAAGCCACGCATCCCCGCCGTCGGATCCCGTCCCAATCGACCACCCCCGGAGCAGAACGGCAGAAGTGCCGGGATTGTGCAGTTCAATCCAGTCCTCCGTGTCGCCATCCTCATCCCGGAGACCATTTGCATTGTCCGCCAGCAGCTCATGGATCACCACCTGTGGGACCGTCCGCTTGGAATCCACCGTCACAGCCCATTCCCCCCCGCGGAATGGATGAGGCACGGGCTCATCCGAGATGATCCCATGCCCCGGGGCCCAGGACAGGGTCGCCAGTCCGTCGGGAACCTCAGGGAACTGGAAACGGTACGGACCCGGGCCGAGGCCGGACAGGGAGAGGGCCGGCACGCCGTTGCAGCGGAGGTCGGAGGCATCGAGCCCAACCACCGCGCGATTGAAGGTGATCTCGACTTCCGCCAGCCGGCGCACGACGACACCCGCCACGGGCCGCACCCGTCCCACCGACGGCCCCTCAGGATCGAGGACCTCATAGGCCCAGACCGAACCCGATGCCCCGCCATCGAACCGGTTCGGTGGCACGTCGAGGTCCTGGATGGTGTGCAGCGGTCCCCAGCTCATGACCACGCCGCCGGAGGCGGGCTGCGGGAAGGAAAACCGATAGGTCGTCCCACTTCCCGACATCGAAGTCGCCGGTACGCCGTTGACGAGGAAGTCCTTCGCGTCAACGCCGGTCACGGTCTCGGAGAAGGTCACGACCACCTCGGTCAGATTGGTGGCCAGACCCGGGTTGGGAGACACCCCAACCACCCTAGGCAGGACCGAGGCCGCCTCGGTCGAGACCAGCTCGGCGTCGAACACGATGTCGCTGCTGGCCAGCGAGCCGTTCAGGAGCACCACCGCCAGGACATTCTCCCCCGGGACCAGCAGGGATGCGGCCTCGGGGAGGGTCTGGGACGTCTGGACGAACTCCTGCGCCGAGGTCGCCAGGGAGTCGAACCCCGGGTCGGTCTCGCCGAAATTCAATGCGGCAACCCGGGTGCCATTCAGGTAGGCGACAAAGCCGTCATCGCAGACCGTGTTCAGGTCGAGGCTCTGGATTGCCTTGGGGTTCAGGATCCGGAATGTCCTGCGGAGGAAGACCGTCGAATATCGGCTCTGCATGTCGGTGAGCTGGGTCCCGGCGAATGACACCTCGCCGTAGGAGAACGGGGCGACGCCCTTCTCCCAGGACGCCTCGTTGAACCCGGGGCGACGCCATCCAGAAGGATCCGCAGGGGATGGATGCGCCATCCCGCGGAAGAACGACCAGTCGCTCCCGGTGGGTATCAGCGTGGCCGCGCGCGAACCCATCAGCGTGATCCATGCAAGCAGAAGGAACACGGCAGGGCGGAGGAGGACTCGGATCGGAAGCATGGCGTCCACGAAGCATGCGCGATGCCGGGGTCCTGTTCAAAGACAGAGGTCGCGGGTGTGGTGCGGATCCTTCACATCGCAACCCAGCCCACGTACCCTTGTGGGGTGAGTTTGACCGAACAGATCACAGGAATTGCAACGGCGGCAAAGGGTGCGTCCCGGGCGCTTGCCCAGCTGACCGCCCCGGAACGGGACCAGGCCCTGGTCGCCATGTCCGCCGCCCTTGAGGCGTCCGTCGCGGCGCTGCTCGACGCCAACGCCAAGGACCTCGAGATCGGTCGCGATCTCAGGCTCAGCACAGCGATGCTCGACCGACTCACCCTCAACCCGGAACGGATCCACGCGATGGCCCGAGGTGTCCGGGAAGTCGCCATGCTGCCCAACCCGGTGGGCCGGATCCTCGACGAACGGATCCGTCCAAACGGACTCCGGCTCCAGAAGGTCAGTACCCCGATCGGCGTGGTGGTCATCATCTACGAATCCCGTCCCAACGTCACCGCGGATGCTGCCAGCCTGTGCTTCAAGACCGGCAACGCGACCATCCTCCGCGGCGGCAAGGAGGCGTTGAACTCCAACCGGCTGATCGCACGACTCATGGTCGATGCAGGACGACAGGTTCTCCGGGACCGATTCCCTGAGGCTGCCATCCAGGTCATTCCCACCACCGACCGCGAGGCCGTCCCGATCCTTCTCTCCCTCACCTCCCTGGTCGACCTCTGCATGCCCCGTGGCGGCGAGGGCCTGATCCGTGCGGTGACCGAATGCTCCAAGGTGCCTGTCATCAAGCACTACAAGGGGGTGTGTCACATCTATGTCGACCGCGAGGCGAACCTCGACATGGCCGACACCATCCTCTGGAACGCCAAGGTCCAGCGTCCCTCAGCCTGCAATGCCGCTGAGACGGTCCTGGTCGACCGGCCGGTGGCCGCTGAGTTCCTGCCCCGGGCTGCCCGACATCTGGCCGAGAAGCAGGTGGAGCTCCGGGTCGACCCTGATTCCATGGCACTCCTGAAGAGCCTCGGCACCAAGGGACCCGTCCTCAGGGCGGCCACCGATCAGGACTACGCCACCGAGTACAACGACTACATCCTCAATGTCCGGGTGGTCGACGGTGTCGACGCAGCGATCGAGCACATCCATCGGCATGGCTCGGCCCATAGCGACGCAATCATCACGCGCAACGAATCCACGGCCCGAAACTTCCTGCAGGGGGTCGACTCGGCGGCCGTCTACTGGAATGCCAGCACGCGGTTCACCGATGGCGGCGAGTTCGGGATGGGAGCCGAGATCGGGATCAGCACCGACAAGGTCGGGGCCCGCGGTCCGATGGGTCTCGACGAACTCTGCAGCTACAAATGGCTCGGCTGGGGCACCGGCCAAATCCGAGGCTGAGCCCTCGCCGCGTCACCCAGCCAATCCATCCCAGAGACCCTCTCATGCGCGCACTCCAGCTCGAACGCCCCCAGGCATTCCGTTTCCTCGACGTCCCTGAACCTCCGACACCCGGTCCGGGCGAGGCCCTGCTCCAGGTCCATCAGGTCGGCATCTGCGGCACGGATTACAGCGGCTATCTCGGAAAGATGCCGTTCTTCAGCTACCCACGCATCCCAGGCCATGAGCTTGGTGTCGAGGTGCTGGCCGTGGGCGAGGGTGTCACCCACGTCCACCCGGGGGACCGCTGCTCGGTGGAACCCTACATCAACTGCCAGCGCTGCTCCGCCTGCCGTCGGGGCTACACCAACTGCTGCGAATCCAACCAGACCCTGGGGGTCATGTGCGACGGGGGACTGCAGGAGCGGATCCTTCTCCCTGCCCGAAAGCTCCATCCCGCACCGGCGCTTTCCAGTGAGCAGGCAGCCCTTGTGGAAACCCTCGCCATCGGATGCCACGCGGTGGACCGGAGCGGCCTGAAACCGGGCGAGACGGCCCTCGTCATCGGTGCGGGTCCGATCGGACTCGCCGCCATGGAATTCACCAAGCTGGCCGGCGCCAGGACGATCGTCCTCGACATGAACTCCCAGCGACTCGCGTTCGTGCGTGAGCGGATGGGAATACCCGACACCCTGCTGGCATCCGGGGGCGCCGAGGACGTCGAGGCACTGGCTGGCCTGACGGGAGGGGAACTCGCCCATGTCGTGATCGATGCCACGGGATCCCATCGATCGATGAGCGAGGCCCTCCGGTTCTGCGCCTTCGCCGGCCGGCTGATCTACGTCGGCATCACCCAGGCTGAGCTGACCTTTCCCCATGCCCCCATCCTCCACCGTCGGGAGTTGACCCTGCTCGCCAGCCGCAACGCCCTCCCACGGGACTTCACCCGAATCATCTCCTTGATCGGATCCGGCCAGCTCGACACCCGGCCGTGGATCACCCATCGGGTGCCGTTCACGGATGTCGCCGGGGAGTTCCCGAAGTACCTCAAGCCGGAGTCGGGCGTCATCAAGGCCATGATCTCGCTCGAATGAACACGGCATCCTCCGGGCGGGCACACGCCGGCACCACGGCGACGGCGTTCACCCTGATCGAACTCCTGGTGGTGATCGCGATCATCGCGATTCTCGCCGGCATGCTCCTGCCTGCCCTGGGACGGGCCAAGTCAAGGGCCCAAGGGGCGGCCTGCCAGGCCAACCTCAAGCAGCTCCACCTCGGATGGAAGCTCTACGCCGATGACCAGAATGACCGGCTCGTGAACAACCACGGTGTTGGGGAAACCCGCGCACGCCGGAACAACTGGGTGAACCACGTGCTCAACTGGGATGACTCCGAGGAGAACACGAACACAGCCTACCTGACGGAGGCCAAGCTTGGAAACCACCTGGGACGCTCCATCGCCGTCTTCAAGTGCCCTTCCGACCTCTCCCGCAGCACCGTGGGTCTCCGGACCCGGAGCTTCTCGATGAACTCGCTCGTCGGCGATCCCGGTGAGCTGACCAACCGGTTCAACCCATCCTTCCAGCAGTGCTTCCGCGAGGCGGACGTCCAGAACCCCTCCACGATCTTCGTCTTCCTCGACGAGCACCCAGACACGATCAACGACGGATTCTTCATGAACCGGCTCGAGGAGGCCCCGAAATGGGGGAATCTGCCGGCCAGCCACCACCAGGGTTCCGCCAACCTCGCCTTTGCCGACGGACATGTTGAAAGCCACCGGTGGCAGGTCACCTCCGGAGCGGGTTCCACCCTGAGACCCAACGTCAAGGGCGGTGCCGGCGGCATCTTCCTGGCCGAGCCGACGACCGATTGGGACTGGCTCCGGGACCACTCCTCGACCCGCCGTCCGTGACCCGTTTTCACGGCCGGATTCAAATCAGACCTAATTCCTCCGCTTCACGGATTGACAGCTGGGGCGACCCGAATAGGTTGGCTCCCAACAGGATCAATTGATCCTGTTCACCGATGCAAATCACCCGAGCGAGCGAATATGCGATGTTGGGCCTTCTGGCCCTCTCGCGTCGCCCAGCCGGGTCGGTCGAAATGGTGGATGTTCTGGCTCATGAGGAGGGCGTTCCTGCCTCATTCCTGGGCAAGATCTTCCAGAGTCTTTCGAGGGCCGGGATCGTGAAGTCAGCCCGGGGTTCCGGTGGCGGATTTTCGCTGGTTCGGACCCCAGACGAAATAACGGTGCTGGAGGTCATCGAGGCGGTCGAGGGCCCCATCGCCCTCCAGCGGTGTCTCGAGACCGACTCCGACTGCACCCATCGGGAGGGCTGTGCCCTGTGTGGGCTCTTCTCGGAGGCCCAGGACCGGGTGAAGGAGGTCTTTGGTCGGACCTCCGTGGCGGAACTCACCCATCGTCACACCTCATTCGTCGAGCATCAGGCACGGACGGCGCGGTCGGGTCCGAAGCATCCACAGACCGCAGCGGCGACGAAGCCAAAGCGGTCGCGAACCCTGAAACTTTCATCCTAACTGTTGAACCATGAGCGAAACCTACACCCTTTATAATTCCATCGTGATGGACCACTTCATGCACCCCCGCAACATGGGCGACCTGAAGGATGCCGATGGCGTGGGCGAGGTGGGTGCCGCCGCCTGTGGCGACATCATGAAGATCAGCCTGAAGATCAAGGACGGGAAGATCGAGGATGCCCGGTTCAAGACCTTCGGCTGTGGATCCGCCATCGCCAGCTCCAGCATGGCCACCGAGCTCATCAAGGGCCGCAGCATCGATGAGGCGATGAACTTCACGAACCAGGAGGTCGTCGACGCCCTCGGCGGTCTGCCGCCGGTCAAGATCCACTGCTCCGTCCTGGCCGAAGAGGCCCTCAAGGCTGCCCTCGAGGACTACATCCGGAAGCATCCGGAGACGGCCTCGAAACTGCAGACGCCGATGCCGGCCGCCGCCTGAGCGGACCCGTCCAAATCCTCCGCGGCCCACGGGATCCCGTGCCGCCGCGGATTTTTCGTTCCTGGAACGCGCGCCCGGCATCAGGTTCGCCTCCCACCGATTGAAGGCTATCCTCGACCCCATGCGTCACGTCTATCTCGACCACCAGGCTGCCACGCCACTCCTGCCCGAGGCCTTCGAGGCCATGAAGCCGTTCTTCACGGAATGGTTCGGGAACCCTTCCTCCCTTCATGAACATGGACTCCGTGTTCGCGAGGCTCTGAAGCATTCGCGGGAACAGATGGCCGCCCTGATCCACGCAGGGAGCCCTGACGAGATCTTCTTCACCTCCGACGGCACGGAATCGGCCAACCTCGCCATCAAGGGGGTTGCCTACGCCAATGAACGCCGCGGAAAGCACCTGGTCGTCTGCGCCACGGAACATCCCAGCGTCATCAACTCCGTCGAGTTCCTCGAGAAACAGGGCTGGACCTGCACCCGGGTGGGGGTCGATGCCGAGGGCCACCTCCGGCTCCAGGAACTCCGGGATGCCATCACCCCCCAGACTGTCCTCGTCGCGGTTCACCATGTGAATCACGACATCGGCACGATACAGCCTGTCGCCGAGGTGGGACGCATTTGTTCCGAGAAGGGCGTGCCTCTCTACGTGGACTGCGAGGCCAGCGCGGGCTGGCTGCCGATCGACGTCGATGCCTGGGGTGCGGCCTTAGTCAGCTTTTCTCCCCACCGGTTCTACGGTCCCAAGGGAGTGGGTGTCCTCTACCGGAACAAGAAGGCGCGCCTCGTGTCCATCATCCACGGCGGCGTCCAGGAAGGAGGGCGCCGCGCCGGAACGGAGAACGTGCCCGCGATTGTCGGTGCCGGCGTGGCGGCGGAAGTGGCCCGGAGGGATCTCGAGGCCAGGATCGCCCATACCCGGGAACTGCAGGTCCGCCTCTGGGACGGACTGGAGAAACACGTCGGGTTCATCAAGCTCAATGGCCCACGCCCCGGACCTGACCGGATTTCCACCAACCTCAACATCTCCACCGAATTCATCGAGGGCGAGGGCCAGCTCCTGCTGTGTGATCTCAATGGGATCGCTGTGGCCAGCGGATCCAGCTGCGTCAGCAAGTCCCTGAAGATCTCCCACGTCCTGGCCGCGATCGGACTCGACCACGCGCTGGCCCAAGGCAACATCATCATGACACTCGGCAGGGACACCTCGGTCGAGGATGTCGACTATGTCGTGCAGACCTTTGCGAGGATCGTGGAAAAACTCCGGGGCATGTCTCCGATGTGGGACGAGTTCCAACGGGGTATCATCGACTCCGTCATCCGACCCACGGGCCGCGGAAAATCCTTCAGTCAGCATGCAGCGGACGTCTCGGGAAAGTCCGCCCACTAGGTCCAATCGCACGAGACGGCAACCATCCGTACCCCCCAGTTAAACGCCATCCCATGATTTCCAAAGAGGCAGTCCTGCACATCCTCAAGACCGTCAAATATCCCGGATACAGCCGCGACATCGTCTCGTTCGGCCTGGTGAAGGAGATCCAGACCGAGACCGACGCCGTCGGTGTCCTCATCGAGCTCACGTCCCCCAGTCCGGAGGTCGGGGAACAGATCGCGGACGCGGCTCGGCTGGCACTCAGGGACGGGATTCCAGGCCTCGTGGATGCCCATGTCCAGGTCAAGGTTCCCACGGGAACTCCGACGCCCCCGGGGCCAGTCGCCAAGAACCGCCTGCCCCACATCAAACGCGTCATCGCCGTGGCATCGGGCAAGGGTGGCGTGGGAAAGTCCACCTGTTCGGTGAACCTCGCCTGTGCTCTCCGTCACATTGGAGCCCGGGTGGGGCTCCTCGATGGTGACATCTACGGTCCCAGCATTCCGCTGATGATGGGGGTTCAGCACCGACCCGAGATTACCGATGAGGAGCATCTGATCCCTCCGTTCGCCCACGGAGTTCGCCTGATGAGCATGGGCTTTCTCATCCCAGACGACCAACCGGTCATCTGGCGTGGCCCCATGATCCAGAAGACGATGCAGCAGTTCATCCATCAGGTGGACTGGGGTGAGTTGGATTATCTGCTGGTGGATCTTCCGCCGGGCACCGGGGATGCCCAGCTTTCCCTGTGTCAGATCGTGCCTCTGGATGGAGGAGTGATCGTGACAACGCCCCAGCAGGCCTCGATTGGGGTCGTCCGCAAAGGCATGGCCATGTTTGAAAAGGTCAACGTCCCGCTGCTCGGTCTCATCGAGAACATGAGCTACTTCACCGCTCCGGATGGATCGCGTGTCGAGATCTTCGGCCATGGCGGAGGCGCGATGGAGGCCCAACGCAAAGGCATCCCGTTCCTCGGTGAGATTCCGATCCTTCCAGCCGTCCGGGAAGGCGGCGACCGCGGGGTGCCTGCCGTGGTATCGGACCCCACAGGGCCAGCAGGACGGCCGTTCATCCAAGTGGCCCAGACCCTTCGGGAGAGACTGGGCTGATTCCGGGTGGGATCAGCATCTGTCTTTGACGCGCCACACGGCGCGGTTCAGTGTCAGAACAATGACAGAGCCTCTCCCGCGAATCAGGCTGTGGACGGCCTGCCTCCTCATCACGGGGACCATTGGCACCGCAGTGATCGCCGGCGAACCGGCGCAGGTTTCAACCCCATCGAACCGAAAAGGTCCGGCGGAGCTCCCCAACCGCAAGAAACTGCCCTCATTCCGCTCGCTGGACGGCAGTTCAATGGGAGGCGTCATCGACGGGAAAGCCACCGAGTCCATCCCGCAGGTGGATCCGGTCCTCCCCGACGCCCGAAAGCAGCTGGAGCTCTTCGAACGGCTCGACAAGAAGAGGAACTTCCTGCTGACCGATCCCTCCAGCGACAATGGGAGGAAGGAGTTGCGCTCCTTCGACAAGGGAGCCAACGCAGCGGATGAAACGCTGTCCATCGGCCCCCGGAAGCCGCGAACGGCTTTGGAGCGCAGGCTCAAGAACGATGCCGAAGCGGCGAGGAACACCTCCACCCGGGACAATGGAACCGACGACAATAGGACACGCGCCGACAGGGGATATTTGGACCGGGATAGACAGGGTGATCCAACCGACCGAGACGAACGCGGAAGGAAGCAGGACGACGGTGAAGAAGACATCCGTGACAGCGACGAAAAAAAAGACCCGCCCGGAGAGTCCACCGATCTCACCCAGTCCTTCCAGAAGCAGCTGGATCCGGAGAAAGGCAACACCCTTGAGCAACGTCTTTCCAAGACAGGCGCCTCATCGGGGGGCAAGGTTGGTTCAGAATCCGATCCACGGCCCGAAAACCTCCGGTCGACCCCATCAAATCTAGGTGGACGGGGTTCCTTGGTCGACGACCTCAGCCGCCAGCGGATCGAGCGCTATCAGCAGGTGACCGGAGGTGGTGGACTCCTGCGATCGTCCGAGGCTCCTGAGCCCTCAACCTTCGGTCGTGGACGGGAGATGCGGGTCGATGCCTTCGGTCCTGTGGGTATCTCCCCTGCCGCCTCCAGGCCAGGCAGTGGGCTTGCCGGCCCAGGGAACGAGACACCGAACCTGGATCTCCGAGCCGGCAGATCGGGTCTGTCAGCACCGCCGTCTACCTTCAGCCTGCCCGCACCGTCGGCTGGCTCTGGATTCCTGAGTCCGCCCCAGACCTCTCCATCCCAACGCATTCTCCGGGACAACCGGCCAGCCCCCCCCCGTTTCCAGCCGTGACCCTCTCCCGCCCCCTGATCGTGTGGGTTCTTCTCACCCTCACGACGGCCACCCTTCTGGTGGCTGAAGAGGCCTCCATCGTCAAAGTCCTCCCCCATCTTCTGGATCTCAGGGGTCGGGCTTCCCTTGCTCCGGGCCTCTTCCAGAGGGATGCCTACCAGGGCCAACTCCGGAAGGACCCCAGCCAGGTATCGGGCATGCGATTCAACATCCAATGGAAGGCCAAGGGTGTTCCCGCCAAGGAGCTCGTGCTCAAGGTCTGGCTGAAGACCGCAGGACGAAACCCGAATGACCCTCTGGAACTTACGGCACCCATCCAGGGGAATCGCAGATGGAATCGATGGTCCGCGGTTCCCTATGACGGGAAGTTGTTCACAGACAACGGACAGGTGCTGGCGTGGAAGGTGGAGTTGAGACGGGGGGAAACCCCGTTGGCGACCCAGACTTCCTTCCTCTGGTGAGACCGGCCTTGGCACAGGGCCAGGAACGCAGACACCCGCATCCAGAAAGCCATCGCAACCGGGTCAGACCGTCGCTCGGACGGACCGGTAGACGCTCACCTTTGCCGGAGGGAGATTCTGCCACACCATCTTTGAGGCGGTGACGCGAAAGAAAGGGGCAGGGGCCCGGCTGCTCATTAGCTGATAGCTGAACTGGACCCACGGAGCATCCGGCAGCAGGCATCCGTGGATCTGGTCCGCCAATCGACGCACCTGGTCGGGCTTGAAGATCTTGAGAGGGAGTCCGGAGAAGACCGCGCCTGCCTTTTCACCAAGGAGAAGGTCCTCCAAATGCAACGCATCCCCAAGAAGAACCCTCACCCTTGGGAACCGCCCATTGAGGAGCCGGACCAGCTCTGGGGATTTCTCGATCGCGACAAGCCGCTCCGGCTGGACCCCTGCCGACAGCAGCTCCTGGGTCAGGATCCCGGTTCCCGGACCCAGCTCGACGATCGGATGACTTGAACTCTCGGGAAGCCATCGGGTCATCGTGCGTGCCAAGGCGGGGGAACTCGGCCAGATCGCCCCCATCTGGATCGGGTTACGGGCCATCTCCAACAGGAACTGCCTCAGCATCATGCTTTTCGAAGCCATCTCGGTTGCCATGGGCTCGACGACGGACCCCGCCCATCGAGTGAAATCCAAGTGTGACGTGACGTGCCGTTGGGGACCAGCGTTCGTTTGCAGGAATCCCATCGTCGATCGGCACTAGGCCACCCTGATTCGCAAGGTTAAAGACCGATACCATCCAAGATCCGTGGTGCGGATTCCGTTCTCTTTGCACCTCGCTGGATATCCGAACATTTCAGCAAAAATCGCATGGAGCATTTGACCGCCAGACTGTTTAACGACTTTTCGCAATCTCACGAAAAAATTTTGTTTTTGATTGAAACGCCCCCCCTTTCAACCACATCGATATAACGCCAGATGTCACTGCCATCCAGGTCATCGGTCAAAAAACGCGCCGGTCCATTAGAAGCAGGAGTTCTCAAAGAGTTTCCAGTCGCATCCTTCCATGAACAACAGTTCCACAAAGGTTTCCATTTCAATGCCCGCCGATCTCTATGAGTCGGCAAACGACCGTCGCCTGAGCCTCCGTTACAGGAGCTTCAGCGCGTACGTCCAGCACCTCGTCGAACAGGACATCGACACGGGTGGAAGTCACGTCCGAGTGCCTGTCACCAAGGAAGGTTCGAAGTCGGGACGCCCCGCCTGAATCCATCGGAGACGTCCGAGGAAAGCCGGGAAACCAAACCGGGACTCAAGCCGCCCTCCGCAGACACCCTGCGGGGAGGCGGCTTTCCAATTTGGGGGATTCCCCTTGGCGACACTCAGGAGATCCCCTGGAAGAAGGATCGGGACGTCGCACACGTGGTGGTACCCAGCTCCTCGGGACTGCAGTGCTTCAACCCGGCCACCGTTGAGGCGAGGTCCGCAATGAAAGCCGGTTCACAACGGCGCCCGCGGTGCGGAACCGGCGCAAGGAACGGGCAGTCCGTCTCCAGCATGAAGCCGTCCATCGGCGTCGCCGCAAGGGTCTCGCGGACGGCACTCCCGTTCTTGAAGGTGACAATCCCCGTGTAGCTGACCAGAGATCCCATCCCAAGGACCACCTCCATCTCCGCGGGGGTCCCGACAAAGCAGTGGAAGACCGCCCGCACCCGTGACGCATAGGGGCGGAACAGGTCGACGGTCTCCGCAAAGGAATCCCGGGTGTGGATCACGACATTCAATCCCAGCTCCGAGGCGACCTCGAGTTGCTGGACAAAAAGGTCTGCCTGGCGTTCCCGGATCCGTGCGTCGTCATACACGGTACCCTGCCCCATCCGGGATGGCAGCCGGTGGAAGTCGAGCCCGCATTCACCGATCGCAACGATCCTCGCGTGGGAGGCCAAGGCCTTCAACTCGGCGCGGATGTCCGGAGGCGCCTCCTCCGCATGGCCTGGATGCCATCCCGCCACGGCAAACACACCCTGATGGGTCTCGGCGATGGCGAGTGCACGCCGGCTTGCTGCAAGATCGGTCCCGATGGAGACGAAGCGGTTGACACCGACGGCCCGGGCTCGATCCAGGACGGCGGGCAGATCCGGGCGGAACTCTTCGAAATCGAGGTGGGCGTGCGTGTCGAAGAACTGCGGCATGGGACCCGTTTCGACTTGGAATCGGGAAAAAGAGGGTCACTCAACCCTCGCGCCGTTTCCAGACGGCGATGAACATGCCGTTGCCTCCGGTGTCCTGCGGCCAGAGCAGAAGCCGAGAGGAACGGGCCTGTTCCGGGGCGAAGGGATTGACCACGTCGAGGGGCTCAAACTCGGGATGGGCCGCCATGAAGGCATCGGCCACCCCGGCGGTCTCGGCGCGGGAGAGCGTACACACCGCGTAGACGAGTCGCCCACCGGGACGGATCGAGCCGGCGACATGGTCCAGTAGGGACCGTTGGACAACGGCCAACTCCTCGACGTCTTCGCGGCGTGTTGACCAGCGGGCATGGGGGTTCCGTCCCCAGGTCCCGATTCCAGAGCAGGGAGCATCCACGAGGACTCCGTCGAAGATCGTTTTCGTGGGCGGTTTCGGACCGCCATTCCAGACGACGGATCGATAGTTGAAGCATCCGGAACGGGCCGCCCGCTGCTTGAGACGCTGGAGCCGCCACTCGGCACGATCGCTGGACCAGACCAGCCCCTTGCCCCCCATCAGATCGGAAAGATGCAGCGTCTTGCCCCCTTCCCCCGCACAGGCATCCCACCACGTCTCCCCGGACTGGGGTGCACAGACCCGTCCCACCGCCTGGGAGGCAAGGTCCTGGATCTCGAATGCACCGGACTGGAAGAGCGGATGCCGGAACAGGTCCTCCTCCCCGCCATACCGGCAGGCCTGCGGGAAAGCCGCAAAGGAAGGTCGGTCGCAATTCCCCAGGGTCTCCATCACCGTCGCGGTGTGCTCCATCCGGGTTCTCAACCAAAGAACCGGTTCCGCCTGGAGCGATCGCAGCCATGCCGCGGGGGTCTCCATCACCTCGTTGGTCCAAGCTGGAACCGCCTTGGCCAAGTCCTCGTCCGGGAGGTGGGAGGGATTGATCGCAAAATCATCGGCGAGGGCCAACGCTTGATCGATCTGGGCGTTCGACGGCGGCGTCGCATCCAGCCAAGGCTTCCACCTGAAGATGCTGAACACGGCACGGCTGACCCATGCCCCATCCCCACGGCTGAGCTGTTTTCGACGGGCCAGGGTCTGGCGGAGGAGAAGGTCGGCAGGAATCGTGGGAGTCGCCTTCGAAAGGATGCGCTCGACAAGTTCCATCCGGGTCGGCGTGACCTCGCTTTCCATCTGCGGTTCCGGGGGCACGTCTGCGGAGCGGAGCGGAGCAACCAAGGGGTCCCGCTGCGGGCGAGCCATCGGGCTTCTTGGTAATCTCGGGCCTGGGCCATCGAACACCCGAGGCGCACGGTCAGGACGCCCACCCCAGGACCCGCGTCCAGGACCTCGTGATGCGGGTCCCTCATTCCAGGAACGCGGCCCACGGAAGTCCCGGGGGGGACGATCCAGACGACGATCCGGTCCACCCGGACGGGGACCACGAAACTCGCGAGGGGGAACCCAGGTCTTGCCCCGAGGATCCGAATCCGGAGCCTCTCCCCTAGGACCACCGGTCCTCGGGAATGGACGACCCTCCCTGGGTCCACGAGGGGCAGGTCGTGACGCTCCACCCTCATCGGAAAAACGGCCTCCGAACCGGGGCCCCGCCCCCCCCCTGAAGGGAGGTCGTTCCCTCTCCCCACGGAACGGACGGTCGGGACCCTCCTGGAAGGGTGGGCGGCCTGGACCGGGACGGCCAGGCGGACGACCTGGACCTGGACGGAATCCCGGGCGCGGCGGAAAGGGGCGACGCGGTCCCGAGGATCTGGGGGGACGCCCCGAGTCCGCCTTTTCAAACCGCATACCCCCATCAGGGGTGAAGGTGAAACGTTTCGGCCAAGGCTCTCCCCGCTTGGGAGGGCGACGGCCTGCAGAATCGGAATCGGAATCGCTGGGGCGACGATCAGTCATGGCTTCGAAGGAGAGAGGGGCGTGGTTGGGGGCGGAATCAGACGGTTCAGGTGCACTCGGGCCACCTGGCCCATGTAGTCGCGCGAACCCGACAGGGCAACGGCCTTGCGGAGATGTTCCCGGGCGGAGTCGGCACGACCCAGGAGATCCTCATACAATCCGATGTAGAGGTGGGCGTAGAAGCGGGCTTGGCGCTTCTCCCGGGGATCCTCGGGGGCAGATTCCGCAGCCTCGAGGACCTCAGCCTCCGGAGCCTCGCCCTTGAACAACTCGTGGATCTCGGCCATGGGGATGCGGCTGTCCCCGCTGATGTCCATGTAGACCTTCACGGCGGCGTTGGTCCCCTCCTGGCGGGCGACACACAGAAAATGCCAGACGGCGTTCTCCACATCGTTGGCATTCACCGCGCGATGGGCCTCGAACTGTTTCCGGCCATCCGAATAGCGGCGTCCGTAGTAGAGGGCAATGCCGCGCTGCCAATTGTAGGGCACGAGGTCCGGACTCAGCTCGTTGGCGCGGTCGAAGTCCTGCAGACATTCCGGGATCTGTCCCATCTTGAACCGCTCCATGGCTCGATCCTGGTGCAGCAGGGCTGACTTGGGGTTCAGACGGATTCCTTCGGAAAGATCGGAAACGGCACCCGAGGAGTCCCCCGAAAGCGACCGAATCTGGGCCCT